>NZ_JAJOND010000001.1:3972244-4277801 GCF_024700055.1 Rhizobacter sp. J219
ATCTCGGCGAGCGTCGCGTCGTGGAAGATCACGTAGGCCGGCAGGCCGTGCTCCTTGGCCACTTCGGCCCGCCAGGCCTTGAGGGCCGAGAACCGCTCGGTGCCCTGTGCGTCCAGCGGCACCGGCGGCGGCTTGTCCTTGCCGGCGCGGGGGGCCTTCATGCCCTTGCCGCGCTTGGGCGCCTCGCTCGGCTGGCGCAGCAGCAGCGTCACCTCGCCCCGCAGCACGGCGCGGGCGCTCGGCGTGAGTTCGAGCGTGTTGTATTCGCCTTCGGTGCGCAGGTGGCCGAGGGCGATCAGCTGGCGCAGCACGGCGCGCCACTGCGCTTCGCTCACGTCGGCGCCGATGCCGAAGGTCGAGAGCTCCTGGTGCCGGTACTGCTGCACCTTGTCGGTCGGCTTGCCGCGCAGCACGTCCATCAGGTGCACGGCCCCGAAGCGCTGGCCACCCTGCTGGTGGAAACGGTAGATGCACGAGAGCGCCTTGCGCGCGGCTTCGGTCGCGTCCCAGGTGGCGGGCGGGAGCAGGCAGTTGTCGCAGTTGCCGCAGGGCTGGCTTTCTTCGCCGAAGTAGTGCAGGAGGCGCACACGCCGGCAGTCGTGCGCTTCGGCCAAGGCGAGCAGTGCATCGAGCTTGCCGATCTGGTTGCGCTTGAACTCTTCGCCGGCCGGGCTGTCGTCGATCATGCGGCGCTGGTTCACCACGTCGGCGAGGCCGTAGGTCATCCAAGCGTCGGCCGGCAGCCCGTCGCGGCCGGCGCGGCCGGTCTCCTGGTAGTAGCTCTCGATGTTCTTCGGCAGGTCGAGGTGGGCCACGAAGCGCACATCGGGTTTGTCGATGCCCATGCCGAAGGCGATGGTGGCGACCATCACCACGCCCTCTTCGCGCAGGAACCGGTTCTGGTGGCGGCTGCGCACATCGGTGTCGAGCCCGGCGTGGTAGGGCAGCGCGTGGATGCCTTCGGCCTTCAGCCACTCGGCGGTCTCTTCCACCTTCTTGCGCGACTGGCAGTACACGACCCCGGCTTCGCCTTCGTGCTCGTCTTGAATGAAGCGCAGCAGCTGGGCGCGTGCGTTGTCCTTCTCGACGATCTGGTAGCGGATGTTGGGGCGGTCGAAGCTGCTGATGAAGACACGCGCGTCGTGGAGCGAGAGGCGCTCGATGATGTCGGCACGCGTGAGGTCGTCGGCGGTTGCGGTGAGCGCGATGCGCGGCACGTCGGGGTAGCGCTCGTGCAGCAGGCTCAGCTGGAGATAGTCTTCGCGGAAGTCGTGGCCCCATTGGCTCACGCAATGCGCTTCGTCGATGGCGAAGAGGCTCAAGAGGCCCCGCGCGTGCAGCGAATCGAGCTGTGCCTGGAAGCGCGGCGTGGTCACGCGCTCGGGCGCGGCATAGAGCAGCACCAGGCGGCCGCTCATCATCTCGCGCTCGATCTTCTGCGTGTCGTCGAGCGTGAGCGTGGAGTTCAGAAACGCCGCATGCACGCCGGCCTCTTCGAGCGCGCCCACCTGGTCGTGCATCAGCGCGATCAGCGGGCTCACGACGACGGTGACACCGCGGCCTGCGCGATGCCGCGCGATCGCCGGCACCTGGTAGCACAGGCTCTTGCCGCCGCCGGTGGGCATCAGCACCAGTGCGTCGCCATCGGTCACCACGTGCTCGATGATGGCCTGCTGCTGGCCGCGGAAGGCGGGGTAGCCGAACACCTCTTGCAGGATGCGCAGAGGCTGTGTCGGCGGGGCGGAAGAGGAGGCGGTGGACGACATGGCGAGAGGGAGCCGGCATGGTACGCGAGGGCTGTGCGCCGCAGCCGCGGCTCCCCCATCAGGTGGCCCTCGGCGGTGGTGGTGTGCGCATGAAACGTGGGGTGGTGGGCGCGCGAGCCTGCGTGCTAACTTCGTTTCATGAAGCACACCCTGGCTGGTCTCGCACTCGTCCTCACCGCTCTGGCCGCCCACGCGCAGGCCGTGGCGCCCCTGCCGGTCGCACCCGTGCGCACCGTGACCGACACCTACCACGGCGTGCGCATCGACGATCCCTACCGCTACTTCGAGAACCGGCACGACCCGGTGGTGGCGCGCTGGATGAAGGCGCACAGCGCGCATGCGCATGCGGTGCTCGCGCGCATCCCAGGCCGGCAGGCGCTGCTGGAGAAGATCAACCGCTACGACGCGGCCACGTCCGAGCGCGTGGCGCAGATCACCCGGGTGCCGGGCGATCTGTATTTCATCGAGCGCCGCGGCGCCACCGACAACCAGTACAAGCTCTCGCTGCGCCGGGGCCTGAACGGTGCCGACCAGCTGCTGGTAGACCCGGATCAGGTCGAGAAGAAGACCGGCCAGCCGCACGCGATCAACTGGTACCGGCCGTCGCCTGATGGCGCGAGGGTCGCCTACGGCCTGTCGGCGCAAGGCTCCGAGGCCGCGGTGCTGCACCTGTTGGACACGCGCACCGGCAAGCCGCTCGGGCGCCCGGTCACCCGCGCCGAGTTCGGCGGGGTCGACTGGTCGCCCGATGGCTCGATGCTGGTTGTCAACCGCCTGCGTGCACCGCGCGGCGGTGCCCGCGCCACCGACAAGTACCAGCACAGCCAGGTCTGGCTGCTGCGCGCGGGCCGGCCGATCGCCGAGGCGAAGCCGGTGTTCGGCACGGCGACGAAGGGGGTGGACATCCGCCCGGCGGAGATCCCGCTCGTCAACTTCACGCACGACGGCAAGTGGGCGCTCGGCGTGGTGATCAACGGCACGCAGCGCGAGATGGGCCTCTTCATCGCGCCGCAGGCCGGGTGCTGGCCGGCAAGCCGGCGTGGAAGCGGGTGCTGCGGCCGTCCGACGAGGTGACGGGCATCGCCTATTTCGACGACACCCTCTACCTCGTGTCGCACCAGGGGGCGCCGCGCTCACAGGTGCTGGCGCTGCGCCTGGGCGAGCCCGACCTGCGGCGCGCCGAGGTGGTGATGCCGGCCTCGGATCGGGTGGTGGTCAACGTGGCCGCCGCATCCGACGCGGTCTACATCGAAGCCCGCGACGGCAACATCAAGCGCCTCTACAAACGCCCGCACGGTGCGACCGGCGCGCCGGTGGAGGTGAAGCTGCCGCTCGAAGGCTCGTTCGCGCTCGTCGACGACGAAAGCGGCAGCAGCGCTGCCCATCCACGCCTGCCCGGCGTGCTGATCGACCTGCAGAGCTGGAACGCCGCGCGCCAGGTGTACGAAGTGGCCGCCGACGGCAGCGTGCGCAACACCGGGCTGCAGCCGACCGGCCCCTACGACCAGCCGGCGGGCATCGTGGCCACCGAAGTGAAGGTCAAGAGCCACGACGGCGCGATGGTGCCGATGTCCATCATCCACCGCGCCGACATCCAGCTCGATGGCCGCAACCCGACCATCCTCTATGGCTACGCGAGCTACGGCTCGACCGAAGAGCCCTTCTACAGCGTGAGCCGCCTGGCCTGGCTCGATGCCGGCGGCGTCTACGCGATCGCCAACCCGCGCGGCAGCAGCGTCTACGGCGAGGAGTGGTACCGCGCGGGCTTCCAGTCCACCAAGCCCAACAGCTGGAAGGACTTCATCGCCTGCGCCGAGTACCTCATCGCGCAGAAGTACACCGCGCCAGCAAAGCTTGGCATCTTCGGTGGCAGCGCGGGCGGCATCCTCGTCGGCATGGCGATGGTCGAGCGGCCCGAGCTGTTTGCCGCGGTGGTGCCGGCGGTGGGGGCGCTCGACATGCTGCGCATGGAAGACACCGCCAACGGCGTGCCCAACATCCCCGAGTTCGGCTCCTACAAGACCGAGGCGGGCTTCAAGTCGCTGCTGGCGATGAGCCCCTACGCCCACATCAAACCTGGCACGGCCTACCCTGCCGTGTTGCTGACCCACGGCGTGAACGACCCGCGCGTGGAAGTGTGGGCCAGCACCAAGACCGCCGCGCGCCTGATGGCCGCCACCACCAGCGGCAAGCCGGTGTTGCTGCGCCTCGAATACGACGCCGGCCACGGGGTCGGCAGCACCAAGAAGCAGCAGCTGGAGGAGCGGGCGGACATCCTGTCGTTCTTCCTCTGGCAGATGGGGGTGGCCGGGTATCAACCCTAGGTGTGCCCCTGTTGGTGGGCAAGACCCCGACGGCATCGCGCCGCATAATTCAGCCCATTCCCGATCTACTCTTCCTGGAGCGCCCCATGGCCTCGATCAACAAAGTCATCATCATCGGCAACCTGGGCAAGGACCCGGAAGTCCGCTACACCCCCAACGGCTCGGCCGTGTGCAACATCACCGTGGCCACCTCGCGCCAATGGAAAGACAAGAACTCCGGCGAGAAGCAGGAAGAGACCGAATGGCACCGCATCGTGTTCTTCGACCGCATGGCCGAGATCGCGGGTGAGTACCTGAAGAAGGGCCGCCCGGTCTACGTCGAAGGCCGCCTGAAGACCCGCAAGTGGACCGACAAGGACGGCGTCGAGAAGTACACCACCGAAATCATGGCCGAGAACATGCAGCTGCTCGGCGGCCGTGAAGGTGGCGGTGGTGGCGGCGACGAAGGCGGCGGCGGTGGCTACAGCCGCGGCTCGCAAGGCGGTGGTGGCGAGCGCAGCGCCCCGGCCTCGCGCCCGGCGGCCAGCAAGCCCGCCGCGAAGTCGTCGACCGGCTTCGACGACATGGACGACGACATCCCGTTCTGAGCCGAACACGCCTCTCTCGCATGAACCGCGCCGTGCCCTGTGCACGGCGCTGTCATTTCAAGCCTCGGAAAAGTGCCTTGTAGCAGACATCTCAGCATGAGATATTTGCTTCATGACGACCTGGCTGATCCTGACGGCGACGCTGCCCACCTCGCCCAGCGGCCTGCGGGTGCGCGTGTGGCGCGCACTCAAGGCCACGGGCGCCGGCACGCTTCGCGAGGGGGTGTACGTGCTGCCCGATCACGCGGACACCGCCCAGGCCCTGCACGAGTCTCGAAGCCACCATCCGACAAGCCGGCGCCGAGGCGCACCTGCTGCACGTGCCGTCGCACGACGACGCGCAGGAGCAGGTGTTTCGCGCCCTCTTCGACCGGCGTGAGTCTCTACGCCGAGCTGCTGCAGTCGATCAGGCAGGCGCGCAGCGGGCTGAAAAAGGCCAGCGAGGCCCAGCTGCGCAAGACGCTGCGCGCGCTGGAGCAGCAGGTCCAGGCGATCCAGGCCAGCGATTTCTTCCCCGGCCCTGCCGGCCGGAAGGCGGCCGAGGCACTGGCCGCACTTCGCCTCGACATCGAGCGCCAGCTCTCGCCGGGCGAGCCCCGTGCGACCGAGTTCGCCATCACGCCGCGGGCCATCGCCGACCACCAAGGCCGCACCTGGGCCACGCGCAAGCGCCCGTGGGTCGACCGCCTCGCCACCGCCTGGCTGGTGCAGCGCTTCATCGACCGTTCGCCCCGCTTCGTGTGGCTCGCCGACCCGGCGAAATGCCCGAAGACGGCGCTGGGTTACGACTTCGACGGCGCCACCTTCACCCACGTGGGCGACCGTGTCACCTTCGAGGTGGTGGCCGAAAGTTTTGCGCTCCTGAGCGACCCCGCGCTGCGCCGCCTGGCCGCCCTCGTGCACTTCATCGACGTCGGCGGCGCGCCGGTCGACGAGGCGCCGGGCGTCGAGGCCGTGGTGCGCGGCCTGCAGGCGCTGCACGCGCGTGACGACGCCCTGCTCGCGGCCGCCCTGCCGCTCTTCGACTCTCTTTACGCTGCGCTGCAGCTGACACCCGATGACCACTGACCCCACGACCGCCGCGCCGCCTGCGCCCGTCTCCCGCACCGAGGCCTTGCGCTTCTGGCTCAAGCTCGGCTTCGTCAGCTTCGGCGGGCCTGCGGGGCAGATCGCGATCATGCATGAGGAGCTGGTCGAGCGGCGACGCTGGATCTCGGAGAGCCGCTTCCTGCACGCGCTCAACTACTGCATGCTGCTGCCCGGCCCCGAGGCGCAGCAGCTCGCCACCTACATCGGCTGGCTGATGCACCGCACCTGGGGCGGGCTGGTCGCCGGTGGCCTCTTCGTGCTGCCCTCGCTCTTCATCCTGATCGCGCTGTCGTGGGTCTACATGGCCTTCGGCGACGTGCCGGTGATCGCCGGGCTCTTCTACGGCATCAAGCCGGCGGTGACGGCGCTGGTGGTGCACGCGGCGTGGCGCGTGGGCTCGCGCACGCTGAAGAACGGCTGGCTGTGGGGCATCGCCATCGCGGCCTTCGTCGCGATCTTCGCGTTGCAGCTGCCCTTCCCGCTGATCGTGCTGGCCGCGGGCTTCATCGGCTATTTCGGTGGGCGCTTGGTGCCTGCCAAGTTCAGCGCCGGGGGTGGGCACGGCAAGGCGGCACAAGGCCACGGCCCCGCGCTGATCGACGACCACACCCCCACGCCCGAACACGCCCGTTTCAGCTGGGCTCGCTTTCGCGCGGTGATCGTGGTCTTCGTCGGCCTGTGGGCGCTGGCCATCGGGGGCCTCACCGCCCTCTTCGGCTGGCAGGCGGTGCTCACGCAGATGGCCTGGTTCTTCACCAAGGCGGCGCTGCTCACCTTCGGCGGCGCCTATGCGGTGCTGCCCTACGTCTACCAGGGCGCGGTCGACCACCACCAGTGGCTCACCGGCCCGCAGATGATCGACGGCCTCGCGCTCGGCGAGACCACGCCCGGCCCGTTGATCATGGTGGTGTCGTTCGTCGGTTTCGTGGGCGGCTGGACGAAGGCGATCTTCGGCCCCGATGCGCTCGCGCTGGCCGGTGCCGCAGCGGCCACGGTCGTCACCTTCTTCACCTTCCTGCCGTCGTTCTTCTTCATCTTCCTCGGCGCGCCCTTCATCGAGACCACGCACGGCAAGCTGCAGTTCACCGCGCCGCTCACCGGCATCACCGCCGCGGTGGTGGGCGTGATCGTCAACCTGGCGGTGTTCTTTGCGTACCACGTGCTGTGGCCGCAGGGCCTGGCGGGTGTCTTCGAATGGGCCTCGGCGGTGATCGGCCTCGCGGCGGGGGTGGCACTTTTTCGCTTCAAGCTGGGCGTGATCCCGGTGATCGCGGGCAGCGCGGTGGCGGGGCTCGTGTTCCAGTGGCTGCGGTGACCGGGCTCCACAGCCTGCCCACCGCTTCTTCACGGGTTGCCCACAGCCTGTGACCTGCTTGTCCACAGCCTTGCCCCCAAGTCTTGGGGCGGGCAGCGTCACCCACGGTCGCGGGGTGGCACGGCGAGGGGCCTGACATTAGCTTGCACCCTGCGTCTGTCTGATCGAAGCAGACGTGGACCAGGGGGGAACATGGGTGACAAGCCGGTGGTGGGGCCGCGGTGGCGCGGCCTGGTGGCGTCGACGCTTGGGGTGGTGATGCTGGCGGCGCTGGTCGTTCCGAGGTCGGCCGAGGCCAAGGCCCCGGTGCTCAAGCCGCAGAGCACGCTGAGCAGCCTGTCGAGTGCGAGCGGCACGCGCGCCCGCTGCGATGCGCTGCTGCGCTGGCTGGAGTCCGGCAGCGCGCCGGGCGGCCGCAGCGCTGCCGGCCTGCTGGACGTCTTCCGCGACGAACACATGCTCGCCGTCTTCGGGCGTGTGTACGACCAGGACGGCGGGGCCTGGCACCGCGAGGCCTACGAGTCGGCGATGGCGCCCTGCCTCGGCCTGCGTCCGCCGCCGCGGGGCTTGTTCGGACGGCTGTTCGCGCCCGAGCCGCCCGATCCCGAGCAGGTGCGGCAGCTCAGCCGCTATGCCGGCGTTCTGCGCCAGGCCTTCGACGGCCAGCGCGGGCCGGCCGACGCCATGCAGATCGGTCGCTTTCTCGCCGACGCGCGCCATCAGCTCGAGCGCGCGAATGCCTTGATGGCGCAGGCCGACGACACCGCCGCGGACCTGGCCAGCCTCACCCAGCTGCGGGCACGCGCCGCCGAGGCGCGCGGCTACACCCGGTTGTCGGCCGCCGACCGGCAGCTGGTGCAGCAGTACGTGGCACAACGCGAAGCGGAGCTGCTGCCGGCGATCGTGCAGGACTGGCTCGCCCAGGCCCGCGCGACGCCCCCGTCGACGCAGGCCGCCTTGCAGCTGGCGCGCGACCACCGGCAACTGCGTCGCAGCCTGGGCGCGCTGCCGCCTCAGCTCGCCAGCGAGCTGGACCGCGAGGTGCAGCAGCTCGTGGACGCCGGCATCGCGCCCGAGCTGCAGGCCGAACAGGAGCGTTTGCGCGCGATCGCGCCGACACGCGAGGGCGCACAGGCGTTGACCGATTGGGAGCGCGAGGTGCTCGGGCGTTACGCCGAGCTCAAGTCCCCGGCGCTCGACCAGGCGGTGCGTGGGCTCGACGAAGCGCGCACCCGGGTGTTGAGTGCCCTGCTGCCGGCCTGGAAGGCGCAGGTCGCCGCGCTCGGCAGTGGCGCCGACGTCGCGGCGCGGCATGCCGAACTCACGGCCCTGTTTGGCGCCGGCGGCGAGCGGCTGGCGGCCTTGCGGCAGGAGTTCCGGGCGCCGCTGGAGGAGCGCCGTGCGCAGATCGAGGCGCGGGTCGCCGAAGACGAAAGGGCGCGGCTCGCCCAGGCGCAGCGTGCGTCGGCCACCGCGGCCACCTCGACCGGCCCCGGCCGGCCGGTCGTGTTGAGCGCGTCCGACCTGGCGGTCACCGCGGCGAATGGCGCCGTCGTGCGCAGCCTTTTCCGAGGCAGCTTCGAAGACATCACGGCCGCCCCCGGCAGCACCGAGATCTCGGCGCTGGCGAGCGGCTACATGCAGCAGTTCTGGCGGCAATGCCCGAAGCACATCGCCGATCCGGTGGAACTCACGCGACAGGAATGTGCCGCCGAGACGGTCACCCGCAACGGCTACGGCATGGAGATCTCGCGCTCCTGCAGCTCGTACCGGACGGTCGGCACCGGCGTCTACGCGGAGCGCTCGCTGGTCAGGGCGAGCAGCTCGCGCGGCATGGACCAGATGGGCGCCTCGATGCGCAGCATGATGGACATGATGAAGGGCGGCAACCCGCTGGCCATGGCCGCCAACATGGTCAACGTGGTGAAGGCCTATTCGGAGGCGGGTGCGGATGCGGTGGCCTCCAATGCCTGCGATGGCGCGGCATTGGAGCGCTTCCGTGTGAACCTGGAGAACTTCCTCACCGGCAAACCCGGGGTGCAGCTCGACGGCAGCCGCTCGATGGGCGTTGCCATGCTGCCGCCGGCGCCGGGCGAGACCTACCGCGACTCGAACTACGTTCGCTTGCTCGAAGACCTGGTGGGGGACGCCAGCCGCAGCTGGGCCTTCAACCGCTACCTGGCCGGGTCGATACAGCGTGCGCAGGTGACCGAGCGCGACGCAGCAGGGCGGCCCGCCAAGGTCGAGGCCGGCTACCGCTTCCAGGGCATGCGCGGCACCGAGGGTGGCACGGTCTCGCTCGATTTCGTCGAGGGCCGGCCCCGCTGCCTGTATTTCTCGGACATGCCGGGCGCGTGCCGCGCGCTGAACCCGCGCCTGCTCGCCGACTATGTCAACGGCAAGTACCGCTGAGCCCGACGCACTGGCCCGCGGCCTGCGCAACAATCGGCCGATCCCACTCAGGAGGCCGACATGACCCGCCAACATTCCCACGACGACGACGCCAAGCCCGTCATCAACGTCGACAAGACCGACCGCCTCGAAGACCAGCTCGCGTTCAAGTCGCGCTACGTGCTGGTCTTCGGCGCCATCGACGACAAGCTCGCCCACGCCACCTGCCGCCGCCTGCTCGCGCTGTCGGAGGAGTCCGATGCGCCGATCACGATGCTGATCTCGTCGCCCGGCGGGCACGTGGAGTCGGGCGACGCCATCCACGACATGATCCGCTTCGTGCGCGCCCCGATCACGGTGGTGGGCACCGGCTGGGTGGCGAGCGCCGGCGCGCACATCTTTCTCGCGGCTCCGAAAGAGCGCCGCCTGTGCCTGCCCAACACCCGTTTCATGATCCACCAGCCGGCCGGCGGCGCCGGTGGGCAGGCGACCGACATCGCCATCCAGGCGAAGGAGATCCTGCGCACCCGCGAGCGCATCGCGCGTGTGATCTCCAAGCAGACCGGCAAGCCGTATGACACCGTCAAGACCGACATGGAGCGCGACTTCTGGCTGAGCGCCCAGGAGGCCATCGACTACGGCATCGTCTCGCGCATCGTCGAGACGCAAAACGACATCGCTTGACCGAGGTCAGGCCGGGGCCGATTCGAAAAGCCCTGGCCTTTCACAGGTGGCGCTTGGGCGCTAGGCTGTCGCAGCACGCTCAACCCGCGCAGGAGTGACCCGATGCCGCACTACGTCGACGGATTCGTCTTGCCTGTCCCCAAGGACAAGATCGAGGCCTACCGCAAGCTCGCGCAAGACGCGAGCGTGGTCTGGAAGGAGTACGGCGCGATCGCCTACTTCGAAGGCCTGGCCGACGACGTGCAGCCGGGCAAGCTCACCTCCTTTCCGCAGGCGGTGCAGCTGAAGGACGACGAGGTCGTCGTCTTCTCGTGGATCGTGTACCGCTCGCGCGAGCACCGCGACGAGGTCAACGCGAAGGTGATGGCCGACCCGCGCATCGCCAACATCGACCCGGCCACCATGCCCTTCGACAGCCAGCGCATGTTCTGGGGCGGATTCAGCAGCCTCGTCGAGGCGTAACCAGCGGTTGCCGCTGTAGGACAGAACCTACAGCCGCGGAAGACATCGCCCGGTTGTGGCTTAGCCCGGCCGGTTTCGAGAATGGGAGTCCATCGACCCCGGCACACAGGAGCAAACGCCATGTCCCAAAGCGCACGCATCACCGGCCCCGTGGTCTACCGCGAGGGTGACGGTCCCAACATCACGATCCCCGAAGGCCCGATCGAATTCCAGGAATCGGAGTTCGACGTGACGCTCAGCTGGGCCGAGGGCGACACCCGCGGGGTGACCGCCATCCCGCTCAGCGACTTCCACCGCTACCTCGCCGCCCGCGCGATCACGGTCGAGGGCCAGCCGGCCGGCTGAACCTAGGACCGGCCGCCGTCAGCGGGTGAGGGCGCGGCGCGCCAGCCACGAGAGCGCGTCCACGGCCAGCACCAGGGCCATCATGGCCAGCAGCACGGTGCAGCTCTCGTGCATCTGGAAGAGGCTCAGGTGGTAGCTGAGCATCTGGCCCAGCCCACCCGCGCCGACCACGCCCAGCACGGCGGCTGCGCGGATGTTGTTCTCCCAGCGGTAGAGCGCGTACGAGAGCAGCTGCGGCAGCACCTGCGGCAGCGTGGCCCAGAGAAAGACCTGCGGCCCCGCGATGCCGCGCACGCGTAGGGCCAGCGCAGGCTCGGGTGCGGCGTTTTCGATGCTCTCGGCGAAGAGCCGCCCCAGCACGCCGGTGGTGTGCAGCGCCAGCGCGAGCGTGCCCGGCAGCGGGCCCAGGCCGGCTGCCACCAGCAGCAGCGAGGCCCACACCAGCTCGGGCACCGAGCGCAGCACGTTGAGCACCAGCCGCGCGGCACCCCGCGCGAGCCTGTGGCCGCGGGCGCTGGCCGGCAGCGCGAGCAGCAACCCGGCCACCACGGCGAGCAGCGTGCCCAGCAGTGACATCGCCAGCGTCTCGCCGGCGGCCTGCAGCGTCTTGCGCAGGAAGCCGGCCGAGTGTTCCGGCGGGAAGAAGCTGGCGCCGAACTCGCCCATCTGGCGCAGCGCGCCGGGCGAGAGGAAGTCGGCCCAGCGCAGGTCCAGCGTCGCGAAGCTGGCGAAGACGAGTGCCGCGATGCCCAGCAGCACGAGAACACCGCGGCGCCGGGCCGTCATGCGATCTCCTTGCGCAGCCACGCACTGAGGCGGTCGCTCAACGCGACCAGCACGACGAAGACGAGCAGGATGGCGCCCACCTCGGCGCCGGCAAACATCTTGGCCGCGTTGTCGAGCTGCTGCCCGAGGCCGCCTGCGCCCACGAAGCCCAGCACCACCGACGAGCGGATCGCACACTCCCAGCGGTACAGCGTGTAGCTCGTCAGCTCGGGCGCACATTGCGGCAAGGCGCCGAAGCAGAACGCCTGCAGGCGGCTGCTGCCGTTGCGCAGCAGGGCCTGCGTGGGCATCGCATCGCTGCTGTCGAGGATCTCGGCGTACACCTTGCCGAGCATGCCGCCGTAGGCGATGGCGATCGCCAGCACGCCGGCCGTCGGCCCGAGCCCGACCACCCGCACGAAGACCAGCGCCCACACCAGCTCTGGAATGGAACGCAGCAGCACCAGCAGCCAGCGTGCCGCCTGGCGCAGCGCCCACGGCGCGGCGGCCATGCGCGTGCCGAGCGCGCTCACCGACAGCCGCGTGCTCGCCAGCAGCGCCAGCGGCACCGCGATCAGCCACGCCAGCGTGAGCCCGGCAGTGGCGATGGCCACGGTGCGCCAGGTTTCGCGTGCCAGCAGCTGCAGGAATTCGGCGTCATGCCGTGGCGGTGCGAACTCGCGCAAGAACTGCCAGGTGGCCGCGAGGCTGCGGGCATCGGCGAGCGTCAGCGGGTTGAATTCGGTCCACACCACCAGCGGCCACAACAGCACCGCACCCACCAGCAGCGCCGACCAGCGGCGCAGCCACGCCGGGTCGCGCAGGGGCGTGGCGGCGGTGTTCAACGGCACATCGCCGCGGGCAGGGCGGCGGGGTGCGGCGGCGGGCCGGGGGGCGGTGTGCCGGCCTCGTCGCTGCCCGCATAGAGCGCACGCAGGGCCTCGTCGCCGAGGCCGCTCGACGGGCCGTCGTAGACACACTCGCCTTGGCGCAACGCCACGATGCGCGGGAAGCGCTCGCGCGCCACCGCCACCTGGTGCAGGCTGCACACCAGCGTGCGCCGCTCGCGTTGTGCGCGTGTGGTGAGCGTGGTGATGACCTGCTGCGCACGGGTCGGGTCGAGCGCTGACAGCGGCTCGTCGATCAGCCACAGCTCGGCCTGGGACACCAGCGCGCGGGCCAGGCCCACGCGCTGGCGTTCGCCGCCCGAGAGGCGGTCGACACGGTCCCAGAGCTTGTCGGCCAGATCGAGCGTGGTCAGCGCTTCATGCGCCAGCGAGGCCTGCGCCGGGTGCCACAGTGTGCGCAGGCTCGCCCACAGCGTCATCGATGGCAGGCGGCCGGCCAGCACCGAGGCCACGACGCGCTGGCGCGGCGGCAGCGGTGGCACCTGCGGGGCGAGAAAGAGGCGGGCGCGCAGGCGCTGCCGCGCCGCCGCGCCGAGAGACCAGGGGTCGGTGCCGAACAGCCGAAGCTCGCCCGCCAGCGGCTGCAGCGCGCAGGCCAGCGCCATCAGCAGCGTGGTCTTGCCGGCGCCCGACGCGCCGATCACCGCCACCTGCTCGCCCGGTTCGATGCGCAAGCTCACACCGCGCAGCGCGGCACTGCGTGCCCCGGCGGCGGCTGCGACCGACAGCTGCTGCAGCTCGACCACTTACTTCAGCAGCCCGGCGTTTTCCGCCGCAGCGCGGATGCCGGCGTAGTTCTCCGCCTTGGTCGGCACGAAACGCGTCGCGCGCTGCAGCGCGAGGATCTCCTTGCCCTGCGGCGTGTTCGGGTCGAGCGCCAGGAAGGCGGCCTTGATCTTCTCGCGCAGCTCGGCCGGCATGTCGGCGTGCACCGTCCAGTTGTAGTCGTAGTAGGGCGGCGTCGTGTAGAAGACCTTCACCTGCGCGGTGTCGACCTTCTTCTCGGCCACGAACTTCTCCCACACCGAGATGTTGAGTGCGCCGGCGTCGACCTTGCCGCTGGCCACCGCGGCGATGGTCGCGTCGTGCGCGCCGGAGAAGCTCACGCGCTTGAGGTCGGTGTCGGGGTTGATCTTGGCGGCCAGCAGGAAGCTGCGCGGCATCAGGTGCCCCGAGGTGCTGGAGGCCGAGCCGAAGCTGAGCGTCTTGCCCTTCAGGTCGTCGAGCTTCGTGATGCCGCCCTTCGCGTCGGCGATGAACACCGAGCGGAAACGTTCGTCTTCCTCGCGCTGCACCAGCGGCACCATCTTGCCGCCCGATCGCACATGCGCCTGCACGAAGGTGAAGCCGCCGAACCAGGCGAGGTCGATCTTGCGGTGGACCAGCGTCTCGACCGCCGCGGGGTAGTCGGTGACCGGCGTCCACTCGACCTTCATGCCGAGCCTGGCTTCGAGGTAGGCGCCGAGCGGCGCGAACTTGCGTGCCAGCTCGGTGGGCGATTCGTCGGGGATCGCGGTGACCCGCAGCACCGGCGTCTGGGCATGGGCCCATGGGCCTGCGGCGAGGGCGGCGAGGCAGAGCAGGTGACGGCGAAGGAGAGACATGCAGTGGGTCCTCATGGGTGGGTCAGGAAAGAGAGGCGATCCGGCGGGCCAACGCGGCGATGCCGTCTGGCGTGAGGTCATCGGTCTCGATGCGCCTCGCCTGCGTGAGCCGTTGCAGGTGGCGGCCCTGCGAGCGGGCGTACTGCGGATCGTAGTGCTCGGCCATCATCGCGGCAAAGAGCGTGGGCAGCTCGCGCGCCTGCGCCCAGGCCTGCCATTGGGTGAGGGTGTCGTTGGGCAGCAGGCCCTTGAGGCCGCCGAGCTTGTCGGCGAGCGCTTTCGGGTCGTCGCCAAGCCAGGCGTAGTCGCGCAGCAGGTAGGCAAGCCGTGCCTCGGGCGTGGCGGCGATCTCGACCACCGGGCTCTCGCGCAGGCGCAGCAGCAGCGCATCGGGCACGGTGATGCGGCCGATGCGCCGGCTTTCGGCCTCGACCCACACGCGGCGTGACGGGTCGAGCGCTTCGAGCGCGCTCATCAGT
This sequence comes from Rhizobacter sp. J219, assembly GCF_024700055.1. Taxonomy (GTDB): domain Bacteria; phylum Pseudomonadota; class Gammaproteobacteria; order Burkholderiales; family Burkholderiaceae_C; genus Rhizobacter. The sequence continues at coordinate 3,986,964 of NZ_JAJOND010000001.1, forward strand.
TGCGTCTCGAAACCCTTCTGCGACGGCTGCTCGCGGCCGGGCACCGCGCCCAGCACCGAGCCGCGGTGTGCGGCCAGCGCTTCGAGATCGAGCACCTGCTCGCCTTGCTCGCGCAGGGCTTGCAGCACGCGGGTCTTGGCGCTGCCGGTCGGGCCGCACAGCACCTGCAGCTGCAGCGCAGGGCACAGCGCCTCAAGCCTCTGGATGACATGGTGGCGAAAGGCCTTGTAGCCGCCCTTGAGCTGCTGCGCGTCCCAGCCGACCAGGCGCAGCCAGGTGACGAAGCTGCCGCTTCGCATGCCGCCTCGCCAGCAGTAGACGAGTGGGCGCCAGTCGCGCGGCTTGTCGGCGAAACGCTCGTCAAGGTGGCGGGCGATGTTGCGCGCGACCATCGCGCCGCCGATCTTGCGCGCCTCGAAGGCCGAGACCTGCACGTAGGTGGTGCCGGTGATGCGCCGCTCTTCGTCGTCGAGCACCGGGCAGTTGATGGCGCCGGGGATGTGGTCGAGCGCGTATTCCGAGGGCGAGCGGGCGTCGATGATGACGCTGAACTCCTTCAGATCTTCAACGGTGTAGAGCTTGTGACTCATCGCTGGTTTGGTCGACACTCGCGGGCATGGACCCGATCAAATTGACTTCGTTTTCCCACGGCGGCGGCTGCGGCTGCAAGATCGCGCCGGGCGTGCTGGCCGACATCCTCTCGCGCGCACCCCAAGGGCTGATCCCGCCGGAGCTGATGGTGGGCACCGAGACGGCCGACGATGCCGCGGTGTACCGCCTCAACGACCAGCAGGCCCTGGTGGCCACCACCGACTTCTTCACGCCGATTGTCGATGACCCGCGCGACTTCGGCCGCATCGCGGCCACCAATGCGATTTCCGACATCTACGCGATGGGCGGCACACCCATCATGGCGCTGGCCTTGGTCGGCATGCCGCTCGACAAGCTACCGCTCGAGGTGATCGGCGCCATCCTCGAAGGCGGTGCCAGCGTGTGCCGCGAGGCCGGCATCCCGATCGCTGGCGGCCACTCGATCGACGTGCTGGAGCCGATCTACGGCCTGGTGGCGCTCGGCCTGGTGCATCCGCAGCGCGTGCGCCGCAACGCCGACGCGAAGGCCGGCGACGTGCTGGTGCTCGGCAAGCCGCTCGGCGTGGGCATCCTCTCGGCCGCCTTGAAGAAAGGCCGGCTCGACGCCAAGGGCTACGCCGAGATGCTGCGCCACACGACGCAACTCAACCGCGTGGGCAGCGTGCTGGCCGAGATCGACGGCGTGCATGCGATGACCGACGTGACCGGCTTCGGCCTGCTCGGCCACCTGCTGGAGGTGTGCCGCGGCTCGAAGCTGGCGGCCGAGGTCGAGATGGCGCAGGTGCCCCTGATCGGCACGGCCAGCGCGTTTGCACGCGAAGGGGTGGCCACCGGCGCGTCGGCGCGCAACTGGGCGGGCTACGGCGCCGCGGTGACGCTCGGGGCGGCGATCGACCCGTGGCAGCACGCGCTGCTCACCGACCCACAGACGAGCGGCGGCCTGCTCGTGTCGTGCGCGCCCGAGGCGGCCGAGGCGGTGCTCGCACGATTCGCGGCCGCGGGCTTCGACGATGCGGCGGTGGTCGGCCGCCTCGTCGCGGGCGAGCCGTGCGTGCGAGTGGCCTGAGTCCTCAGGCCGACGAAACGCGCACCATCCGCTCGATCAGCTTGTCGAGTGCGAGGTCGAGGTTGTCGCAGCGGCCGGTGTGCACCGGCGAGGTCTGGATGACGGTGCTGCGCGGCGCGACCAGCCAGTCGAAACGTTCGCGTGCCGACAGCTGGCCCAAGGCGCCGGCCGCCTCGCCGCCGGCGCAGATGTCGGGGATGGCCTGCAGCGTGGCGCGCACTGGCACGAGGTCCAGCCCCGGCGCGAGCGCGAGCACGCGGGCCTCGTCGAGTTCGATGCGGGCCTTGAGGAAGTGCGCACGCTTGCACGACACGATGGCGCCCACGTTGACGAACTCGCCACGCTCCACGCGCGGCACCACGCGCACGATGGCGTAGTCATACGTGTGCAGCGTGGGCACGGGCGGCCTCCTCGGCAAAGGCGCGCGGCGCTTGCAGCCGGCGCATGAAGTAGTCGACGTAGGCACGGCGCTGGGCGGCCGGGCCCGAGAAGAAGGGGTCGGGCAGCAGCCAGGCCTCGGGCACCAGCGACACGATCTCGGCAATGCGCTCGGGCGTGAGGACGGCGGCCATCGCGGCGTCGACGTCGGCCAGGCGGTTCGCGAAGGGCAGTAGCACGTGGTCCTTGATGGGTGCGAACGGCCTGGCCGCGCGCTGCAGGAAGTCGTCCCAGCTGTGGTGGAAGTAGAGCGCCGCGCCGTGGTCGATGAGCCAGAGCCCGCGGTGCCACAGCAGCAGGTTGGCGTTGCGCGGAGTGCGGTCGATGTTGGTCACGAGGGCGTCGAACCAGACGATGCGCGAGGCGAGTTCGCCGTCGGGCCGCTCGGCCAGCGGGTCGAAGGTCACCGAGGCCGGCAAGTAGTCGAGCGCGAGGTTGAGGCCGTCGCTGGCGCGGATCAGCTCCTGGATCTCGGGGTCGGGCTCGGTGCGGGCGAGTTCGGCATCGAGCTGCATGAAGACGATCTCGGGCACCGGCAGGCCGAGTGCCCGCGCCAGCTCGCCCGCCACCAGCTCGGCGACGAGCGCCTTCGGCCCCTGGCCGGCGCCACGGAACTTGAGCACGTAGAGCCCGTCGTCGTCGGCCTCCACGATGGCCGGCAGCGAGCCGCCTTCGCGCAGTGGCGTGAGGTAGCGGGTGGCGTGGACGGTGCGCAGGGCGGCCATGCGCGGCATTGTCGACGCAAGGGCGCTGGGCCGCTAAGGCGCGAGCCGCAGCAGCGCTTCTTCGCGCCAGTAGTCGACGGCGGCGTACCAGCCCTCCCACACGCAGCCGTTGCAGCCACGTCCGCAGCAGGTTGTGGGCTCGGGCGGTGGCGGGCGCAGCGTCACGCCGGCGGCCTGCGCGCGTTGCTGCAGTTCGCTGAACATGGCCTGGGCATCAGCCACGGTGGTGATCGGGGTCAACATGATGAAGGCGGCGAGGATAGCCGCCCCATGACAAGATCGCAGCCCCGGAGGTGAGCACCATGGCATGGTTCGACGGTTTCGAGGCGAAGCGGTACGAGGTCAACGGCCAGCAGATCTTTGCCCGAACCGGCGGCGCGGCCGGTGGGCCGCCGCTGCTGCTCTTGCACGGTTTCCCGCAGACGCATGTGATCTGGCACCGCGTGGCGCTGCGCTTACGCGATCGCTTCTTCCTCGTGATGCCCGACCTGCGCGGCTACGGCGATTCGTCGAAACCGCCGGGTGACCAGAACCACGCCAACTACAGCAAGCGTGCGATGGCCGCCGACATGGTGGCGCTGATGCGCGCGCTGGGGCACCCGCGCTTCGGCCTCGTCGGTCACGACCGCGGTGGCCGGGTGGCGCACCGTCTGGCGCTCGACCACCCCGATGCGGTGACGAAGCTCAGCGTGCTCGACATCGCCCCCACGCTCGACATGTACAGCGCGACCGACATGCGCTTCGCCGCGGCCTACTACCACTGGTTCCACCTGATCCAGCCGGCGCCGCTGCCCGAACGCATGATCGGCGGCGACCCGCTCTTCTACCTGCGCTGGAAGCTGGGGGGCTGGGGCAGCGCCGGCATGGGCTACCTGGAGCCCGAGGCCATCGCCGAATACGAACGCTGCTTCGTCGTGCCCGAGAGCATCCACGCGATCTGCGAGGACTACCGCGCCTCGGCCGGCATCGACCTCGAACACGACCGCGCCTCGCGCACGGCCGGCCAGCGCATCGCCTGCGACACGCAGGTGCTGTGGGGCACGCGTGGCGTGGTGCAGCGCATGTTCAAGCCGCTGGAGCTGTGGCAGGCGCAGTGCGCCGGCCGCGTGAGCGGCGAGGCGCTGCCCAGCGGCCACTTCGTGCCGGAAGAAGCGCCCGCCGAGACGGCCCGGGCGCTGCTCGCGTTCTTCTGATCAGGAACGAAGAATCCCGTCGGGCCCGAAGACGCCGAGCTTCACGGCGGTCGTGCCCACGTAGGGCGCGGCGTTGGTGAAGTTGATCGCCACCTCGCCCACCTCGAAGTTGCGCAGGCCCGCGAGCGCACTGCGCAGCTTCTCGCGCGTGACGTCGCGGCCTGCGCGGCGCAGCGCTTCGGCGATCACCTGCGCGTTGATCCAGCTTTCGAGGCCCAGCCCAGTGGTGGTGAGGCCGGCCGCCTCCATCGACGCATGGAAGTTGCGCACCACCGCGAACTTCATCACCTGCGCGCTCGGGAACACCGAGGCCATTGCCAAACCCTGCAGGTGCTTGCCCAGGCGCTTGGTGTCGGTGAAGGTGACCGACAGGCCGATCACCGGCAGGCCGGCCGCCTTCTCGCGCAGCGAGAGGATGAGGTCGGTGGTGCCGGTGCCGGTGGTGCCGAGGAACACCGCCCCGGCCTTGCTGTCGACGATCTGCTGCGCCACCTCGGCGTGGTTCTTGCCGTCGACCGCGAGCGCGATCGAGGCCACGGCCTTGAGCTTCTGGTCTGCGAGCACACGTTGCGCGTTGCCCAGCACTTCCTTGCCGAAGGGGTTGTCGAGGTAGACGACCGCGATGTCCTGCAGGCCCATCTGCACCAGCTGCTGCACCATGCGCGTGACTTCGTCGGTGTAGCTCGGCCGGATGTGGAAGGTGTTCTTGAACTCGGGCTTGCGCAGCGAGGCGGCGCCGGTGATGGGGCCCAGCACCGGGATGCCCGCCTTCTCTGTCATCGGCAGGATGGCGCCGTTGTTGGGCGTGCCGATCAGCGACATGAACGCGAGCGCGCTGCTGTCGTCGATCATCTTCTTGATGTTCTCGACCGTGCGCGGTGCCTGGTAGCCGTCGTCCTTGCTGACGATCTTCAGCTCTCGGCCGTGCACGCCGCCGGCCTTGTTGATCTGTGCGAAGGCAGCCTGGATGGCCTTGGTGTGGTCCTGCCCGGCGTTGCCGAGCGGGCCGGTGAGGGCCGTCGAGTTGCCGATGGTGATCGACTTGGACGTCACACCGTCTTCGGCGGCCCAGGTCGGAATCACCCAGCTGGCGCCGCCGAGTACGGCGGCGCCCTGGCTGGCACGGGTGAGGAAGTGGCGGCGGTTGAGGCTCATCGGTGCTGTCTCCTGGCTGTATGTGTGTTGTGCCGCGATGTTCATCGAGGCGCTCAAACCGACGGTATCCGTTCAAACGTGATCAGTTCAAACGCGGAGTGTGAGGTCGGGGCCCATCACGCCGAGCTTCACCGGCAACGTGCCCACGTAGGGCGCGGCGCTGCTGAAGTTGATGACCAGTTCGCCGACCTCGAAGCCGCGGATGCTGGCCAGCGAGGCGCGCAGCTTGTCGCGGTGGAGGTCGCGGCCGGCGCGCCGCACGCCTTCGATCAGCACGCGGGCGTTGATCCAGCTTTCGACGGCCGAGCCGGTAGGCGCATCGAAGCCCATCGCGTCCATGTCGGCCTGGTGCTCGCGGATGAGCGCGAACTTCTTGCTCTTGAAGCTCGGGAAGATCGAGGCCATCGCCAGGCCCTGTGCCTTGTCCTTGCCGAGGCGCGGCAGGTCGGAGTAGGTGACCGAGAGGCCGACGATCGGGATCGAGCCCATGTTGTTGCGCAGCGCGATCACGAAGTCGGTCACGCCCGAGCCGGTGGTGGCGAGGAACACGGCACCGGCGCGCGAGTCTTCGACCCGCTGCGCCACCTCGGCCGCGTTCTTGCCGTCGAAGGCGAGTGCGAATTCGCCGCTGGCGGTCAGCTTGGCGGCGGCAAGTGCGGCCTTGCCTTGCGCCAGCACTTCCTTGCCGAAGGGGTTGTCGAGGTAGACGAAGGCGATGTTCGACAGGCCCATCTTCACCAGCTGCTCGACCATGCGCGTCACTTCCTCGCCATAGCTCGGGCGGATGTGGAACACGTTGCGCAGCTGCGGGTTGCGCAGAGCGCCCGAGCCGGTGATGGGGCCGACCAGCGGGAGGCCGGCCTTCTCGATGATGGGCAGGAGCGCCGCGGTGTTGGGCGTGCCCACCTGCGAGACGAGCGCCATCACCGAGTTCTCGGCCACCATCCGCTGCACGTTCTCGGCCGACTTGGCCGGCTGGTAGGCGTCGTCCATCGTGATCAGGCGCAGCTCGCGGCCATGGATGCCGCCGGCGCGGTTGACGGCGGCGAAGGCGGCCTGGATGCCCATCACGTGGTCCTTGCCCGAGGCGCCCAGCGGGCCGGTGAGCGGCAGCGAGCTGCCGAAGGTGACGTGCTTGGAAGACATGGCTTCCGCAGCGGCCTGGGAGCTCGGCAGCCAGACGGCCATGCCGAGGGCGGTGGCGGTCTGGGCAGAGCGACTGAGGAAGAGGCGGCGGTTCAGGGTCATGGGGTACTTCGCAGGAGATGGACAAATCGGCAGCGCATCGGCTCGCCTTCGCACGCAGGTGCGACAGGGCGGCGTTGGCGCTCAACTGGTCGGCAGGCTAGTGAGCGAGAGGCGGCGGGCTCCGTCACCTGCGTGACAGGCGCGGGTTTCCCTTTGGAGAGTGCGTCGTCGTTCACGGTCGTTTGGCACGACTTGCTATGCACGACCGTGCTAAAACAACGCGTGGCATCTCGAAGTGGCTGGCGGTGAGGTACTTCAACGCGCGGGTGTGGCGATGAAGGTGAGCTTGACCACGTCGCCTTGCAGCAGGCTCAGCTGGCGGCCCTCGACGCGATAGCTGTCGATGCCGGCGAGGGCCTGCAGGAAGCGCGTTTCCTGCTGCATCACCCCGGGTTCGCAGGCCATGCGGGTGGTGGCGAGCGGCTTGAGGGCGAGCGAGGTGCCGCGCTGGATGTAGCGGCCGCTCAGCGTGTTGCAGCCGGCGAAGCCCGACAGGTGCTGCGAGGCTGCGCGCAGGGACAGCTGTGCCCGCCCGCGCGGGCCGCTCGCGGCCACCGGGGCGCCGTCGATCGTCTGCAGGCTCCAGCGGGTGTCGCGCAACGGGATGTTGCTGCCGGTTTGGCCCAGCGGGCCGGACGCCGGCGCGGCCCACAGCGTGGGCGTGAGGCCGAGGGCGCCGCACAGCAGGGCCAGGCGCGAAAGAAAGGAGGCGGGCATGCAGACTCGCAAGGCGAAAGGACCGCGCGAGCATACGAATCTGCAGGGGAGGTGTCCATGCCGTCATTCGCGCACACCTGCGCCGCGCGCCGCGTCTACCATCGGCCCGACCGGGCCCCGGGCCGCGGCACACGAGGGAACGCGAGGGAACCATGCACGCCTGGCTGCACACGCTCAACCAGTACTACCCGGTTCGCTACACGGCGTGGCTCCTGTGCGCCGTGGGCCTGCTGCTGAGTGCCTTCGCGTGGGTGGGCTTCGGCACAAGCGGCATGCTGGTGCTCCTGTTCGCCCTGCTGCTGGCCCTGGGCGTGCACGACGTGCTGCAGACGCGCCACTCGGTGCTGCGCAACTACCCGGTGATCGGGCACCTGCGCTTCCTGCTCGAGTTCATCCGGCCCGAGATGCGCCAGTACTTCATCGAGAGCGACAACGAGGCGGCGCCGTTCTCGCGCCAGCAGCGTTCGCTCGTCTACCAGCGCTCCAAGGGCGAACCTGACAAACGCCCCTTCGGCACGCAGATGGACGTGGGCGCCACCGGCTACGAGTGGATCAACCATTCGCTCGTGCCCACCACGCTTGCCACGCACGATTTCCGCGTGACCATCGGGGTTGGGCGGGCGCAACCGTATTCGGCGAGCGTCTTCAACATCTCGGCGATGAGTTTCGGCGCGCTGTCGGCCAACGCCATCCTGGCGCTCAATGCGGGCGCCAAGCGTGGCCACTTCGCGCACGACACCGGCGAGGGCTCGATCAGCGTGCACCACCAGCAGCATGGCGGCGACCTGATCTGGGAGGTGGGCTCCGGCTACTTCGGCTGCCGCGACGCGCAGGGCCGCTTCGACCCCGAGCGCTTCCGCGCCAACGCGACGCTGCCGCAGGTGAAGATGATCGAACTCAAGCTGAGCCAGGGTGCCAAGCCCGGCCACGGCGGCGTGCTGCCGGGGCCGAAGGTCACGCTCGAGATCGCTGCGGCGCGCGGTGTCGCACCATGGGTCGATTGCATCTCGCCCGCGAAGCACAGCGCCTTCGACACGCCGATCGAGATGATGCAGTTCATCGACCGGCTGCGCGACCTGTCGGGTGGCAAGCCGACCGGCTTCAAGCTCTGCATTGGTCACCCGTGGGAATGGTTCGGTCTCGCCAAGGCCATGCTCGAGACCGGCATCACGCCCGACTTCATCGTGATCGACGGCGCCGAGGGTGGCACCGGCGCGGCGCCGCTCGAATTCACCGACCACGTGGGCGCACCGCTGCAGGAGGGGCTCTTGCTCGTGCACAACACGCTCGTCGGCCTGAACCTGCGCGACAAGATCAAGCTCGGGTGTGCCGGCAAGGTCATCAGTGCCTTCGACATCGCGCGCATGATGGCGCTCGGCGCCGACTGGTGCAATTCGGCACGCGGCTTCATGTTTGCGCTCGGTTGCATCCAGGCGCAGAACTGCCACACCGGCTTGTGCCCCACCGGCGTGAGCACGCAGGACCCGCAGCGCCAGCGCGCGCTCGTCGTGCCGACGAAGGCCGAGCGGGTGTTCCAGTACCACCAGAGCACGCTCAAGGCGCTGAAGGAACTGGTGCAGGCCGCCGGCCTCGATCACCCCGCGGGCATCACGGCTTCGCACATCGTGCGCCGCTGCAGCGACCACCAGGTCAAGCTGCTCGCCAACCTGCTGTCGTTCGTGCAGCCGGGCGAGCTCTTGCACGGCGAGATGCCGCACAACGTCTTCAAGCTGTACTGGCCGATGGCCAGCGCGCACAGCTTCCAGGCAAGCCCGTAGACGAAGCGGACACCCACGCGATCGGGCCTTGTAGCAGCTGGCTACAACGCCCCCCGAACACGGGGATGAACGCGGGTTTGAGGGGATGCACCATGCGTTGGCTGTCACAACAATGCCCCGCCAGTCAACGCATTCCAGCACCTCCTTCATGCCGTCCGTCGTCCTGCTCCAGCGCGATCACGAAGCCAGCCCCCGGCTGCGTGCGCTGATCGATGCGACCGACACCTTCTGGGTGCGTGACGAGGTCCACACGGTCGAGCAGGCCCGTCGCGTGATGCGGCACAACGCCCCCGACATCCTCGTCACCGACCTGCGCGTGCAAGATGGTGAAGTCGAGCCGCTGCTGGGCGAGCTGCGCCAGGCGGCGCGCTCGCAAGGGCCGCACGTGCTGGTGACCATGGTCTCGCACGACGACGCCCTGCTGCTCGAAGCGCTGCGAGCCGGAGCTGATGGCTACTGGGTGCACACCAAGACGCACGACGCGCTGATCGGCGCCCTCGAGCAGCTGTGGCGCGGCGAGTCGCCCATCTCGCCGAGCATCGCTCGCCAGCTGCTGTCGCACTTCCGCAAGCCGCCTGCGCGCCGCTACGACACCATGACCGAAGCGCTCGACCCGCTGGTGCTCACCGGTGTCGAGCAGGAAATCCTGCAGTGGGTGGCGCAGGGTTATCTCGTCGACGAGATTGCGCAGCAGTGGCACGCCAGCGTGCACAGCGTGGCCTGCGGCATCCGCCGCGTGTACCACAAGCTGCAGTTCGACCAGCGCGCGAGCACGCTGTCTCTGCGCGCTGCGTAAACCGCCCCCCAGTCGCTGCGCTCCTGTCCCCAAGGGGCGCCACCCATCGGGCCGGGAAACCCGTCCCTTGGGCGTTGCTTGATGAAGCGTCTCGCTTCGCGACGCTCAAGCTTTGGGCGGTACGGTATCGATGAAGCTCTGCCGCTGTGCGAGCTTCGCCTCCAGCTTTTCCAGGTTGGGGTACTGGTTGCGCCAGTCGATGTGCGCGAAGCGGAAGTCGAGGTAGCCGAGCGCGCAACCCACCGCAATGTCGGCCAGCGAGAAATGGATGCCGCTGCAGAAGGGTTTGTCGCCCAGGCCCTGGCTCATGGCGGCAAGCGAGGCGTGCACCTTGTCCATCTGGCGGCTGATCCACGTGGCGCTGCGTTGTGCTTCGCTGCGGCCAGCCCAGGTCTGCTCCAGGCGGGCGAGGATGGCCGCGTCCATCACGCCATCGGCCAAGGCTTCCCAGGTGCGCACTTCGGTGCGCTCGCGGCCGCGATCGGGGATGAGCTTGCCCACTGGCGAGAGCGTGTCGACGTATTCGACGATCACGCGCGAGTCGAACACCGCTTCGCCACCCTCCATCACCAGGCACGGCACCTTGCCGAGCGGGTTGGACTTCATGATGGTGTCGCGATTCCACACGTCTTCGAGTTCGAGCTGGTAGTCCAGCCGCTTCTCGGCCATCACGATGCGCACTTTTCGAACGTACGGACTGGTGAGCGCGCCTATGAGTTTCATTGGTAAGACTTCCCTGTTGTCGAAACGATTCTAGGGGGAGTTCTACCGGCGAAGTGTCCAGTCCACGCTGGCCGGTCGGCCGGGCAAGGCGAGGCTGGCGGTGGCCGCGGGTGTCTGCGCGATCACCTGGCCGCGGCGCACCACCGCGAGCCGGGTCGAGCGCAGGCGGATCGCCTCGACCGGGGAGCGCGCCTGCAGCAACACGAAGTCGGCGTGGCAACCCGCATCGAGGCCGTAGCCTTCGAGGCCCAGCATGCGCGCCGGGTTCACCGTCACCGCGTCGAAGCACTGCTTCATCTGCGCCTGCGACGTCATTTGCGCCACGTGCAGGCCCATCGCGGCCACTTCGAGCATGTCGCCGCTGCCCAGCATGTACCACGGGTCCATCACACTGTCGTGACCGAAGGCCACGTTGACGCCCGCGGCCAGCAGCTCGGGCACACGCATCATCCCGCGGCGCTTGGGATAGGTGTCGTGCCTGCCCTGCAGCACGATGTTGGCGAGCGGGTTGGCGATCGCCTGGATCTGCGCTTCGGCCATCAGCGGGATCAGCTTGCTCGCGTAGTAGTTGTCCATCGAGTGCATCGACGTGAGATGCGAGCCCGCGACACGCCCATGCAGGCCGAGCCGCTGCGTCTGATAGGCAAGCGTCTCGATGTGGCGCGATAGCGGGTCGTCGGTTTCATCGCAGTGCATGTCGACGCGCAGGCCACGCTCGGCGGCGATCTCGCAGAGGAGTTTCACGCTGTCGGCACCCTGTTCAGAAGTGCGCTCGAAGTGCGGGATGCCGCCCACGACCTCCACGCCCTTGTCGAGTGCACGCTTGAGGTTGTCGACGGCATTCTTCGAGCGCAGCACGCCGTCTTGCGGAAAGGCGACGAGCTGCAGGTCGAGATAGGGCTTCACCCGCTCCTTCACATGCAGCAGCGCGTCGACGGCGAGCAGCCGGTCGTCGCACACGTCCACATGCGAGCGCACTGCGAGCAGGCCCTTGGCCACCGCCCAGTCGCAGTACTGCAACGCGCGCTCGACCAGCGCCTCTTGCGTCAGGAGCGGTTTCAGCTCGCCCCACAGCGCAATGCCTTCGAGCAGCGTGCCGCTCGCGTTGACCCGCGGCAGCCCGTGGCTGAGCGTCGCGTCCATGTGGAAGTGGGCGTCGACGAAGGGCGGGCTCAGCAAGAAGCCCTGCGCATCGAGCACCGGCATGCCGTCGGGGGCGTTCAGGCCCGGGCCGACCGCGGTGATGCGACCGCCCTGCGCGAGCACATCGATCCCGGTGCGCCCATCGGGCAGCGTGGCATTGCGAACGAGCAGATCCATGGGGCGGCTCCTGAGAGAGGCGAAATCGATTCTGACTTACGCTTGCCCTTCCCATGCAAGACACGTACCCCATGATCACCAAGAGACAGCTTCTGGCGTCGGCCGCGGCCGTGCTGCTCCCGCTGGCGCCCGCGATGGCGCAGACCACCGCCTGGCCCACCAAGCCCGTGCGGCTGGTGGTCGGCTTCCCTGCGGGGTCGTCGCCCGACCTGATGGCGCGTGCGCTCTCCGAGGGCCTGTCCAAGGCGCTCGGCCAGCCGGTGGTGATCGACAACAAGCCCGGCGCCTCCGGCAACATCGCCGCCGACCAGGTGGCCAAGGCCACCGACGAGCACACGCTGGGCATCGTGATCAACGGCAACCTCACGGTCGCCCGGCTCATCAACCCCACAACACCCTTCGACCCGGCGCGCGATTTCGCGCCGATCTCGCTGCTGGGCACGGCGCCGCTGGTGCTCACCGCCGCCGCGAGTGCGAGCGGCGGCACGCCGGCCGAGCTGCTGGCCTGGGCCAAGGGCCTTGGCGACAAAGGCAACTACGGCACGCCTGGCAATGGCACCGTGGCCCACCTCGGCATGGAACTGCTCAAGAGCAAGACTGGCATCGCCGCGGTGCACGTGCCCTTCCCCGGCAACCCGCAGGTGGTGACGGCGCTGCTCGGCGGCCAGGTGCAGCTGTCGCTGCTGCCGCCGGGCATCGCGATGCCGCAGGTCAAGTCAGGCAAGCTGAAGGCAGTGGCCGTCACCTCGCCCACCGTCAGCGCGCTGGTGCCCGACGTGCCCACGCTGCGCGAAGCGGGTGTCCACGGCACCGACCTCGAGGTGTGGACGGCACTCGTCGGCCCGGCCTCGCTGCCCCGGCCGGTCGTGGCGCGCATGGCCGCGGCCGTGGCCGAGGTGATGAAGCAGCCCGAGACGCAGGCCCGCGTGCTCAGCGCCGGCTGGCAGGCCGTGGGCAGCGCGCCCGAGGGCCTGGCCCAGCGCATGAAGGCCGACACCGCCCAGCTGTCCGACATCATCACCAGCCGGAACATCAAGGCTGACTGAACCTGCGGGGCAGGGCCATGACCTCCGAGGTCATGGACGCCATGCGGCCACCGCGAGACCATCTCCTTGCACTAACCACAAGGAGCAATGACATGGAAGGCATCAACCTCCTCCCCCTCGCGGTGGGCCACATGATCGGCCTCGGCGCCATCGGCTCGTGCCTGGGCGTGGGCGTGATGGCGAGCAAGTACCTCGAAGCTTCGGCGCGTCAGCCCGAGATGATGGAGCCCTTGCAGGGCAAGGTGTTCCTGCTGGTGGGCGTGCTCGATGGCGCGTTCATCATCGCGACCGGCATCGGCCTCTGGTTCGCGACCGCGAACCCCTTCAGGTGAGTCGGATTCCTACGGCGTTGCGCGCCGTGGGCTGATGCCTCCTACCGGCGGGCCGACCTAGGCTCGCCCCATGGGACTGCACCGCGTCGTCGGGCGCCTCGCGATGGCGCTGTTTGCCAAGGCCTTGCCCGCGATGGGCGAGACCGAACGCGCGGCGCTTGAGGCGGGTACCGTGGGCTTCGAAGGCGATCTCTTTTCAGGCCGTCCCGATTTCGACGCGCTGATGCGCCGCGGCCGCGCGAGTCCCACCGAGGCCGAACGCCACTTCATCGAGCACGAGGTGCGGGCGCTGTGCGCCATGCTCGACGACCACGCCATCGACGAAGCACGCGACCTGCCGCCCGAGGTGTGGCATTACCTGCGCAAGCACCGCTTCTTCGGGATGATCATCCCGCGCGAGCACGGCGGCCTCGGCTTCAGCCACGCGGCGCATGCCGAGGTGGTGGCGAAGATCGCCACCGTCAACATCGCCTGCGCGGTGACGGTGATGGTGCCCAACTCGCTGGGCCCGGCCGAACTGCTGCTGCGCTACGGCACCGAAGCGCAGCAGCAGCACTACCTGCCGCGCCTGGCCGATGGCCGCGAGCTGCCCTGCTTCGCGCTCACTTCGCCGTACGCGGGGTCGGACGCCGCGTCCATCCCCGACCGCGGCGTGCTCACCGAGCGCATCGTCGACGGCCGCTCGGTGCGCGGCTTCCTCGTGCGCTTCGACAAGCGCTACATCACGCTCGCGCCGGTGGCCACCGTGGTCGGCCTCGCCTTCCAGGCCGTCGACGAGACGCGGCCCGAGGGTGAGCAGGACCTCGGCATCACCTGCGCACTGCTGCCCGTGCCCACCCCGGGCCTGCAGATCGGCCGCCGCCACCGCCCGATGGATTCGGCCTTCATGAACGGCCCGGTGCGCGGCGAGGAGGTCTTCGTGCCGATGGACTGGGTGATCGGCGGCGAAGCACAGGTGGGCCAGGGCTGGCGCATGCTGATGGAGTGCCTGGCCGAGGGGCGCGCGATCTCCCTGCCCGCGCTCGGCGCGGCGATGCAGCAGACGGCGCTCTTCGTCGTCAACGGCTACGGCCAGGTGCGCGAGCAGTTCGGTCTGCCGATCGGGAAGTTCCACGCCATCGCGGCGATCACCGCCGGCATCGCCACCCGCCTCTACGCCACCGATGCCGCCCGCCGCTACACCGCGGCCGCGCTCGACGCGGGCGAGCGCCCGAGCGTGGCCAGCGCCATCCTCAAGGTGCAGCTCACCGAAGCCGGCCGTCGCGCCGTCATCGACGGCATGGATGTGCTCGGCGGCAAGGGCATCGTCGCCGGCCCGAAGAACCTGCTCGGCGTGGCGTACCGGCATGCGCCGATCTCGATCACCGTCGAGGGTGCCAACCTGCTCTCTCGGGCGCTCATCATCTTCGGCCAGGGCGCCACGCGCTGCCACCCGCACGTGCGCGACGAGATGGCAGCGGTGGCTCAGCACGACGAGGCCGCGCTCGGCCGTGCCCTGCTCGGGCACGCCGGCCACGTGGTGCGCAACCTCTGGCGCAGCGTAGTGCACGCGCCGCTGCGCGGCCGTGTGCCGCAGGCGTTGACGCCCGAGGCCCGCCGCATCGCGAAGCTCTCGGCGCAGTACGCGCTGAGCGCCGATCTCGCGATGGGTCTGCTCGGCGGCCAGCTCAAGCGCATGGAGCTGCTGTCGGCGCGGCTGGGCGACGCGCTGTCGCACCTGTACCTCGCCGCCGCCTGCGTGTGGCGCTACGACACCGAGGGCGACCCCGCGATGCTGCCGCTGGCCCGTGCGGCGATCCACGAGCAGCTGCACCACGCGGCGTCGCTGTTGCGCGATCTGTACGCCAACCTGCCGTCGGGCGCGCTGCGCAGGCTGTCGCCGCTGTGGCTGCGCGGCCTCGGCGGGCTCGGGCCCTTGCGTGACCAGGAGGTGCTTGCCCTCGCCGAGGCGCTGCGCACACAGCCCGCGCTGGTGCGGCGGCTGTGCCCCGATGTCTCGCGGCCCAAGAGCGGTGGCCTGCTCGACCTGATGGAAGCACTCGACGCCGCCCAGTCGGTGAGCCACGAGGTCGACGACCTCAACCGCGCATTGCGCCGCACCGGCTCGCTCGAAGCGGTGGCGCGCCGCTCGCGGCGCCCGGCCGCGGCCCTGGCGTACCTGCGCGCGGCCGAGCGGGTGATCGCGGTCGACGATGTGGAAAGCGGCGCCAGCGCGGCGCGGCCACGCCTGTTGCGCTGGATCCTCGGGCGCGGCTGAGAGCGGCTAGGGACTCGGGGTGTGCGCCGGGGCGTGCCACGGGTCCACGTGCGTCATCACGTTGAGCACCCGGTGATGCTGCTGCATCACCCTTTCGCGTGCGGCCAGCGCGATGTCGTGCCCGGCCTCCACGCTCAGGCTCGCGTCGACCTCGATGTGTGCATCGACCAGCACCATGTCGCCCATCTTGCGGGTGCGCACATCGTGCACGCCGGCCACGCCGTCGGTGGCCGCGAGCGTGGTGCGGATCGCGTCGACCTCTTCCTGGTCGACGGCGTGGTCCATCAGGTCGTTGAGCGAGCCCCAGCCGTAGCGCCAGCCCATGCGCACGATCATCAGGCCCACGATGAGCGCGGCCACCGCGTCGAGGAACGGGTAGCCGGCGAGGCTGCCGCCGATGCCGAGGGCCACCACCAGCGAGCTGGCCGCGTCCGAGCGCGCATGCCAGGCGTTGGCCACGAGCATGCTCGACTTGAGCCTCTGTGCCACGCGCAGCAGGTAACGAAAGAGCAGCTCCTTGGCCGCGAGCGTGAAGAGCGCCATCCACAGCGCCGCGGGCTGCACCCCGGCGGCCGACGGGGTGGCGAGCTGGTTCACCGCCGACCACAGCATGCCGGCACCCACGCTCATCAGCAGCGCGCCCAGCAGCAGCGTGGCGGCGTTCTCGAAACGCTGGTGGCCGTAGGGGTGCTCGGCATCGGCGCCCTTGTGGCTGTGGCGGTTGACGAAAAGCACCACGAAGTCGGAGACCAGGTCCGACAAGGAGTGCAGCCCGTCGGCCACCAGCGCCTGCGAACGTGCGGCCAGCCCGATCGCGATCTGCGCCGCGGTGAGCACGAGGTTGACGGCGACGCTGACCCAGGTGCTGCGCGCAGCGGCGCGGGCCCGCTCGGCTGGGGTGGCGGTGCCGGGCTCATCGGGTGGTGGATGCAGGATCACGGCCCGAGCCTAAGCGAAAAACGCCGGCCTCAGATCTGCACCCGGGTGCCCAGCTCGATGACGGCGTTGTCGGGCAGGCGGAAGAACTCCGACACACGCCCGGCGTTGCGGCTCATCGCGGCAAAGAGCGTCTCGCGCCAGCGTGCCATGCCAGCACCGGCGGTGGCCACCACGGTCTCGCGGCTGAGGAAGTAGCTGGTCTCGAAGGCAGGCACCGCGAGGCCCTGCGCCGCGCAGCCGTCGAGCGCGCGCGGCACGTCGGGGGTCTGCATGAAGCCGAAGTGCAGCGTGACCTGCCAGAAGCCGTGGCCGAGATCGCGCATTGCCAGCCGCTCGTGGTCTGCCACCCAGGGCACCTCGGCGAAGTGCACCGTCAGCACCACGTTGCGCTCGTGCAGCACCTGGTTGTGCTTGAGGTTGTGCAGCAGGGCCTGCGGCACCGTCGTCGGGTCGGCCACGGGGTAGACGGCGGTGCGGGGGATGCGCGGCCGCGTCTCCTGCGGAAGCTGGTCCACGAAGGCCTGCAGCGCGAGCCCTTCGTGGCGGATGCTGTCAATCAGCAGGCTGCGGCCGCGGGCCCAGGTGCTCATCAGCGCAAAAAGCCCGAGCCCCGTCGCGATGGTGAACCAGCCGCCGTCGAAGAACTTGACCGAGCAGCTCACCACCAGCAGCAGGTCGATCGTGAGGAAGAAGCCGGTGGCCCCCAGCGCCACCGGCAACGGCAGCTTCCACGCGTGGCGCACCACCACGTAGGTGAGCAGCGTGGTGATGAGCATCGTCACCGTCACCGCGATGCCGTAGGCGCCAGCGAGTGCACTGCTGCTGCCGAAGCCGATCACCACCGCGGCCACGCCGAGCGCCAGCGCCCAGTTGACCGCCGGGATGTAGATCTGCCCGGCCTCGCGCGCCGAGGTGTAGTGCATCTCCATGCGCGGCAGGAAGCCGAGCTGGATGGCCTGCTTGGTCATCGAGTAGGCCCCCGAAATGACCGCCTGCGACGCGATGATGGCGGCGAGCGTGGCCAGCACGATGGCCGGCACCAGCCACGCGCCGGGGAAGAGGCGGAAGAACGGGTTTTCGATCGCCCCTGGGTCGCGCATCAGCAGCGCGCCCTGGCCGAGGTAGTTGAGGGCGAGCGAGGGCAGCACCAGGCCCATCCACGCGAGGCGGATCGGCTTGGCGCCGAAGTGGCCCAGGTCGGCGTAGAGCGCTTCGGCGCCGGTGACGGCGAGCACGATCGCGCCGATGGCGGCGAGCACCATCCAGCCGCGTTCGTGCAGGAAGTGCCACGCGTGCAGCGGGTTGAGCGCGGCCAGGATGGCCGGCTCCTGGGCGACCTGCACGAGACCGGTGACCGCGAGCGCGGCGAACCACAGCACGATGATCGGCCCGAAGGCCTTGCCCACCACGCCGGTGCCGAGGCGCTGCACCGCGAAGAGCAGCGCCAGCACGGCGAGCGAAGCCGGCGCGACGTAGGGCTTGAGCGCCGGTGTGGCGACTTCCAGCCCTTCCATCGCGCCGAGCACCGAGATCGCCGGCGTGATGACGCCGTCGCCATAGAAGAGCGTGGCGCCGAAGAGCCCCACCGCCAGCAGCACGCGCCGCAGGCGCGGCCGGTGCCGCACCGCTTCGGCGGCCAGGGCGGTGAGTGCGAGGGCACCGCCTTCGCCGCGGTTGTCGGCGCGCAGGATGAGGATCACGTACTTGAAGGTCACGATGAGCATCAGCGTCCAGAAGATCGCCGAGCACGCGCCGATGAGGTGGGCCGCATCGAGCGGAATGCCGGTGGCCGGCTCGAAGACCGCCTTCATCGTGTAGAGCGGGCTGGTGCCGATGTCGCCGTAGACGACGCCGATGGCGCCGAGCGTCAGGGCGGCGAGGCCCGCGCGGCGGGCGTCTGCCGAAGTGGGGTGTGACATGCGTGTGAGACCGAAGACGAGAAGGCGCCAGCGTGCGCGCCCGCGCATCAGGAACGCATAAGCGCCGGCCTCAGGCTTCGTCGTCGTGCGGCTCGGCCAGCCGGTAGCCGACGCCGGGTTCCGTGAGCAGGAGGCGTGGCTCCGCCGGTTCGCGCTCCAGCTTGGCGCGCAGCTGGCCCATGTAGAGCCGCAGGTAGTGCGTGTGGGCGGTGAAGTCGGCGCCCCACACGTCGGCGAGCAGCTGGCGGTGGGTGACCACCTGGCCGGCGTTGCGCACCAGGCGTGCAAGCAGGTTGAACTCGGTCGGCGTGAGGCGCACCGCCGCGCCGTCGAGTTGCACCTCGCGTGCGGCGAGGTCGATCGACAGGCCGTCGCGGGCATAACGTGTGATCGACGGCCGCAGCTGCGTGCCACGGTGGCGCAGTGCCACGCGCATTCGCGCAAGCAGCTCCGCCACGCCGAAGGGCTTGACCAGGTAGTCGTCGGCTCCGGCGTCGAGCAGCCTCACCTTCTGGCCCTCGCCTTCGCGCGCCGAGACCACGATGAGCGGCGTGGTCTGGCGGCGGCGCAAGGTGGCGAGCAGCGTGTCGCCATCCCCATCGGGCAGGCTCAGGTCGAGCAGCACCAGGTCGACCGTGGTGTGCTGGAGCAGCGCCAGGCCTTCGCTCAGACTCGCCGCGGTGCGCACCTCATAACCCTCGACCGCGAGCGCCTCGCGCAGGGTGTTGCGCAGCTCGCGGTCGTCTTCCACCAGCAAGACGCTCAGGCGCATGACGACCCCTCTTCGATCGTGGGCGGCGGTGCCGCCGGCAGCCAGCATTCGAAGCTCGTGCCACCGTGGCCGCGCGGCCGCAGCTTGAGCTCGCCGCCGTGCGCCCGGGCGATGGCGCGGCACACCGCGAGGCCCACGCCGGCACCGCGCCGCTGGCCGCCGTGCGGTGCGAACTCGCCACGCTGGAAGACTTCGAACACCCGCTCGCGCCAGCCCGGTGCGATGCCGGGGCCCCGGTCACGCACCGCGAAGACGATGTGTTCGCCCTGGCGTCGCACCAGCAGCTCCACCGGCGCCTCGGCGGGGCTGTACTTGAGCGCGTTGTCGATCAGGTTGTCGAGCAGCTGCGTGAGCAGGATGGCGTCGCAGCGCACCAGCGGCAGGCCGGGCTCCAGCCGTGCGCGCACGCGGCGCGTGGGGTCGTGCCGTCGCGCACGCTGCAACACGCTGCCGACGAGCTCTTCGGCCGATTCCCAGTCAAGCAGCAGTTGCACCTCGGGGCTGTCCAGGCGGGCGAGTTGCAGCGTGTTGTCGGTCAGCCGGCCAAGCTGCACCGTCTCGTCGACGATGGACTGGGCGAAGCGCTGCCGCTGCGCGGGGCTCAGGCGTTCGCCCTGTTCCTGCAGCGACGAGGCTGCGCCCATGATGGCCGCCAGCGGCGTGCGGTAGTCGTGCGAGATCGCGGCGAGCAGGGCGTTGCGCAGGCCCTGGAGCTGCGCCTGGCGCTGCGCGTCGGCCGCCTCGCGGCGCACCTGCGCGCGCTGCAGTGCGAGACCCATCTGGTCGCACAGCGCCTGGGCCTGCACACGTACACCGTCGCCGGGCGGGGCCAGGGCGGCAAAGCCGACACGCAGCGCGCCGAAGGCCGCCTGGCGGCCGCGCAGCGGCAGGTACCACTCGGGCAGGTCGGCGTGGCGGCCGGTGCCGGGCCCGAAGGCCTGCGCCTGCCGCGTGCAGTGCCACAGGCCCGAGAGCACGTGTGCGTCGTGTTCGCCGACGATGAGCGCGGCTGCAGGGTCGTCCTGGGCAGGCAAGGTGCCGCGCAGTACCAGCAGCGTGGGCGGCGTCTGCAGCAGGGCCGCCAGTGTGGCGTGCAGCGGGCGGGCCTGCTCGACCGGGTCGTCGGTGTCGCGCAGGGCATCGCCAAGCTGCCGCAACTGGTCGGCCTGCAGCGCCAGCCTGCGCGCCTGCTCCGCAAGCTGGCGCTGGCGTGCCACCACTGCCGCCACCACCCAACTCACCGCCAGCATGCCGCCGAGCAGCAGCGCGTCTTGCCGCAGGTCGACCGCAAAGGTGTGGCGCGGCGGCACGAACCACCAGTTGAAGCCCAGCACCGACAGCGCGGTGACCGTCAGCGAGACGGCCATCGGCCACCACAGCGTGGCCAGCGCCGATGCCAGCACCAGCAGCATCGCAAGGCCCGCCAGGCCGACCTGGCCGACCTGGCCGTCGAGCGTGGCCATCGCCGCCCAGGCCAGCACCCAGACGCCCGCACCCGCCCCAAGCCGGCGCGCAAGAGAGGGTGACCAAAACCCGAGCCTGCTCATCGTGAAAGACACGGTAGCAGGCCCTGCATCAGGAATGCATCAGCAACGCATCAAGTGCGCCCCGGGCGCCCGCACCGCCCAGGCGCAGGCGGCGGGAGGGACGTACGGCCGATCAGTCGAACAGCACCACCCCGCGCGCATTGCGCCCCTCGGCCAGGTCGGCAAACGCCTGCGGCGCTTCGGCGATCGAGTAGGTCTTGGTGATCAGTTCGTCGAGCTTGAGCTGGCCGCTGCGGTACATCTTAATGAGGCGCGGGAAGTCTTCGCGCGGGCGTGCCGAGCCGAAGTAGCTGCCCTTGAGCGTGCGCTCCATCGCGGTCAGCAGCAGTGGGCTCACCGGGGCGCTGTCGGCCAGCGACGCCACGCCCACGGCCACCGCCATGCCGCCCTTGGCGAGCACGTTCACCGCCTGCGCCACCACCGCACCGGCGCCCACACATTCGATGGCGTAGTCGGCGCCGCCGCCGGTGAGCTTCTTGATCGCCTTCACCACGTCGTCCACGCTCTTGGCGTTGACGGTGTGGGTGGCGCCCATGTCTTTCGCCATCTGCAGCTTGAGGTCGGAGGTGTCGACCGCGACGATCATCGAGGCGCCCGCGATGCGGCAACCCTGGATCGCCGACAGGCCCACGCCGCCGCAACCGAACACCACGCAGATCGAGCCCGCCTGCACCTGGGCCGTGTTGAGCGCCGCGCCCACGCCGGTCATCACGCCGCAGCTCACCAGGCAGGCCTTGTCGAGCGGCATGTCGCGGTCGATCTTGACCACGCTGTCGACCGCGAGCGTGGCGTACTCGGCCATCACGCCGCAGGCGGCGAACACGTTGAAGCCTTCGCCGCCGGCCGACTTGAAGCGCGGCTCGGCCCCCGGCGCGGCGAGTGCGTTGCGCGCCGGCTGGTCGCACAGCTGCGGGCGCCCGGTCGCGCAATAGCGGCAACGGCCACACATGCTGACGAAGCTGCTCAGCACATGGTCGCCGACCTTGAACTCGCTCACCGCCGAGCCCACCGCCGTGATGGTGCCCGCACCCTCATGGCCGAGCACCACCGGCAGCGCCATCTGGATGGTGCCGTTGGCGGCCGACAGGTCGCTGTGGCACACGCCGCAGGCGCTCATCTTCACCAGCACTTCGTTTGGGCCGGGGTCTTTCACCTGCAGCGTCTCGACGGTGATGGGGCCGTTGACTTCGCGGACGACGACGGCGCGTGCGGTGGTGGGCATGGCAAACCTCTTTCGATGGATGGAACAGCAGGATGCGACGAGGGTACGCACTCGGCCTGTCGCCTTCAAGAGCGACAGCCCGCACGCCACCTGTCACCTGAGCGACGCTGCGAGGGTGACGTGATGCACACATCGTTCCGCCAGGCAGGGCCGGGGCCGCGCGGTGATCGCAAAACGCGGGCGCACCTCTAAGGCAGATACCTTACATTTGAAGCTCCGATTTTTGTACTGCTGATATATGAGCGCTGACACCATGGCGGGTCCCACGCAAGGCTTTTCCGAAGCGCAGATGGCCGAACTGCAGGCCCTGCGCGAACGCTACGCCGTCGAGCGCGACAAGCGCCTGCGCGACGACGGCAACGCGCAATACGTCGAGGTCAAGGGCGACTACGCACGCTACGCCGACGACCCGTACGTGCAGCCCGGCTTCACCCGCGCGCCATTGGCCGACCAGGTCGAGATCCTCGTCATTGGCGGCGGCTTCGGCGGCCTGCAGGCTGGCGCGCACCTGCGCATGGCCGGTGAGGAGAGCCTCCGCTTCATCGAAGCCGGTGGCGATTTCGGCGGCACCTGGTACTGGAACCGCTACCCCGGCGCGGCCTGCGACATGGAGGCCTCTGTCTACCTGCCGTTGCTCGAAGAGCTGGGCGTGAAGCCGCAGCGGCGCTTCGCGATGGGCGCCGACATCCTGGCCCATGCACAGCACATCGCCCGCCACTTCGGCCTCTACCGCGATGCGCTCTTCCAGACGCGCGTGACCGGCCTTGAATGGGTCGAGGCCGATGCCGTGTGGGTGGTGCGCACCGATCGCGACGACCGCATCCGCGCACGTTTCGTCGTGATGAGCAACGGCCCGCTCAACCGGCCCAAGCTCCCCGGCATTCCCGGCATCGAGGGCTACCAGGGCCACACCTTCCACACCAGCCGCTGGGACTACGCCTACACCGGCGGCGGCCCGCTCGGCGGCTTGAGCAAGCTCGGCGACAAGCGCATCGCCATCATCGGCACCGGCGCCACCGCGGTGCAGTGCGTGCCGCATCTGGCCGAGGGCGCGAAGCATCTCTACGTCTTCCAGCGCACGCCTTCGTCGATCGACGTGCGCGACGACCGCCCGGTGCCGGCCGAGTGGTACGACGCGCAGCCGGCCGGCTGGCAGCGCGAGCGCATCGAGAACTTCACCACGCTCGTCGCCGGCGGGTATGCCGAGAAAGACCTCGTGCGCGACGGCTGGACCGAAGCCGCGCGCAACTTCCGCCAGCTCGCGATGGCCGACCGCTCGGTGCTGTCGTCGATGGACCGGATCATGTTGACGATGGAGCTCGCCGACATGAAGAAGATGAACAGCGTGCGGGCGCGTGTCGACGAGGTCGTGAAGGACCCGTTGGTCGCTGAGGCTCTCAAGCCCTGGTACCGCCAGTTCTGCAAGCGCCCGTGTTTCCACGACGAATACCTGCAGACCTTCAACCGCGCCAACGTGACGCTGGTCGACACGCAGGGTGCCGGCGTCGAGCGCATCACCGAGAACGGCATCGTCGCCAACCGCCAGCACTTCGAGGTGGATGCGATCGTCTTCGCCACCGGCTTCGAGGTGGGCACCGGCTACACCCGCCGCGCGGGCTACGACTTGGTGGGCCGCGGTGGGCAGACGCTGTCGCAGAAGTGGGCCCAAGGCATGCGCACGCTGCACGGCATGATGACCAACGGCTTCCCCAACCTCTTCATCTTCGGCCCGCCGCAATCGGGCCAGACGGCCAACTACACCCATTCGCTGGGCGAGCAGGCACGGCACACCACCTTCCTCATCAGCCAGGCCCACTCGCGCCGGGTGCGCACGATGGAGCCGACGGTCGCCGAAGAAGACGCCTGGGTCCAGACCATCATCGACGGCCAGCGCCGCAACCAGGCGTTCCTCGCCTCGTGCACGCCGGGCTACTACAACAACGAAGGCAAACCCGAAGCGCGTGGCGTGCAGAACTCGCCGTACGGGCAGGGGCCGATTCCCTACTTCAAGATGCTGGCGCAGTGGCGCGAGAGTGATCGCTTCAGTGGGTTGCAGCTGACTCAGCTCACCCCTTGAACTCCCGCGCATGCAGGAAGTCCGCGTGCTTCGGTGCGCGCTTCGTGCGCGACCATTCTTCGAGCATGTCCCACTTCACCGCGTCGAGTCGCTTGATCGTCGCCTCTTCCTCCGGGTCGGGGCAGGCCAGCTCCACGCGGTGGCCGTTGGGGTCGAAGAAATAGATCGAG
The DNA here is from genome assembly GCF_024700055.1 of Rhizobacter sp. J219. Lineage (GTDB taxonomy): Bacteria > Pseudomonadota > Gammaproteobacteria > Burkholderiales > Burkholderiaceae_C > Rhizobacter. The sequence continues at coordinate 4,010,995 of NZ_JAJOND010000001.1, forward strand.
TGGAAGGCCCCGTGGTCGGTGACGCCGAGCACGCTCACGCCTTGCGCTTCGAGGTGGGCCTTGTAGGCCAGGAGCGTCTCGCGGTCCTTCACGCGGAAGGCGATGTGCTGCACCCACTCGGGCGTGTTGGGGTCGCGCCCCATCGGCGGCTTGGTCGGCAGCTCGAAGAAGGCCAGCACGTTGCCCCCACCCGCATCCAGAAAGATGTGCATGTACGGGTCCGGTTCCTTCGTCGACGGCACACGGTCTTCGGCGATGGCGAGCTGGAACTTGAAGTTGAGCATCTTCTCGTACCAGAGCACGGTCTCCTTCGCGTCCTTGCAGCGGTAGGCGACGTGGTGGATGCGTTCGGTCTTGAGTTCCATCGTCAGACCTCGACTTTCAATGCCCCGCGGCGGATCTGGTCGCGCTCCAACGATTCGAAGAGCGCCTTGAAGTTGCCCTCGCCGAAGCCTTCATCGGCCTTGCGCTGGATGAACTCGAAGAACACCGGGCCCAGCAGGTTGGCCGAAAAGATCTGCAGCAACAGGCGCTTCTCGCCGTTGGCCGTGCTGCCGTCGAGCAGGATGCCGCGCGTCTGCAGCTCCTTCACCGGCTCGCCGTGGCCGGGCAGGCGCTCGGCGAGCATCTCGTAGTAGATGTCGTTCGGCGCGGTCTGCAGCTTCACGCCGGCCAGCTGCAGGGCGTCGACGCTTGCGATCAGGTCGTCGGTCAAGAGCGCGATGTGCTGGATGCCCTCGCCGTTGAACTTCATCAGGAACTCTTCGATCTGCCCCGAGCCGCGTCCCGCTTCCTCGTTGAGCGGAATGCGGATGAGCCCATCGGGCGCCGTCATCGCGCGGCTGGTGAGGCCGGTGTACTCGCCCTGGATGTCGAAGTAGCGGATCTCGCGGAAGTTGAAGAGCTTCTCGTAGAAGCCGCCCCAGAAGGCCATGCGCCCGCGGTACACGTTGTGCGTCAGGTGATCGATGATCTTGAAGCCGTGGCCTCGCGGGTGGCGCGCCGCAGGATCCTGATAAGCGGGCAGGAACTCGAAGTCGATGTCGTAGATGCTCTTGCCGTCTTCATAACGGTCGATCAGGTAGAGCGGCGCGCCGCCGATGCCCTTGATGGCCGGCAGCTTCAGCTCCATCGGCCCGGTGGGCACGTCGACCGGCTGCGCGCCGAGTTCGAGGGCACGGTAGTAGGCCTTGTGCGAGTCCTTCACGCGAAAGGCCATCGCACACGCACTCGGCCCGTGCTCGGCGGCGAAGTAGCCGGCGAGGCTCTTGGGTTCGCGGTTGACGATGAAGTTGATGTCGCCCTGGCGGTAGAGCAGCACGTCCTTGCTGCGGTGGCGGGCGACGAGGCTGAAGCCCATCTGCTCGAAGAGCGGCTCCAGGGTGTTGGGCGTGGGCGAGGCGAATTCGACGAACTCGAAACCCATCAGTCCCATGGGGTTGTCGAAGAGATCGGGCATGGTGTGCTCCTGTGCGTGAAGGGTCGAGGGTGCGGTTCACAAGACGAACCGCGCGGCGCTCAACGACCCGGCGGCGCGCAGGGTAGGCCACGCACGGAGGCGGCCAAATGCTCCCCGAACGTCATGGCCAGCGGGGCCTGACGGGCGTGGGAGGCGATGGAGGTGGTGTCCACGCGCCGAGCATAGCGCCGGGGGCGATTCCCGGCGAGGGGTGTCGGCCTTGCCGGCGCGGTGGATTTGCCGATCAGCGCGGCGGGGGCAGCGGCTCGCCGAGCGCCCGCCGCCACAGCCACGGCAGCGCCCGCTCCAGGTCGGGCCGGCGGCCTTGCGAGATCGGCTGCGGCAACGCCGTGGGCTGGCTGTGCCGCTCGGCCACCGCGAAGCTGAAGGTGTAGGTCGGCTCCTGGCCCATGCGCAGGTCGGTGATGACGAGGCGGGCGCCGTGCTCGTGCAGCTTGAAGTAGCCGCGGCTGAAGGCGCTGACGCGCTGCACGCCGTCGATGCCCTGCAGGTCGGGCATCAGCGACAGGCCCCGCGGAAAACGGTCGAAGCGCATCGGGCGCGCGCCATCGAAGAGCGAGCGGAAGCCTTCGTGGTACTGATCGCCCTCGATCGCCACCACGCGCCAGAGCAGGGTGTTGAACGCGGTCGGCGTCACCAGCACCTGCGTGGCCTTCACGCCTTGCGCCTGCAGGGCCTCGCGGGCTGTGCGCTCCACATGGGCCTGCGCGGCGGCGCCCCATGCCAGGTAGGCGGTGCTGAGCACCAGGCCGGCGAGGTTGGCCTTCAGGCCCGCCGCGCTGCCGCGGGCGATGAGCGCCCAGGCGCCACCGGCCAGCAGCGGCAGCGTGTACAGCGGGTCGATGATGAAGACGCTGCCCACCGCGTAGGGCTGGTCGGTGAAAGGCAGCAGAAGCCGCGTGCCATAGACCGTCATCGCATCGAGCAAGGGGTGGGTCACGAGCATCAGCCACACCGCGAGCCACCATCGCCGCACGAGCCCCCACTCGCCGTGCAGCCGGGCGATCAGCGCGGCCAGCGGCAGCGACAGCAGACTGAGCCAGAAGAGCGCGTGCGACTCCGATCGGTGCAGCACCATGTTGCGGATCGCATCGCCGTGGTCGATGAAGACGTCGAGGTCCGGCAGCGTGCCGCACACCGCGCCCCACAGGGCGGGTTTCCACACCGCCGTGCGGCGGCCCATGACGGCCATGCCGACCGTGGCACCGAGGGCGATCTGCGAAAGAGAGTCCATATGGAGGTGTCGCGGGGTGACGGGTTGGCCGCCAGCATGCCCGGTCTGGTGTGGCGGCGGGCGAGTGAGGCCATCGCTGGCGGCTTGGACATCTGCAAGGGGCGCTGCGATCATCGCGTCATGTCCGCCGCGTTCAAATCCCTCGACTGGAAAGTCGTGCTCTTCGTCCTCGTCGTCGCGTACCTGGTGCCGGGCATCGTGCTCGCCGCCGCCGTGGCCATCGTCAACCGCACGCTCTCGGCCGACGCACTCACGCTGATGACGGCGCTGCTGGCGATCGTGAGCTTCACCGTGCCGCCGGTGGCGGGCGGCTACCTCGCGGCGCGATTTGCGCGAGGCCAGGCGTGGCGACACGTGCTCATCGTCGGCGCGCTGGGTGCGCTGCTGTCCTTGCTGGCCTTTCGCGCTTCGCCGCGTGCGATGGTGCTGTACGTGCTGGCCTCGATCGCCCTGGCGGCCTTCGGCGGCTTCATCCGCCTGCAGGGTCGGCCACGCGGCTGACCGGGCCGGCGCGGAGGCTCTGGTAAAACCTCGACCTCATCCGCGCCTCCATGGAGACGCGGTTTTTGTTTTTCCAACCAGGAGATCGACATGAGTGCAGACCGGGACCGCGGCATCCGCCGCATCAAGCAGAAGCGGGCCAAGGATGCGAAGCGCGCCGCCAAGCAAGCCAAGCCGCAGAAGCCGGCACCGGCCAAGGCCTGACGCGCCCATGCGCCGTGCCATCGTCGCTGTGGCGATGGCCGCCTCGGGCCTTGCGGCGGGGGCGATGGCGTTCGAGCCCGTCACGGCCCAGCTGGAGCAGCGGCTTCGCGAGCAGGGCGTCGAGGCGGTGAACGACCACCTGGCCCTGCCGACCAACGCCTTCGACCTCGCCCTGCTCCACCGCGACACCGAAGGCTGCGTCGCCCGTGCCGTCGGCCTCACGCTCGCGCTGAGCCGCGGCGGCCGCTCGAAGACGACCGAGGCCCATACCGATTCGCTGCGCACCGCGCTTGGCCGTTGCCCCCGCCTCGTGCTGTCGTTGGTGTCACCGGCCGAGGTGCCGAAGGTCTGTGCGTCCGTCGCATCGTGGACCGTCATGCAGACCGTGCGCGAGTTGCGACGACGCATGCGCACCATCGAGGCCGACGAAGCCTTGCGCACCAGCGCCAACGGCAAGGCGTGCAGTGCCGCCTGCCTGCATGAATTGAAGACCACACGGGCCGGGCTGCAGGCCTCCCCGCGCGGAGGGCGGCGGCCCTAGCGAATCACTTCGTCCCGAAGATCCGGTCCCCCGCATCGCCGAGCCCAGGCACGATGTAGCCGTGCTCGTTGAGCTCGCGGTCGATCGCCGCCACGTACACCGGCACGTCGGGGTGCGACTCGGTGAAATTCTTCAGGCCCTCGGGCGCCGCGAGCAGGCACACGAAGCGGATCGACTTCGGATTCGTCTCCTTCAGCCGGTCGACCGCCGCCACCGCCGAGTTGCCGGTCGCGAGCATTGGGTCGAGCACGATCGCGTCGCGCTCGTGCATGTCTTGCGGCATCTTGAAGTAGTACTCCACGGCCACCAGCGTCTTCGGGTCGCGGTACAGGCCGATGTGGCCGATACGCGCCCCGGGGATCACATTCAGCATGCCGTCGAGAAAACCCGCACCGGCCCGCATGATCGAGATGAACACCGTCTTCTTGCCGTCGATCACCGGGCTTTGCATCTTCTCCAGCGGCGTCTCGATGTCGATCAGCTGCGTGGGCATGTCGCGCGTCACTTCGTAGGCCATCAGCATGCTGATCTCGCCGAGCAGGCGGCGGAAGCTGTTGGTGCTGCGGTCCTTCTCGCGCATCAGCGTGAGCTTGTGCTGGATCAGCGGGTGGGTGATGTGATGGATCTGTTCGGTCATGGTGTGGTGTTGGGGGAGGGGGGCCTCAGAACACGGTGCCGTCGCTTTCGATCTTGAGCGGCGGGCTGCCATCTCGCAATGACTTCGCGATCTCGCGGCCGGCGGCCCAGGTGCCGCCTTCGAGGATGCAGGCGAGCGGCATCTCCTCGGGCTTCTTGTGCAGCCGCTCGCGCACCAGCGGGGCCAGCTCGTCGATCAGCGCCACGGTGAGCGCGCGCCATTCGACGATGGCCTCGTCGGCCGCGGTGTGCGTGCGCGCGGCGAAGCTCGGGTCGCGCGGCACGATCACGCGCGAGTCGAGCAGCAGGCCGCCGTTGCGGTACTCGGGCAGTCCGGTCAGGCCGTCCAGGTCCGTCAGCGTGACGCCGGCCCACTCGAAAGGCTCCAGCAGCGAATAGGTCAGCCACTGGCTGAGCTTGTGAAAGGGCACCCAGCCGGCGGTGAGGCCGCTGCCGCCGGCCGCCGGGTGCGGCCAGCAGTCGCCGAGTGGCGTGCCCTGCAGCTGGGTTCCGGTGAGCCAGATCGGACCCAGGTGGTCGAGCAGGGCCTGCAGCACGGCGGGTGCGGGAAGGCGGTCGAGCTGGCCGCGCTGGGTGAGCGTGTCGTAGAGGCTGCCGGGCCGGCCGTCTTCGCCGAAGACCTCGGGTTGCGCGGCGAGCGTGTCGCCCAGTCGGCGCATCAGCGTGGCGCGGCCGGCGAGACCGACGAGCGGGTTGTCGTCGCGCACCTGGAAGACCTGCGCGAGCAGCGCGTCGTCCACACGCAGCAAGGCTTCGGCATCTACACGCAATGGGTCGAGCGGGTCGCTGGAGAAACACCCCGCGACGAAGGCACGGAAGGTCGCCACGCCCAGCCCTTCCGAGCGGGTGAAGGCGGCGCCGTTCTCGTCGAAGCGCCACGCCGGCCCCGCCCCCGCATCGAGCAGCACGCTCATCACGGTGAGATCGATGTGCGCCTGCGCTTGCTCGGCCGCATCGCGCCCTTCGAGCAGCAGTGCGGAGCTCCGCGCGCCGGTTCGCGCCCCCGGCCTCGAAGTGCCGCCAGCGCGAGTGATACGGAATGCGCAGATCGGGGTACTGCCGCCGTGTCACCTGCTCGACGCGCCGGGCCACTTCGTCGATCTGGCTGCGGTGGATCGTGAAGTGTTTCGACTGCCCGGCCTCCACGGCCGCGAGGATATTGCGGCAGCGCTCGCGGATGGTGGTGGGCTGACGAAGGAGTGCCGCGACGTCAGACAAGGTCGCGTCCCTTCGTCGCAGCCAGCGAAGAGGCATCCGGCACGGCCCCGTCGGTGAAGTAGCCCGCCGCGATCTTCGCCTCGATCTCCACCTTCGCATCGGCCGGCACCAGCTCATCCGGAATCTTCACGCGCTCGCCGACCTCGATGCCGCTGCCGGTGATCGCGTCGTACTTGTCGTTGCTCATGCTCACCAGGCGGTGGATCTTCCGGATGCCCAGCCAATGCAGCACGTCGGGCATCAGCTCCTGAAAGCGCATGTCCTGCACGCCCGCCACGCACTCGGTGCGCAGGAAATACTTGTCGGCGCTGTCGCCGCCCACCTGGCGCTTGCGTGCGTTGTAGACGAGGAACTTGGTCACCTCGCCGAGCGCGCGCCCTTCCTTGCGGCTGTAGGCGATGAGCCCCACGCCGCCGGCCTGGGCACCCTTGATGCACTCTTCGATGGCGTGCGTGAGGTAGGGCCGGCAGGTGCAGATGTCGGAACCGAAGACGTCGGAGCCGTTGCACTCGTCGTGCACGCGCGCAGTGAGCGTGACCTCGGGGTTCGCCAGGTCGCGCGGGTTGCCGAAGATGTAGAGCGTCTGCCCGCCGATCGGCGGCAGGAAGATGCCGATGTCGCTGCGCGTCACGAGTTCGGGGTACATGCCACCCGTCTCTTCGAACATCACGCGGCGCAGGTCGGATTCGCTCACGTTGAAGCGCTTGGCCACGCCTTCGATCCACCACACCGGCTCGACCGCCACCTTGGTGACCACCGCCGAGGCATCGTCGAGCAGGATCTTCCCGTCGATCGGCAGCCGCTGGAAGGCGATCGCCTGCTTGATCTCGGGCAGGTGCACATGCGCCTGCGTGACGGCGATCGAGGGGCGGATGTCGTAGCCCTGCGCCAGCTGTTCGGCGAAGACCTCGCCGACCGCGGCGCCCCAGGGGTCGAGCGAGACGATCTTGTGCGGGTCGCTCCACTGCGGGTAGGGGCCGATGGGCGTGGTGGGCGAGGTGTTGGTGAGGTCCGCGCGGTGGCCCTTGACCAGGTTGCCGGCGGCGACCGCGAGCGCGCGGTAGACGCCGTAGCTGCCGCTGTGCGTGCCCACCACGTTGCGGTGCTGGCGGTGGGTGGTGGTGCCGATCACCGGCCCGCGCTCGGCGGCGGTGGGCGCGCCCCACCGGATCACCGGGGTTGCGTTGGGCCCGGGGTGCGAAGTGAGGCGGATGTGCTTGGAAGCACGGGCCTCGCCAACCTTGTCGCTGCTCATGGGTGCGTCGCTCCTCTGTTGCTGACGACGCGAGTGAGCATACGCCGTCACATGGCGCGCGGGTGCGCCGTCAGAGGTGGAGCAAGGGCCGGGCCACCCGGGTGGCCGCGCAGTGGTTCACGCTCGCGCCGACTCCGGCGCGTGCCCCGCTGCCGCCGGCCCGCCCAGGGCCGACCACCAGTCGTGCAGCGCGGCCACGGCGTCGGCCAGCGGGCCGCTGTTGTCGACCACCAGGTCGGCCGCGCTGTCGGGCGTGGTGCGGGCGAGGCGCGTCGCGAGCTCACCCGCCGACTCGCGACCGCGTGCGTGCAGTCGCGCGAGCCGCAGCGCCTCGGGCAGCACGATCTCGACCACCCGGGCGTGTGGCGCCACCTCGCGCAGCTGCGGCAGGTGTTGCCGCGAGCCGTTGACCACCACCCAGCGCCCGGTGCGCAGCGGCGCCAGCTCCGAGCGCCTCACGCCATAGTGCAGCCCGTGGGCCTGCCACTGGAAGGCGAACTGCCCCGTCGCCGCCAGGCCGTGGAAGGCCGCCGCCGACACCGGCTCATGGTCTTCGCTCGGATGCCGCTCGCGGGTGATGACGCGCCGTGCCAGGTGCGGCCGCTCGTCCCCAGTGAGGCGCCGCAGCCAGGTGCCGATCACCGCGTCTTTGCCGACGCCCGAGCGGCCCACCACCACCAGCAGCCGGTGACTGAGCGAAGGCAGGTGCAGGGGCGTGTCGTGGTGCGGCATCGGGCTCGAGAGTGTGTCGGCGCCCGGTGGCGCGCCGATGACAGGGGGCGGAGTTTGCGGCAATTCCGGGTGCGCCTGGGCAAGGTCGTGCGGCCGGTGCGGTCAAGGCGCCAGGGCGAAGCGCCGTGCCAGCCGGAAGGGCCCGCCTGGCGCGGGTTCGACGAAGAGGCACACCGCGTCGCACAGCAGCGGCTGCGCCAGGGCCGCGCGGAAGTGCCGCTCGGCCTCGCGCAGCAGCGCGGTCCGCAATGCCTCGTCGGGCGGCAGCCCATCGGTGAGCGTCATGTGGAAACGCCAGCGGCTCATCACGTGCGGATAGCCGTAGCGCTGCAGCAGGCGCTGCTGCTCGTCGTCAAGCCGAAGCTTCAGCCGGCGCGCGGTTTCCTCGGGCGTGGGCGGTGCGCGCCAGGCATCCAGTTGCGCCACGCAGTCGTCGGCCAGGCGTTGCAGCGCGTGGCGGCGCGACAGGGGAAGCGCCGGCCGCAGCGCGAGGAAGTCGCCCAACCATTGCACCGACAGGGCCGGCATCTCGAAGCGCGAGCTGCGTTGCGCCAGCCGTTCGATGGCGTCGTGCAGGCTCGTCTCGTCGCGCCCTTCGGCCAGGCGCATCGGCGGCTTCAGCGTGGCGTGAAAACCGTAGCGCCACGGCTCGCGCACATGCGCGCGCTGCGGCGCGGGCGCCTCGGCGGCGGCCGGGTCGCGCTGCAGCCATTCGCAGCCGGCACGCCACAGCGGGTGGTCGGACGGTGGGGCGTAGTAGAGGGCGTATCGGTGGTTCATCGCTCCTGCAGATCCGGCTCGACCGTGAGCTGCACCGCATCCGCAGCAAACAGCGTGCGCCCCGCTTCCACCGGCTGCCCGTCGCCGTCGACGTTGACATAACGCACCACCAGCACCGGCTGCGTGGCGGGCCGGGCCAGCGCATCGGCTTCCTCGGCCGTGGGCAGGCGGCAACTGACCACGCTGCGCTGGCGGGTGTAGTCGGGCACGCCCAGTGCCTGCAGGGCCCGGGTGACGCTGCCGTGCTCGGCCAGGGCCTGCACCATGCCGTCGAAGCGCGGCAGCGGGTAGGCCGAGGTCGCGAGATTGATCGGGCGGCCGCGCACCTTGGCGCGGCTGTACATCAGCTGCACCTTGGCGGTGGCCGGCACGCCCAGGTCGCGCGCCCATTCGCCGGCCCGCACGACCTCGTGGCCCAGCAGCTCGCGGTCGGCCGTCTCGCCGGCGGCGGCGAGGTTTTGCGACAGGCGCGTGCGGCGCTGCAGCGCGTAGTCGAGCACCAGCTCGCGCACATAGGTGCCACTGCCGTGCGCCACCCGCACGAAGCCCTCCTGCGCGAGCGACTGCACCGCCTGTCGCAGCGTGTGGCGGTTGACGCCGAAGCGTTCGGCCAGCGTGGTCTCGTTGGGCAGCTTCTGGCCGGGCGTGAGCCGGCCCTGCACGATGTCTTGGCGCAGCTCGGCGGCGATGGCTTCCCAGCGGCGCACCGCAGCGGGGGTGTCGGCGGCATCGGCGGGTGGGGACGAGGCGTTCAGGGTCATGTCAAAAAGCTGTCACGGCAAGGGCGCTAAAGTCGGGGCATTCTAAAGTCATCTAGATGACATTGACATGACCTCACGTCCCGATTCTGATGCACCCCGCCAGGCCTGGCTGGCCGTGCTGGCCCTGGCGCCGCGCGCCGCGCTGGCCGAGCGTGCGCCCGCGGCGGTGGCCGCGCACCGCTTCGAGTGGTTGCGCGAGCCCGAGACCGGCCTCGCGCTCGTGCGCGGGCGCATCGCCAACCGGGGCGACCGCTTCAACGTCGGCGAGGCCACGCTCACGCGCTGCATCGCCCGCGTGACCCTCGGCAACCACACCACCGCCGGCGTCGGCCACGTGCTGGGCCGCGACGACGAACGGGTGCGCTGGATCGCGCAGCTCGACGCCCTGCTGCAACAGCCCACGCTGCACGACACGCTGCAGCGCGAGGTGATCGCGCCGCTGCAGGCCGCCCGCGCGCAGTGCCTGGCGGCGGAGCAGGCGCGCCATGCCGCGAGCCGCGTGTCGTTCTACACGCTCAGGCCCGAGGTCGCTGCGCCATGATGAACACCACCGCCATGACCGCCAGCGCCGAATTGCTCGCCAGCATGCCGCGCGGCTTTGCCGATGCGACGCACGACGCCCAGGCCGTCTTCCGCGCCGTGCTGGATGCCCTCGCACGCCCCGGCCGCCTGCAGACGCTCCCGGCGAGCGACGGCCTGCAGGCGCCCGCGCCGCTTTCGCGGGGTTTGACGGCCCTGCTGCTCACGCTGCTCGACGCCGAAACCTCGCTGCACCTCGAAGGCCCGCTCGCGAGCGACGCCGCCTGGATGTACGCCCGCTTCCACACCGGCGTGCAGCGGGCCGCACGCGAGGCGGCCGACTTCGTGGCCGTGCGCGCGCCCGACGCGAGCCTCGACGGCCTGCGCCAGGGCACCGACGAAGCCCCGCAGGACGGCATCACGCTGATCGTCGACACCACCACGCTCGCCGGCCAGTCGCTCGTCTTGCGCGGCCCCGGCATCGAGCACACACAGCGCATCGGGCTGTGCGGGTTGCCGGCCGCGTTCTGGCAGGCGCGCATCGCGCAGCAGCGGCACTTCCCGCGCGGGGTGGATCTTCTGATCGTCTGCGGCTCGCAATTGATCGCGATTCCGCGCTCTACCCACCTCACGCTGGAGGCCGGCGCATGAACAACCCCCACGTCGCTTTCGCCCGGCGGGAGGCCTGCTGATGTACATCGCCGTCAAAGGTGGCGAAGCCGCCATCGAAGCCTCGCGGGCCCTGCTCGCCGCCGCCCGCCGTGGCGACCCGGCGGTGCGCGAACTCGAGGTCGCGCAGATCCGCGAGCAACTCGGCCTGCTGGTCGACCGTGTGATGGCCGAGGCCTCGCTGCACGACCCCGAGCTGGCCGCGCTCGCGCTCAAGCAGGCGCGCGGTGATGCGGTCGAGGCCGTCTTCCTGCTGCGCGCCTACCGCACCACGCTGCCGCTGCTGGCCGCCACCGAGCCGATCGACACCGCGTGCATGCAGGTGCGCCGCCGTGTGTCGGCCATCTTCAAGGACCTGCCCGGCGGCCAGCTGCTCGGGCCCACCTACGACTACACCCAGCGGCTGCTCGACTTCTCGCTGCTCGGTGCGGGTGCCGGTGCCCTGCCCGCGCTGGCGACCGCGGGTGACCCGCACGACGCCGAGGTGCCGCACGCGCTCGACGCGCTGCGCGCCGAAGGCCTCATCGAAGCCACGCACCCGAGCGAGGGCGACCCGCCGCCGCCGGACATCACCCGCACCCCGCCCGTCTACCCGCTGCCGCGCAGCGCCCGGCTGCAGATGCTGGCGCGTGCCGACGAAGGCTGGGTGCTCGGCATGGCCTACGCCACGCAGCGCGGCTATGCGCACAGCCACCCTTTCGGCGGCGACATCCGTTACGGCAGCGTGGCGGTGGAGCTGGTGCCCGACGAACTCGGCTTCCCCATCGTGGTGGGCGAGATCGAGGTCACCGAGTGCCAGATGATCAACCAGTTCGAAGGCAGCGCCAGCGTGCCACCACAGTTCACCTGCGGCTATGGCCTCGTCTACGGCCACGGCGAGCGCAAGGCGATGGCGATGTCGCTGGTCGACCGCGCGCTGCGCGCCGACGAGTTCGGCGAAGACGTCACGGCGCCGGTGCAGAGCCAGGAGTTCGTGCTGCCGCAGGGCGACAGCATCGAAGCCTCGGGCTTCGTGCAGCACCTGAAGCTGCCGCACTACGTGACCTTCGAGTCGGAGCTTCAATTGATCCGCAAGCTGCGCGAGGAGTTTGACCAGTGATGCAGGGCTACAACTTCGCGTACTTGGATGAACGGTCCAAGCGAATGATCCGAAGGGCGATCCTCAAGGCCGTTGCCATCCCGGGCCATCAAGTGCCGTTCGGCTCCAGAGAAATGCCCCTCGCCTACGGCTGGGGCACCGGCGGCATCCAGGTCACGGCCGCCATCCTCGGCCAGCACGACGTGCTCAAGGTCATCGACCAGGGCAGTGACGACACCACCAACGCCGTCAACATCCGCCAGTTCTTCGCGCGCACGGCCGGCGTGCGGACGACCGAGCGCACGCGCGAGGCGACCGTGATCCAGACTCGCCACCGCATCCCCGAAGCGCCGCTCACCGAAGGCCAGGTGCTCGTCTACCAGGTGCCGCAGCCCGAGCCGCTCTACAAGCTCGAGGCGCGCCGCAGCGAGACGCTCAAGCTGCACGCCTGCGAGGAATACGGCCTCGTCAACGTGAAGCTCTACGAAGACCTTGCGCACTGGGGGCGCGTGGAGACCACCTACGACTACCCGGTGCTGGTGAACCAGCGCTATGTGATGTCGCCCTCGCCCATCCCGAGCTTCGACAACCCCAAGATGCACCGCATGCCGGCGCTGCAGCTCTTCGGTGCCGGGCGCGAGAAACGCATCTACGCGGTGCCGCCCTACACCGACGTGAAGAGCCTCGACTTCGAAGACCACCCCTTCCACGTCGAACCCTCGGGCCACGCCTGCGCCCTGTGCGGCTGCACCACGAGCTACCTCGACGAAGTGGTGCAGGCCGGAGGCGGGCGGCTGTGGACCTGCTCCGACACCGACTGGTGCCGCGAACATCGACAGCCACCAGAAGAAGGAACGCCTGCCAATGCCCGCTGAACTCGACGTGCGCGACGCCAAGCGCGCCGACATCCGCACCCTCGTCGACCTCTACACCGCCGCCGGCCTCGACACCCGCGGCCCGCACGACGAGACCGAGATGCGCATGAACTGGGACCGCATGCACACCGCCGCGCCCGGCGTGCGTGTGTTCATCTTCTCGCTGGCCGGCCGGCCCATCGGCACCTACACGCTCTTCGTGCTGCCGCTGCTCGCGCACAGCGGCGCGCCCGAGGCCATCGTCGAAGACGTGGCGGTGCACCCCGAGGCGCAGGGCCAGGGCATCGGACGCCGCATGATGGAGCACGCCCGCGCGCTGGCGCGCGAGGCCGGCTGCTACAAGCTCGCGCTGTCGTCGAACCAGAAGCGTGTCGAAGCGCATGCCTTCTACGAGCGCCTCGGTTTCGAGCGTCACGGCTTCAGCTTCGGGGTGACGCCATGAGCGGCCCGATCCTGAGCGTGCAGCACCTGCACCACCAGTTCGCGCTTGCGCGCCGCTTCGCCGTCGAAGACGCGAGCCTCGACCTGTACCCCGGCGAGGTGATCGCCCTCGTCGGCGAATCGGGCTCCGGCAAGAGCACGCTGCTCAACTGCATCGCCGGCCGCCTGCAGCCCACGCAGGGCCAGGTGCTCTACACCGCTGCCAGCGGCGAGGTGCTCGACGTGCACCGCCTCACCGAGCGCGAGCGCCGTCGGCTCGAGCGCACCGAGTGGGGCCACGTGCAGCAGGACGCAAGCCTCGGCCTTCGCATGAACGTGAGCGCCGGGGCCAACATCGGCGAGCGCCTGATGGGCCAGGGCGAACGCCACTACGGCCAGCTGCGCCGCACCGCCACCGAGTGGATGCAGCGTGTGGAGCTGCAGCCCGAGCGCATCGACGATTCGCCGCGCGACTTCTCCGGCGGCATGCGCCAGCGCCTGCAGATCGCGCGCAACCTCGTCACCCGCCCACGCCTGGTGCTGATGGACGAACCCACCTCGGGGCTCGACGTCTCGGTGCAGGCACGCCTGCTCGACCTCATCCGCCTGCTCGTGGCGCGGCTGCACCTGTCGGCCATCATCGTCACGCACGACCTCGGCGTGGCGCGCCTGCTCGCGCATCGCACCCTCGTGATGCGCGAAGGCCGCATCGTCGAGCAGGGTCTCACCGACCGCGTGCTCGACGACCCGCAGCACGCCTACACCCAGCTGCTCGTCTCTTCGGTGGTCGCACCCTGATGGACACGTGTCCCATGCTCCAGATCGACGCCCTCTCCAAGCACTTCACCTTGCACCTGCGCGGTGGCCTCGAGCTGCCGGTGCTCAAGAACGTGTCGCTGGCCGTGCAAGCTGGCGAATGCGTGGCCCTGCTTGGCGCCTCGGGCCAGGGCAAGAGCACGCTGATGAAGTGCCTCTACGGCAGTTACGGCGCCGACAGCGGCGCCATCTGGTTCGACGCGAGCGAGGGCCGCATCGACATCGCCCAGGCCACGCCCCAGCAGATGCTCGCGCTGCGCCGCAAGGACATCGCGTACGTGAGCCAGTTCCTGCGCGCCGTGCCGCGTGTGCCGGCGCTCGACGTGGTGGCCGAGCGCTGGCTGCAGGCCCGCCCCGCGCTCGATGCCGACGCCGCGCAGGACGAAGCGCGCGAGCAGGTGCGCCGCCTCTTCGCCCGCCTCAACCTGCCCGAGAGCCTGTGGACGCTGCCACCCGCCACCTTCTCCGGCGGCGAGCAGCAGCGTGTCAACATTGCCCGGGGCTTCATCGAGCCAGCGCGCCTGCTGCTGCTGGACGAGCCCACCGCCTCGCTCGACGCGGCCAACCGGCGCGTCGTCATCGAGCTGATCCACCAGGCCCGCGCGGCCGGCACGGCCATCGTCGGCATCTTCCACGACGAGGAAGTGCGCGACGCGGTGGCCAGCCGCTGTGTCACCCTGCACTGAAAGACGCGCTGCATGAACCACGACGAACTCATCTTGTGCAATGCCCGCATCGTGCTCGCCGGCGAGGTGGTGCACGGCAGCGTGCGCGTGCAAGGCGGCCGCATCACCGACATCGCCACCGGCGGCACGTCGGTGCCGGGCGCCCACGACCTCGATGGCGACCACCTGCTGCCCGGCCTGGTGGAGGTGCACACCGACAACCTGGAACGCCACGTGACGCCGCGCCCGAAGGTCCACTTCCCCATGCTCGGCGCGGTGCAGGCGCATGACGCCGAGGTGGCCTCGGCCGGCATCACGACCGTGCTCGACGCCATCGGCGTGGGCGACCCGTACGACGAGGGCTTTCGCTCCAGGGACCAGAGCGAGCTGCTGCAGGTGCTCGACCGGCTCGACGACGCCGGTGTGCTGCGCGCCGACCACCTGATCCACGTGCGCTGCGAGCTGCCCGCGCACAACGCGCGGGCCTTGTTCGAACCTTTCTCCCGTCACCCGCGGCTGCGCCTCATCTCGCTGATGGACCACACCCCCGGCCAGCGCCAGTGGACCGACATCGAGCACGCCCGCGTGTACTACACGGGCAAGAAAGGCTGGAGCAACGCGCAGTTCGAAGCCGAGGTGCGCATCGCGCCCGAGCGCCAGCAGCAGTACGCCACGCCCAACCGCGCGTGGTTCACCGACTTCGCCCACACCCACCGCGTGGCACTCGCGACGCATGACGACACCACCGTCGAGCACGTCGACGAGGCGCGTGCGCTCGGCGCCAGCATGAGCGAGTTCCCGACCACGCTCGCCGCCGCCCAGCGTGCGAAAGAGCCGGCCTGTGCACCGTGATGGGCGCGCCCAACGTGATCCGCGGTGGCTCGCACTCGGGCAACGTGGCCGCGATGACGCTCGCCCGCGAAGGCGTGCTGGATGCGCTGTCGTCCGACTACGTGCCGTCGAGCCTGCTGCGCTCGGCGTGGAAGCTCATGCAGGAGGGCGGCTTCTCGCTGCCCGCGGCGGTGAAGGTGGTGAGCCGGCACCCTGCGTGTGCGGTGGGCCTGGCTGACCGCGGCGAGATCGCCGAGGGCTTGCGCGGCGACCTCATCCGCGTGAAGGTCCTGGGCGACCACCCGATGGTGCGCGAAGCCTGGGTGGCCGGGCGGCGCGTGAGCTGAGCCGCGCCGGGGTCACTCGCCCGGCGGCACCTCGGGGCAGGCACCGCCGGCCGCTTCGGCAGAGTTCGCGAAGCGGAACACCGGCGCGAGCTTCTTCGCATCGGCCAGGTGGGCGTCGAACCAGTCCTGGACCTGGGCCCGCTGGGTGATGTCGACCTGGGCGGCCGAGCTGCAGAGTTCGGCGCTCACCCAGCGCCGCGCCTTCAGGCAGCGGGCCACCGGTGTGTCGCTGAACTTGTCCCACCCCACGAAGTCGGGCGACGCGGCCTGGCGCTTCCCGAAGAGGCTCGTGCGGTGGGCCGCGTCCTGGTGGATGCAGGCGCGCGACACGAAGGCGAAGAACGCCGGGCGGATGTCGCCCAAGGCAGCGGCGGGTTGGGGCAGCGACAGCACCAGCAAGCTGAGCGCGGAAGTGGTGGATAGGTGGCGCACGGGGGGTCTCCTCTGAAGTGGTCTTGTTGTTACTCCGTCGGCTGGCCGGTCGATGACCGGGCCGGCACCTCGACGGATGGGCGCGATGGAAGCTGCGACTCGCGTTGCGCCTCCCGCTGTGCCTGACGTTGCAGCGCGGCAAGCTGCCGCCGCCGCTCGTAGCGCAGGAGTGCGCTGCGCGCCCAGGCCGTGAGGTCTCGGTTCGAGAAGGCCAGCACCTTCAGCCGCAAGGCGATCGACATCGTGGCAATCGCCGGCAGCACGAGCGGCCCGGTCAGCACGCCGAACCACTGGCGCATGTTGTAGAAGAGCGCGCCGGCCCGCGGCGTGTAGTACTGCCAGTACAGCCAGCCCGCGCCCGCCGCCCAGCCGAGCACCAGCAAGGCGTTGCTCGACAGCGCCCGCGACGAATGCGGGATGTGCCCGAGCGTGAAGCTCCAGGCCAGTTGCGCCAGCACGAAGAGGATCACCACCGTCAGCGCCAGCATGAAGAGCGAGCCGAGCGTGACCATCACCGATGCGGCCGAGCGTTTCTGCATGCCGGCGAAGAGCACGTGCTGGCCACGCTCCAGGTCGTCCATGCAGGCGGCGCGGGCGTCGGCGAGCTGCTGGGCCTGATCGGTCGGCAGCTCGGCCGGCGCGGCCTCGCTCATGGCGCTCCAGAGCGCCGTCATGTCGGCCGGGCAGCCGGTGGGGATGTCGGGGCGGCCGGTCGCACTCTGGTGGCCGGCGAGAAAGAGCAGGTGCGCCTCGGTCGCCGCGAAGTCGTCGAGGTCGGTGCGCAGCGCGCGCAGGTGCGGCCACCAGTCGAGGCCGCTCGGCTGCGCCACCGGGTCGCGCAGCGAGATGAGCGTGCAGTTGCGGGCGCGCAGCACGTCGCCACGGGTCTGCTCCATCATCAGGTCCATCGCGCGCATCGGCGTGCCCCAGCCGTCGACCGGCCGCATGGGCAGTGCCGGCGCCGACGCGTCGATGCAGGTCGCGTGACCGAGCGCGGGATCGAACTCTCGCAGGCCGTGGTTGTCGAGCACACCGCCGTCGCCGAGGAAATGCTCGCCGCAGCGGATCGGCTCGAACACCCCCGGCACCGCGCTCGACGACGCGATGGCGCGGGCGATCGGCAGGTCGGCCATCGTCAGGTAGCCCGCATCGGGCTGGCGCGGCAGCCCCTTGTCGCCGAGCACCACGAGGCAGCGGTTGCCCTGTGCGTAGTCGGAGCAGGCGATGCGCCACTCGGGCAGTGCGGCCGGCCACAGGCCGGTCGACGCCACCTTGTGCAGCCCGCGCAACCAGCGCCGGTTGATGCGCGCCATGGCCTGCGAGAACGCGAACTCGTTGCGCACGAGGCCGCTGCTCAGTGCGCGGATGGAGGCCATCGCCCGCAGCCGCGGGTTGTGCCGGCTCTTGCGAAAAAGGGCCTGCTGCGCGCGCAAGGCACATTGCGCCAGCGCTTCGTCGCCGATCGGGCCCTTCTTCGCGACCGCGATCCACTCCTGCAGGAAGAAGCCGGCCGCGATCGAGCCGCCCGAGATCGTCACCAGCAGCTTCAGCTCGCGCAGCCGGCCCTGCTGTGCGAGCGTGTGCAGCGCACCCAGGTGATAGAAGGCCGCGCGAAAACCGCCGCCCGAGAGCGACAGCTGGTGGATGGGCCCGTGGTCGGCGAGGGCGCTGGTGGGGGGTCATGAGCACGGCGAAGGAGGGCGGAAGAACCGGCGCTCACTGTACCCACAACCCATTGCGTGGGAGGGTCGAGGGACGCGTGCGCAGACCTCCGCGGCATACATACTCCGCCATGGTGCAGGCTCCGCTTCACGTCCGTTCCGATCCGGCCTCCGCGCACGTCGTCCGGGCCGTCGGCCTGGGCGCGTCTGCCGGCGGTCTCGAGCCCCTGCGGCAATTCCTGTCTGGCGTCCCGGCCCGAAGTGGCCTGGCGTACCTGGTGGTCCAGCACATGGACCCGACCCACAGCACCCTGCTCGTCGAGCTGCTGCAGCGGGCCACGGCCATGCCGGTGCGCGAGGCGGTGGACGGATGGGCGTTCGAAGCCGACACCGTCTACGTCATTCCACCCGACGCCGAACTGACGGTCACCGGCGGAACGCTCCACGTGGCCAAACCCGGCGAGCCGCGTGGCCAGCGGCTGCCCATCGACGTGTTGTTCAGCTCGCTGGCGCGTGAGCTGGGCGATCGGGCCATCGGCGTCGTCTTGTCGGGCATGGGGTCCGACGGCAGTGCGGGGCTGCAGGCGATCAAGAGCCAGGGCGGGCTCACGCTCGCCCAGCAGCCCGAATCGGCGCAGTTCGATGCCATGCCCCGGAACGCCATTGCCGCGGCCTGTGTCGACATCGTGGCGCCGCCTGCGGACTTGCCGCAACGCATCGTGAGCATCACCGGGCAGCAGCCCGGGACGGCGCCGGTGCCGGCCACATCGGCCGCCGGCGCAAGCGCCGCGCTGGAGACGATCCTTTCCCTCCTGCGCGAGCACACGCGGCACGACCTCACGCTCTACAAGTCGAACACCCTGATGCGCCGCGTGGCCCGGCGTGTCGCGCTGCACGACCTGGGCTCGATGGCCGCCTATGCCGACTTCCTGCGCGCCAACCCCCACGAGCTGGACCTGCTCTTCAAGGAGATGCTGATCGGTGTCACCTCGTTCTTCCGCGACCCGGAGGTCTGGCAGGACCTGCAGCGCGAGGTGCTGCCCGCCCTGCTGGAGCGCCATGCCGGCGACCACGGCCCGCTGCGTGCCTGGGTGGCAGGGTGCTCGACGGGCGAGGAGGCCTACTCGCTGGCCATCGCGTTCACGGAAGCGCTCGATGCCCTGCCGCTGCAGGCCCATCGGGCCTTGCAGATCTTCGCCACCGACCTCAACGCCGATGCGATCTCGCTGGCCCGGGCAGGCCGCTATGCAGCCACCATCGCGCACGACCTGACGCCGCAGCGCCTGTCACGCTTCTTCGTCGAACGGCCCGGCGGCTACCAGATCGACAAGCGCATCCGCGACATGGTGCTGTTCGCCCAGCACGACGTGCTGATGGACCCACCCTTCACGCGCCTGGACATCCTGTTGTGCCGCAACCTGATGATCTACTTCGGCGCGCCGCTGCAGAAGCGCCTGATCCCGCTCTTCCATTACAGCCTTCGCCCGGGTGGGGCGCTGCTGCTGGGCAGCTCCGAGACCGTCGGGCGGGTCCAGTCGCTTTTCGTGCCGCTGCATCCGAAGTCGCGCCTGTACTGGCGCAGCGACAATGGCGGCGCCTCCGGGGCCGTGGTCTTTCCGACCCAAGGCCGGCGGACCACGCGATCGGCGTCGCAGGAGACTGCTCTGTCGCACCCGAACACGCCCCCGGCCAACCTGCAATCGCTGGCCGACCAGCTGCTGCTGCAAACGCACACGCCGCCGGCGGTGCTCGTCAACGACGCGGGCGACATCGTCTACATCAGCGGGCGCACCGGCCGCTACCTGGAGCCCGCGGCGGGCAAGGCGAACTGGAACATCCACGTGATGGCGCGGCCCTCGATCCGCGCGCAGCTCGCGGTGGCGCTGCGCACCGCCCTGCAGGACAAATCGACGGTGGCGCTGCGGGGCCTGCGGCTCGACGACGCGCCCGCCACCAGCGTCGACATCACGGTCGAGGCGCTCACGCAGCCGAAGTCGCTGCAGGGCATGGCGATGATCGTGTTCCGGGAGGTGCCGCTGCCACCGGGCGATCGCGGGCCTCGGGCGGACGTGCCCGGTGCTGCGGCCGACCCCGGCATGGCGGACGAACTGCAGCGCTGCCGCGAAGAGATCGCCGCGCTGCGCCAGGAGATGCGCGCCTCGCAGGAGGAGCTGCAGGCTGCCAACGAAGAGCTTCAGTCGACCAACGAAGAACTGCAGTCCGCCAACGAGGAGCTGACCACCTCCAAGGAAGAGGCGCAGTCGATGAACGAGGAGCTGCAGACCATCAACGGCGAGCTGCAGTCCAAGCTCGACGACCTGTCGCTCGCGCAGAGCGACATGCAGAACCTGCTCAACAGCACCGACATCGCCACGCTCTTCCTCGACAACCAGCTCAACGTGCGCCGCTACACCGAGCAGATCGACCGCGTCATCCACCTGCGCGAGGGCGACATCGGCCGGCCGCTGAGCGAACTGGCGAGCACCCTGCTCTACCCCGACTTCCACGCCGACGTGAAGGAGACGCTGCGCACGCTGGCCTTCAGCGAGAAACAGATCGCCACCAGCGACGGACACTGGTTCACCGTGAGGATCATGCCGTACCGCACCCTGTCCAACGTCATCCAGGGCGTGGTGATCACCTTCGTCGACATCACCGTCGCAAAAGAACTCGAGGCCCGCCTGCGCAAGGGGTAGAGTGGACTTCCACACCCATCGCCCAGGAGGTCGCCATGCCGGACCTGTCCGCCCCGATCGTCCCCGCCATCGAGTTCGATCGCCTGGTCGATCTTCGCCACCGCGCCGCGTCGCATCTGGCCGGCGACGCCTCGCGCAAGGGCGCCATCGCGAGGTCTGCCGATGCGTTGACGGTGTTGCACGGGCTGGCGTCCTCGCCCCAGACGGCGGCCGACGCGCTGGCGCTTCTGCACGAACTGCAGGTGTACCAGGTCGAGCTCGACCTGCAGGCGCAGGAGCTGCGCGAGTCGCGCGAGGCGCTGGAGTCTTCGCTGCGCCGCCAGGTCGAGCTCTACGACTTCCAGCCCGCGGGCCTGTTCACCCTCGACGCACAAAGGGTCGTGATGGAAACGAACCGGGCCGGAGCCGACATGCTCGGCCTCGGTCGCGACGACCTCGTCGGGCTCACGCTCGATGCCTTCCTGCTGCCCGAGAGTGCCCGCAGGTTCCGGTCGGCGATGGTCGGTGTCGACGTGGGCATGCGGCACGTGTGGTGCCCCCTCACGCTGAGTCCTCGCGATGGCGTGGCACTTTCGTTCGTCGCCGCGATCGGCCAGGACCCGGCCGGCAGGGGCTATCTGGTGAACCTGACGCGCGTCGACGAAGAGCACGCCGTGAGCCCCTGAGCCGGGGCTGCGCGTCCCGTCAGGCCGCCGGCACGAGCATGCCGGCCGCGGCCATCGGCAGGACGGCGTTCAGGCGCGTGCCGGCGCCCGGCCTCGAATCGATCGACAGGTGCCCCTCCAGGTGCTCCAGGCGGAAGCGCATGCCCGCAAGACCGTGCGTGGCCGAGGTCGTCTGCTGCGGGTCGAAGCCGATGCCGTCGTCCTCGACGTCCACACGCACCCGGCCACCCGTTTCGCTCAAGCCAACGCGGACCTCGGAGGCCCGGGCGTACTTGCTGACGTTCGTCAGCGCCTCCTGCACGAAGCGGTAGACGGCCAGTTGCGCGTCCGGCGAAAGCGACACGTCGTCGAGCGCCGTGTGGACCGGCACCCCGAGCTGCGCGGCGATTTCCGAGCACAGGTTCGTCAGGCTGGCCTTGAGTCCGAGGATGTCCAGGCACGAGGGCCGGAGCCCTTCGACGATGCGGCGTTTCATCGCCACTGCCTGCATCAACCGGCGATTGAGCCGTTCGACGCTGTCGAGCAGGGCGGGGTCGGCCGATGCCAGCCGGCGGATGCGCGCGAGGTCGAGCTTCGCCGCGGTCAGCACGCTGCCCATCTCGTCGTGCAGCTCGCGCGCCAGGTGCGCCTTCTCGTCTTCGCGCACCGTCAGCAGGTAGCCCGCCAGCCGGCGCAGCTCCAGCGTGCGACGCTGGACCTGGTCTTCCAGCGCGCGCTGGCGGGCGGCCCTGTCCCTGTCGTACAGGCGCAGGTGCCGCAGGTGCGCGCCGAAGAGCAGGGCGGCGAGCACGATGACCACCATCACCGCAATGCGCCGTGCTTCGAGGGAGCGGTCCAGCGCCACGCGTTCCGACCGCTCCTCGGCCGATGCGGCGTCGAGAGAGGACAGAACGCTGCCGCGGATGTCGCGCATGCGGCTTCTGCTGGTCTCGGCCTCGGTGAGCAGTTGCGCCGAGCGCGTGGGGTCTGCCGTGCGGGCAAGCCGGGCAAACTCCTCCAGGCTCGACAGCAGCTGCTGTAGGCTCTGATCGGTGCGTGCAGTGGCGCCGGCATCCATCCCCGCCAGGACGACGAGGTGGGCGGTCTGGGGCCGCAGCCGGGCGAGCTGGCGCTGGTCGACCGCCAGCGCCTCCAGTTCCTCGGGGCTGCTGCGCAGCAGGTAGGCGCGCTGGTGCGTCTCGGCATCGCTCATCCGCTGCAGCACGCTCGCCGCGCTGACCTTGGCCTCGGCCAGCGCGTCGGCCAGGTGCAGGCTCGCGGTTGCGTTGCGGTGGGTGATCTCGTTCAAGGCGATCCCGAGCGAGGCCCCCGCGACGATCAAAACCAGCGCGTACCGCACCAGCAACGGGTGGACGAATGCCCTCAACGCGCGGCGACGGTGGTGCCAGCGCCTCGGTTGGGGCTCCAGAGGCTGCACGCCGCTCCCCGGGGGCTGCGCCTCGATCGCGGGAATATCCATTTGCCACTCCTGCGCGTGGGTGAAGCGTCAACGCTAAACCTGTGGCGCGCGCCCATCGGTGCGGCACCGCACCATCGGCGCCGCAGACCAACGGTCGCCTTCCTACTCCTGCGCCTGCGGGAACACGATGACGGCACGGGTGGATTGCGAGGCCTTGACGGTCACGCGCGCCTCCTTGACCTGGTCGTTCAGGGTGGCCACCACCCGGTACTGGCCGGGGGGCACCTTGGCCCACAGATAGGGGCCGTCGATCTTCGATTCGAGCATGAGCTCGCCGCTCTTCACGTTCACGATCCGCACCTGGGCGTCCGCCGTGAAGACGCTGCGGCCCCCGTCGCGCTGGAAGATCTCGATGTTCAACGCATAGTCGCGCCGCGCCGCCCGGAAGGCGGGGAGCTGCTCATGGGGGATGCCGCCCGACACGTACTGCACGGTTCCGGCGGTCTTCACTTCCGGCAGCGGCACGGCCTCGTTCGGCTCCACCGTCTTGAGCGCAGGGCTCGGCGCAGGCAAGGGACTCTGCGCCCAGGCGGCGCCGCTCCACACGAGTGCCACCAGGGCGAGGATCGGGACGGCGTTGTGCATCAAGGGTCTCATGGCGTTCCTCGGGGCGCTGCGGACAGCTGGATCAGAGGCACTGTGCGCGCTCCGGCCCGGTGGCTCTGTCCGCAAGCGCACAGACGCTGCGCCGCCCGCGAGCGCCGGCCGAGCCAAGCCACCGGGCGGCCACGCTCAGGGCCGCAAGGTCCGAAGGCTTGCGCGGGCCACCGCCTCCCGCACCGCGGCCACCAGGTCTTCGACCGTGCGCTCCTTCTGCACCAGCACGTCCACGCCCAGCAGCGTGGCCTGCTCGCAGAGCTTGTCGCTGAGGAAGCCCGAGGCCATGACGACGGGCAGTTCGGGGTTGAGGCGCTTGGCCTCTCGCACGAGCGCCATGCCGTCCATCAGGGGCATGTTGAAGTCGGTCACGAGGAGGTGGGTGTCGCCGCGCAGGGCGCGCAGCTGCTCCAGCGCCTGCTGCGGGCTGGCCTGCGCGTCCACCACGCAGCCTTCTCGCTCCAGCAGGGCCTGCATGGTGGTGAGCATCACCGGGTCGTCGTCGACGCACAGCACCTTCAGGCTCTTCAGTGAACGGCGATCGGCTGCGGCGATGGCCTTCTCGCTCAGCGTGGGGTCGGCGGGATCGCTCACGGGCAGGTAGACGTGGAAGGTGCTGCCGCGGCCGGGCTCGCTCTCGACGTCCATGCGCCCGCCGTGCGCTTCCACGATGCCGTGCGCGGCCGACAGGCCGAGCCCGGTGCCCTGGCCCACCGGCTTGGTGGTGAAAAAAGGCTCGAAGACGCGGGCCTGCACGTCGGGCGCCATGCCGCAGCCGTCGTCCTTCACCCACAGGTGCGCGTAGTGCAGCGTGTCGTACTGCGAGGCCGGCGCTTCGGTGTCGAGCCCGATCTCGATGAGCCCGCCGCGGGCCGGCAGGGCGTGCCAGGCGTTGGTGCACAGGTTGATGAGCACCTGCTGCAGCTGGTGGCCGTCGACTTCGGCGAACACCTCGTCGTGGGTGCCGCTCATGCGCAGCACCACGCTCGCGGGCAGCGTGGCCTGCAGGAGGCGCGCCGCCTCGTCGACCAGCGGGCGCAGCGGCTGGCGCATGCGCTGGGTGGCCTGTTGCCGGCCGAAGGCGAGGATCTGCTGCACCAGCGAGCGCGCACGCTGCGCCGAGTGTTCGATGGTGCCGAGCGGGGCGTGGCCGGGGCTCAGGGGCACGAGCGCATCGCGCACCAGCGCCACGTTGCCGAGGATGGCGCCGAGGATGTTGTTGAAGTCGTGCGCGATGCCGCCGGCCAGCGTGCCGATGGATTCCATCTTCTGCGCCTGGCGCAGCTGGCGCTCCAGCGCTTCGCGGTGGGCCTCGGCGAGCTTGCGTTCGGTGATGTCGCGCTCGACGGCGATGAAGTGGGTGCAGCGGCCCTCTTCGTCCTGGATCGGGCTCAGCTTCAGCTCGACCCAGTAGGTCTCGCCGGTGTTGCGGTAGTTGATGGCTTCGGTCTCGAAGGGCAGGCCGCGACTGATGGCGTCGCGCAGCGCGTCGAGCCGGTCACGCTGTGTCATCGGCCCCTGCAGGCGCCGCGGGCTGCTGCCCACCAGTTGCGCGGGCTGCCAGCCGCACAGGCCTTCGATGGCCTGGTTGGCAAAGAGCACGGTCGGGCCCGGCGGGTTGACGTTGGCATCGGTGATCACCACGGCGTCGTTGAGGTAGCGCACGCAGGTGTCGAGCAGGCGCAGTTGCGCAAGCGTGGCCTCGCGCTCGGTGATGTCGCGCGCATGCAGCGTCAGGCCGTTGTCGACGGGAAAGAGCCGCACCTCGAAGCGGCGGCGCGAGCGCCGCTCGGTGGCTTCGAATTCGAGCGGCTGCTGGCGGCGCATCGCCTCGGCGCAGCGGTCGAGCAGCGGCGGCTCGATGACGCTCGGCGGCAGCACCTCGCCCAGGCTGTGCCCGAGGATGCCGGCACGCTCGCGTTGCACCAGCTGCTCGAAGGCGGCGTTGACGAGCAGCACCTGCCCGTCGGCGCCCACGGCGAGGAAGGGGTCGGGGATGCTCTCGAACGTGGCCGAGAGCTGTTCGGCCAGGTGCTGGATCTGCAGCACGTGCGACTTGCGCTCGGTGATGTCCTGGCAGGCGCCGCGCAGGTGGGTGATGCGGCCCTCGGCATCGCGCACCGCCTCGCCGATCGAGCGCACCCAGCGCGGCGCCCCGCCCCCGGCCGGCTGCAGCACCATCTCGTGGTCGAACGGAGTGCCGTGCTGCAGGCAGGCCGTGACCGACGCGGTGAGGGTGGAGCGGTCGGGCTCCACGTAGAAGCCGAGGGCGTTGTCGAGATCGGGCGAGAAGCCTCGCGGCATGCCGTGGATGTCGGCCACCACGTCGGACCACACCACCTTCTGCCCGGCGATGTCGAGCTCCCAGGCGCCGAGCCGCGCCACGCGGCCGGCAATCGCCAGCAGCGAATCGGACTGGTGCTTCGTCTCCTCCGACGCGGCCTCGGCCAGCCGGCGCAGGCGCTGCTCTTCCAGCACCAGCACCACCTGCTGCGCCAGGCTCTGCAGGTCGGCCTGCTGCTCGGGCGTGAGCTGGCGCGGCCGGCGGTCGAGCACCGCCAGCGCGCCGAGACGTTGTCCGCCGTCCACCTGCAGGGGCACGCCGGCATAGAAGCGCAGGCCGGGTGCGCCGGTCACCAGCGGGTTGTGGACGAAGCGGGGGTCGGCGTGTGTGTCGGGCACCTGGAAGAGGCCGGGCCCCTCGATGGTGTGGGCGCAGAAGGCGATGGCGCGCGGCGTCTCGCGCACACCCAGGCCGATCTCGGCCTTGAACCACTGACGGTGGTCGTCGACCAGCGTGATGACGGCCATCGGGGTGTCGCAAAGCCGGCAGGCCAGCCGGGCGAGCGCATCGAAGCGCGCTTCGGGCGGGGTGTCGAGCACGCCGTAGGCCTGCGAGCACGCGCAGACGCTCAAGCTCGCAGCCGTGGGCTGTCTCGGCAGATCGATCTGCGCTGGACATACGCAAGCCTCTGCGCCACCCGCGAGGGGCACGGGCTGCGCCACGGTGGTTGCCCCCCATTCGCCCGCTGGGCGGGTCGGTGTGTGGGTGCAGCCTAGACCTGTTTGCGCCACTTCGCCAGCCCGCTTTCCTGGGTGGGGCCCCCTGCCAGGGGCCGTGGGCTCAATAGAAGTAGCGGTACACGCCCCCCTGGAAATAGCTGGTCGCGATGAAGGCACCCGGCGTGCCGAAGGTGCCCGGGTCGACCACCACGCCGCTCAGCTGGGTGAGGCCGGTCCACAGCTTGGCGGTGGGGCCGAAGCCGCTCTTGTGCACGAAGGTGAGCGAGTTGAGGCCGAGGCCGTTGATGATGCCGATCTCGGTGACCACCACCCAGTCGCCCTTGACCGTCAGGTCGTCCATCGTCTGGTTGATCGTGGTCTGGTACAGCAGGAAGGGCAGGCCGGCCGAGCCGTCGCTCCTGACCGGGATGCGCCAGAGGTTCTGGCCGCCCACGAAGTAGACGTGGCCGTTGCTGACGGTCACGCCGTTGTTGAGCAGGTAGAGCGGCGAGCCGGGCAGCCACTCCTTGATCGTGTGGTCGAGCGTCAGCGTGTTGGTGATCTTGAGCTTGACGATCGCCGACTTGGTGCCGAGCGGGGCCGAGGGGGTCATCAGCAGCGTGTTGCTGTCGAGCACGGTCATCCCGTTGTACCAGACGGGGGTGGCGAAGGGCTTGCTCTTCACCTCTTCGGCGGTGCTGCTGCCGGCGGCCGGCTTCACGCGGAAGAGCGCGGCGCGCTTCGGGGGCGCGAGCAGCGGGATGGGGGCGGTCTTGTCGGCCACGGTGCAGGCTGCGTACAAGTAGGTGTTGTCCGCAGTCATTCCCGAGTAGTCGCACTGGTCGGCTCCGTATACGGTGCTCACCAGCAGGCAGACGGTGAGGCCCGAGCCCGTGTCGATCCTGCAGTTCGGGCTGCTGTCGGCGCTGCGCTTGATTTCGTGGATGCCGTGCTGGCCGCCCACGAAGTAGCGGCCGTTGAGCAAGACGCCGCGTTCGGTCGACTTGATGAGCGAGGGCGACACGAGCTGGTCGGCCTGTGCAGCAGGGGTGAGGCCGAGCGCGAGGGCGCACAGCAGCAGCGGTTTCGACAGGAGTTTGTGCATGACGGGTCCTTGGTTTGTCTCCGGGGGTGTGCGCCTGCCTCAGCAGGGCCTGGCGTTTGTAGGCACGCCCTGCCGCGCGTTGAATACCGAAATCGGGTTAAGCCTCGATGCGGCTTGACACACGACCCAGGATGCCGCTCGACCCGGCGCCGCACGCCGACGATGCGCTGCAGTGGCTCGGCCTGCTCGACCAGCTCTATGCACTGGTCGAACACGAGGGCGGCGCGGCGATGGGCGCGGGGGCCCTGCGCGCGTGGCCGGAGGCCTGGCGGCCGGTGATCGCGCAGTGGGCGCGGCACATCGGCGCCCGCTCGGTACAAGTGAGCGCCACTCGGCTGCCGCAATTGCCCGGATGCGAGCCGGGTCTTGTGTCTCACCGCCGCATCACCGGCGAGGTGATCGTGGCGCGCAGCCTGTCGCCGGAGGGGTTTTCCGAAGGCCAGCTGCGGCACTTCCACGCCTTTTGCTCTCACCTCGAAGCCGCCTGTGCGCTGCGCAGCTCGCTCGACGCCACGCAGGCAAGCCTCGCGGCGCTGCACGCTGTGATTGATGCGCTGCCGACGGGCCTGGTGGTGCTCGACGAACACGGCGAGGTGGTGCTGCTCAACCAGCCCGCCCGCCAGTGGCTTGCGCGCACCGGGCGGGCGAGCCTGCAGGGGCGGCGCCTGCGCCTGTCGGGCGACCACCCGGCCTTCGAGCGAGCGCTGCACGCGTTCGCCTGCAGCTCGGCCACGCAGCAGCCGCTCCAGCTCAACGGGCTCGACCTGCAGCTGAAGAAGCTGCCCGGCCCCGCCTCGAACGTGCTGCTGCTGGTGCACGAGCGCGCCGACCCCGCGCGCCTGCGCGAGATCGCCACGCCGCCGCCGCTGCTGGCCGCCCAGGTGCAGCGCCAGTACGCCTTGACCGACAAAGAGCTGCCGCTCGCGTGGAACCTCGCGCAAGGCATGCCGCTCAAGCAGTACGCGGGCCTCTCGGGGCGCTCTGTCGAGACGGTGCGCGCGCAGCTCAAGTCCGTCTTCCGCAAGCTCGGCACCCCCGACCAGAAAGGCCTCGGCGTGCTGCTCTTCGAGACGCTGCATGCGGTGACGCTGCAGGCCGTGGGCACCGGCCTTGCGCCGTTCGTCGCGGAGCCCGCGGCGCTGGAGCCGGAGCGTCTCCCGTGGCCATGACGACCACCCAGGGCGCCCCGGCCGAGGCCTTGCTGGAGGCGATCTACCAATCGGCCCTGCACCCCGCGCACTACGGGCAGCTGCACAGCCAGCTGCTCTTCCACTTCCGCGAAGACCGCAGCCGCGACGACACGCCGCTCACGCGCGTGATCCTGAGCCACATCAAGCGAGCGCTGCGGCTGGGTGCCGCGCACTCGGCGATGCAGCGCGAGCGCCAGCGTGTGCTGGCCGTCATCCACGCGGTGGCGCCGCCCATCGTGGTGGTCGACGCGCAGCAGCGCGTGCTCGGCCTCAACGCCGATGCCGAAGCACTGCTGGGTCGCGGCGAGCTCTTCGGCGTGGAGCAGGGGGTCTTGCACTGCCGCGAGCCGGGGGTGCTGGCGCAGCTGATGACGCAGGCCGAGGTCCAGTCGTATGCCTGCGCGCGCATCGGTGCCGAGGCGCAGGCCGGCTGGTTGGCCTACCTCTACAAGAACCACACGCCGCACAACCGCAGCGCGGCGGCGTCGTACTCGCTGTTGTTGATCGACCGGCAGCGCTGCGTCAGCCAGTCGATCGCCGGTCTGGGCCAGCGCGCCGGCCTCACCGCGCGCGAGGTCGAGCTCATCGACCTGTCGATCCAGGGCCTGGACCTCGACGCCATCTGCGCGCGCACCGGCATCACGCTGCACACGCTGCGCCAGCACACCAAGAACATCTACGCCAAGACCGGCGTGCACAACCAGAACGCGCTCTTCGCGCTGGTGTTGCGCAACATCGTGCTCGAACAGGCGGGCAGCAGCCACAACCCGCAGCTCCTGCCGCACATCACCGGCCTTGCGTACACGCGGCTGCTGCGGCTCGCCGACGGTCGCCAGCTGAGCTATGCGGAGTACGGCGCGGCCGACGGCGTGCCGGTGGTGTATTTCCATGCGCTCAACGCCTCGCGGCTGGAACTGCTGATCCATGCCGAGCGCCTGCGCGGGCTGGGCGTGCGTTTGATCGCGATTGACCGGCCGGGCTACGGCCACAGCTCCTTCGTGGAGCGGCGCGACTACCGCGAGTTCGTGCCCGATGTGCGCGCCCTGCTCGACGAGCTGCGGCTCGATGCGGTGCACCTGCTCAGCGCCTCGGCCGGCAGCGCGCATGCGCTGCACACCGCGTGGGCCATGCCCGAGCGCATCCGCAGCGTGCACTGCACCGCGGTCGTGCCGCCGATCGACCACATCCTCGCGTCCGATTCGCCGTCCACGCTCAACAGCATGATGAACCAGTTCTTCCGCGTGGTGCCGAGCCTTCTGCGGCCGGCGATGGAGCTGGCGCTCTTCGGGCAGACCGTCGAGTCGCTGCTGCACTCGATGACGAGCGCGCGCAGCCACAACGCCTTCAGCCTGGCCGATGCCGACATTGACTACATCAGCGCGCCCGAGCACCTGCCGTACTTCGTGGCCGCGATGATGGAGTCGCTGCGCCAGGGCCCGCGTGCGTGGGCGCTGGAGAGCGTGCTGCTCAACCAGCCGTGGACGATCGATCTGCGCGAGATCCGCGTGCCGGTCGAGTTGTGGCACGGCACCCTCGACGGCCTGGTGCCAATGGACATGGTGCAGGCCTTCGCGCGAGCGCTGCCATGCGCGCAACTGCACGAGCTGGCGGGCGACACCCACCTGCTCGCGTTTCGCAACATCGAGCGCCTGATGGAGGCCGTGCGCCGGCCCCGGCGCGGGTGATCAGCGCGGCGCGCCGAGAGGCGTGTCGACGAGCTGTGCGTTGAAGAAGTCGAGCAGCGGGCGGTTGTACCCGTCTTGCCAGTAGTGGGCTGCCAGGCTGCGGCGCCCACCCATCAGCACGAAGTCGGGCTCGCCGCGGTAGCCTCGCTCGCGCAGCTGCCGGCCCACCTTCTCGGTGCAGGAGCGGTCGTTGATGCCGTCCTGCTCGTGGCGGAAGAGGCGGAAGGCCGGCAGGGTGGCGGGGCGGGTGCTGTCCCACGGTGTCTCGTTCGGGTGGCGCTCGGCGCGGCAGGCGTCGGGTTCGGTGATCTGCCGGCGGGTTTCGTTGTCGAAGCCGGCGCCGTGCACCGTCGTCCGCGCGTTCATGCCGGCCTCGCAGAGGCGGTGCCAGCCGTACGGGTCGCCGCTGGCGACCGGGGCGAACGCGGTCACGAGGTCGTCGAAATGGGTGGCGGCGCGCACCGCCATGTAGCCGCCCGACGAGTGGCCGGCGAGAAAGATCTCGGGGCGGCTGCCCGCGGGGCGCAGCGAGGGCAGCAGCTCGCGCATCACCTGGCCGAGAAAGGGCAGGTCGAGGTTGGCGCGCTCGCGCACCTCGTCGTCCCACACCTTGCCGCAGGCGCGGCCCTGGTGGTCGGTGACCTGGTCCGACGAGTTGAGCAGCAGCACCGCGAAGCCGTCGGCCACCGCCATCTCGCTGAAGTTGACCTGCGGCTGCACGATGCGCGCATTGGCCACGCACCACTGGAAATGCTGGCCGCCCCCGCCGTGCATCACGAGGATCGCGCCTTTGGTCCACGGGCCGGTGGGGGCCTTCCACAGCACCTGCCGCGAGAGACCGGCCACCTGCGTGACGACGCGCTGCCAGCCTTTGGCCTGGCACTGCCGCTCCTGCATCGCCGCATCGGCGAAGCCGTGGGTCACGGCCTGTGCCAGGGCCGGGGTGCTGGCGAGCAGGCCGGTGGCAAGGAGGGCGAGCGTCAGGTGGCGTGGCATCGACATCAGGTGCGGCGCTTGCGCTGGACCGGCAGGTGGATTTCGACGATCGAGTCCGGGTTGCCCGGGTCGAAGGCCTCGTTGTAGCGCTCGAAGTATGGGCCGGGCAGTTGTTCGTACTCGCACTGCGGCAGCAGTTTGCCGAAGATCTCGCCAAAGCCCGCCGCCAGGCCCGCGAGCGGGTAGCGGAAGACGGCGTAGTGGCCCGCAGGAATGGTGAGGGTTTCCATGCCGGGCGGCGTGCGGCCGGGTGCGGTCACGGACAGCGCGGCCCAGTAGTCCAGGCGCGCCATGTCGGGGGTGTCGCTTTGCATCACGCCATAGCTCACGGCGCGCTCGGCGGGATGCTCGATCTCGGCTTCGCGGCTCATGAAGCGGGGCCACAGCGCCGGGATCTCGGGCGACATCGGCGTGGTCACGATGTGCAGGCCCATCACGGTGAAGGCCGGTCTTTCGATGATGTGCAGGGGCATGGTGAGGAGTCCTTCCAGGTTGCAGGGATGGCAGCGCGCTGTGCGCCTGACCTCAAGACGAACGAGAAGGGCTCGTTTCGACAGCCGGAGGCCTAGGACAAACCCGATGGACTCGCCCAGGGTGGGCCGGCGATGCCACGTTCCCGGTTCTTCAAGTAGGTGTCGGCACCGATCCACTGCGGGTCGAGGCGCAGCAGGCCTGTCCGGTCGAGGTGCTCCAGCAGCGGCCAGTGGCAGAACTTGGCGCTGTAGAAACGGAAGGGGTCCATCCCGGCAACCAGCTTTGCGAGCCGATCGGCCATGCCCCGCTTGAGCAGCGACGTGCCGATGTCGGCCGCCCAGTACGACACATCGGGGAGGCCGTCACCGCCCGACGCGAGCAGGTCGGCAAACGCGGCATCAGGCAGCCCATCAAATGCCACCCAGTCGAGCGTGAGCATCGTGCGCTTGTGAAGGAGGCTGCCCTCGGGCGCGAGTGCGCGCACTTGCGTCTTCATGCGCTCCAGCAGCCCGGGGGCGATGGTGTGGTCGAGGCGGCGCAGCGCCACCAGCGCCTCGAGGACTTTCTGCGATTCGGTCGACCATTCATTGGGCAGGTCGGTGTACTGGATCTCGTTGACGCCGACGCGTGTGAAGGCGTTCTCGCCGCCGATGACGGCGCGCTTGCCCTCGCGAGCGATGGCGTCTTGCGCGACTTCAAGCTGGCGGTCGGCCACCTTGCGAAGCAGCGGCTCGAACGAGCGCAGGTACCCGTAGCCCACAGCCTCGATCGTCATCAACGCCAGCTTGCGGCCTTGTGGGGCGTAGTGGTCGTAGATCTCTTTTTCGGCATACAGGCAGTTGTGATACGGGAGGTAGCCCCGGATCTCCGACAGGGGCACCGGCTGCCGGCCGAGGTGGAAGCTGCGCACCAGCAACGGCGCAGGCACGTCGGGCTCTAACCAGTACACGGCCTGGGAGACGAGGGCGCCGTCCTTCTCTGCCAGGGCCCGTTCGATGAACTCGGCCCGCAGCCCCAGCTCGAGCAGTTCCTGCATGCCGCGTTTACGTGTGGTGAATCGCTTCGAGTCCAGGCGCGTGCGAATTTCGGCGAGAGTGGGCATGGCGGCCTGAGCGTCGGTTGGAAAGACGCAAGATGCTAACCACTCATGTGCGCGCCAGTTCGCGCGGCACCCTGGGTGCACCCAAGAGTGAAGGTCACGGTGGCGTGTGCGCCGGGGGCTGCACGGTGAAATGAAACACCTTGGCGACGATCTGCCAGCGGCCGTCGAGTTTCACCAGCGTGAGGAAGTCGGTGAAGTGCTTGGGCGGGATCGAGCACGCCACTCTGGCGAAGGCCGTCACCGGCCCGGCGAACTCGATGGCGAGGATGCGGTCGTTGCGCGCATGGCCCTGGCTCGCCGGCGAGGGCCGCGCGTCGACGATGGGGAAGTACTGCGCCATGTCGAGCGTCAGCAGCGTGCCGTCGGTCGCGCAGTGGTAGCGGGCCTGTGGGTGGAAGACACGCCGCAGGCGCGTGGAGTCGCTGTGGTGCAGGCCGTCGAAATACTCGCCCAGCACGGCGCTCACCTCGGCGAAGGCGTCGGCGCCGTTCATGAGCGTGGCCTCGCCCGCCAGGCCGGCACGCTGAGGCCGGCGACACCCCAGTTGTCGAGCTCCACCTCGTCGATCACCACGTAGGTGGTGGCCGGGTCCTTCTGCAGCACACGCTGCAGCAGCGTGGTCACGCCGGCGATCAGCTCGGCCTTCTGTTCGCGGGTCACGCCTTCGCGCGTGACCTTGATGTTGACGTAGGGCATCTCGCGACTCCTTCAGTTGTAGCGGCGCACGAGGTCGGCCACCCGCTGGCCGAAGGCACGGGCGGTGGCCAGGTCGCCGGCGGCCAGCTCATCCACGCCGGCATCGGCCGGCGTCGTCGCCATCAGGCCGGCGAACGACGCGAGGTAGTTGAGGTCGTCGCGTGTCGAGGCCTTCACGTTGGCCGGCGGCATGCCGGTGCTCGCCCACACCATGCCGTGCTGCTGCGAGAGCGTGAACATCGCGTGCAACGCGGCGAGCTTGTCGCCGTTGAGCCCGGCGCTGTTGGTGAAGCCGGCGGCGAGCTTGTCCTTCCAGCCTTGCTTTGCCCACACGCCCGAGCTGGCGTCGGCGAACTTCTTGAACTGCCAGCTCACGTTGCCCATGTAGGTGGGCGAGCCGAAGACGATGGCGCGCGACGCGTCCAGGTGCGCCCAGGCCTCGGGCGGCAACTCGCCCTCCGCGTCGATGGCCAGCAGCGTGCCGCCGCTGGCCTGGGCGACGGCCTGGGCCAGCTTCTCGGTGTGGCCGTAGCCGCTGTGGAAGACGATGCTGATCGGGGATGACATGAGGTCCTCGTGGGAAGTGAATCGATGGCCGAGAGCGTATTGACGACACAGCCGTCGATAAACTGGCTGCGATTCACATCATTCATTACATGAGGTAAACAATGGCGCGAGAAACTCCGGGCGTGATGCTGGGCAGCATCGAGCTTTTCTGCGCGGCGGCCGAGCTCGAGAGCTTCACCGCCGCGGCCACGCAGGCGGGGGTGACGCCGGCAGCGGTGAGCCGCGCGGTCGGCCGCCTGGAGGAGCGGCTCGCGGTGCCGCTCTTTGTGCGCAGCACGCGCCGCATGCGCCTCACCGATGCGGGCCGCGCCTACCACGCGCAGTGCCGGCAGGCGCTGGCGCAGATCGTCGAAGCCGGGCGTGAGCTGGCGGGACGGCAGGTCGAAGCGGCCGGGGTGATCCGCATCAGCGCCCCCACGACCTTCGGCCATGCGGTGCTGCTGCCGCTGCTGCCGGCGTTCCGCAAGCGCTACCCGAAGGTGAGCGTCGAGGTGCAGGTGAGCAACCGCAATGTCGATTTCACCGAAGAGCGCTTCGACCTCGCGATCCGCGCGCGCACGCCGCCCGACTCCGGACTCGTCGCGCGCCGGCTGATCGATGCCGAGCTGGTGGTGGCCGGGGCGCCGTCGTACCTCAGGAAAGCGGGCAAGCCGAAGTCGCTGCAGGACCTGGCGGCGCACGAGTGCATCCAGTTCGTGCTGCCGCGCACCGGGCAGAAGGTGGCGTGGGAGTTCCGCGACGAGGGGCGGGACGTGCAGGTCGAAACCGCGGGCCACTACACCGTGACCGACGACGTGCTGGCCACGCTCACCCTCGCCCGCGCCGGTGCGGGGCTGGTGCAGACGCACCGCTTCCTGATGGCGCAGGACCTGGCCGACGGCACGCTGGTGGAGGTGCTGCAGCGCTTCGGCGGGCGCTCGCGGCCGTTCTCGGTGCTCTATGCGGGCACGCGCCACATGCCGCTGCGGGTGCGGCTCTTCATCGATTTCCTGGTGGAGCAGTCGCAGCGCCTCCAACCCGAGGGGCGTGCCGGGGCGCTGGGCGGGCTCACTCGCCGTCGGCGGTGAACTCGATCAGTCGCCAGCGGCCCCGCACCGGGCCGAGGTAGAAGCCATAGGGCTTGCACCACAGCACGAGGCGGCCGTCTTCGGCCTGCGGCTCGGCGCGCTGCAGGCACTGGCGCACGCGGGGCGTGAAGAGGGCCGGTGCGGCCTTGGCGATGAAGGCCTCGCGCTGCAGCGGCTGGCTGTCGAAGAGGAACGGAAACTGCGTGAGGTCGGCGATCGCCTGGCCGCCCGGTCGGGCTGCGGCTTCGCGCACCTGCTTGACGAAGGCCTCGGCCTCACTCGGCGCGGCATGCGTTTCGGCCGCGAACGACGCGCACGCCAGCACGACGGTGGCGACGTAGAGCGCGGTCGGCGGTGGGCGCTTCATGCGCAGGCCGCTTCAGCGGTGGCGCCCTTCGACCAGGCGGTCGGGCACGATGTTGGCGACGACGAGCCGGCCCTGCTCCTGCACCACGTAGACGGTGAAGGGCCGCGCGGTGGGGGCCTCGGCGTACTCCATCCACATGTAGAAGGCGAAACCCTGCTGGCCGGAGGCATCGGTCGTGCGCGCGATGGTCACGCTCTTGCCCGGCTCGCGGGCGCGCTGGAAGAAGGGCACGATCTGGGTCTGCAGCGCACGCTTCACCGCCGCGTCGCCGGTGCGCTCGACCAGGCTGCGGCTCAGCAGCGATTGCGTGGCGGCCAGGTCGCCGGCCATCGAGCGGGCGACGAACTCGTCGGCGGTGGCGCGAAAGGGCTTGCTGTCGTGCGCCATCTTCAGGTCCTGCACGACGCTCGGCGTGGCGGCGCGGGCTTCGCTCAAGCCTGACGCGAGCGAGACGGCCAGCAACAGCGGCAGGAGGATGCTTCGACGGTTCATGCGGGGCTCCTTGCGAAAGCCTGCACTGTCGCCACGTGCCGTATCGCGGTCGTTTCAACGCGGGGCGGCTTTGTTTCGTTTGTTGGGCTTGCCGGGCTCGTGGCAGGTTTCGATGCGATGGTCGTCGGCCGAGCGCAGAAAGAAGGCGGTGCCGCGCAGGGTGGGTTCAGCGCCTGCCGACGCGCGGGATCCAGTAGCCCAGCACCCCGGCGGCCGCAAGCGCCAGCAGGCCGGTCGCCGCCACGCCGATGCCGAGCGACAGGGCCGCCACCAGGAAGGAGAGCAGCGATGGCCCGCAGGTCGAGCCCAGGTCGGCCATCAGCCGCCACACGCCGAGGAAGCGGGCCCGTTCGCCCGGCGGCGAGTGGTCGGCGCCGAGCGTCATGATCAGCCCCGAGCCGATGCCGTTGCCGAAGCCAAGGGCCATGGCGGCGATGAGCAGCGTCCACGGCCCTTGCGTGAGCGGCATCAGCAGCAGCGCCGTGCCCATGACCAGCATCGACGGCACGGCCACCCAGCGGCGCCCTTTCAGGTCCATCACCCGGCCGGCGGGGTAGAAGAGCAGCATGTCGATGCCGCCGGCGAGGCCGTAGATGAGCGAGGCGACCGAGGCCGAGAGGCCCAGGTGGTCGGCCCACAGGGGGATCACCGCCGAGCGGCTCGTCCGCACCGCCGCGACGAGCATCACGCCGATGCCGAGCGTGAGGAAAACGTGCCGGTGCTCGCGCAGCGTCGAGGCGAACGACAGCCCGGCGCCCGGCAGCGTGTGATGCGCCAGGTCGGGAATGCGCGCCGCCACGGCCGCGGCCACCAGCAGCGCGGCGATGCCGAGCCCGTAGGCGCCGGCCAGGCCCCACTGGTGCACCACCGCCGCCGAGGCGAAGGGGCCGATGAAGAGCCCGATGCGCGACACGCCGCCCAGCGTGGAGAGCGCTCGCGCCCGCCATTCCACCGGCACCGCTTCGCTGAGATAGGCCTGGCGCGCGAGGTTGAACACCGCCTGCGACATGCCGACCATGAAACACCCGGCCGCGAAAACGCCGAGGTGCCCCGTCCACGCGCACAAGGCCATGGCGAGCGCCGACCAGAGCGACGCCGCCACGATGGCCCAGCGTTCGCCGAAGCGCATGGTCAGCACCGAGGCCGGCAGGTTCGACAGCAGCGAGCCGATGCCCATCAGCGCCACCATCAGCGCCGCCACCGACACCGAGCCGCCGAGATCGCGCGCGGTGAGCGGCAGGATGGGCAGGATGGCGCCTTCACCGATGCCGAAGAGCAGCGACGGGCCGAAGGCCGGCACGGCGATGCGGCGCAGGGGATGGGAATCGGATGACATGGGTCGGGCGATTCTCAGACACCTAGAATCCCCACCCCGCCTTCACCGATGCACACACCGTGGACCTCAAGCTGCCCATCACCATCACCGACGAGCTGACCGACGAGGTCATCCACTCGACCGGCATGCTCGACCTGGCCAGCGGTGAGATCCGCAGCGTCGAATACAAGGACTACGACGCCGACAGGCTCGGCCTGCCGGCCGAACGCGAAGACTACGAGTTCACCTCGGGCGCGTTGTCCAACGGCAAGAAGGAAGTCGAGTTCGGCATCCAGGTGAACCTCGCCACCGGCCAGTACTCGGTGACGCCCAACGAGCTGCTCGAACTGAAGGGCCGGGCGGCCAAGCTCTTCACGCTGGCCCCGGGCGAGACAACCCGGCCCGAAGCGGCAGGCAAGAAGGCCGCACCGGCCAAGCGCAAGCCGCACTGAACCCCGGCGCCTCGCCGCCCTTGTGCGGCACTTAAGCGGCACTTAAGGTGGTGCCGCGAAGCTGCGCGCCATGACATCGACGCGTGCGGCCGTGTGGGGCCTGCTGGTGCTGCCGGTCCTGCTGCTGTGGGACGGATCGGGGCTCGACCTCGTGCAGCATTGGCGCGGCGCGCACTTCGCAAGCCACACGCTGTGGTCGGCCTGGATCTGCTGGATGCTGGCGTGTTTGTCCGACCGCTGGTTCGCAGCCAAGGGAGCCGCGGCATGACACGCCGGGCGCTGTCGCCGCTGTGGGTGGTTGGGGCGGCGAGCCTGTGGATGGCGGTGCCGGGCAACTGGGTGCTGTGGCGTCGACTGGCGCAACTGGGGCTGCTGCAGGGCGTGGAGGGTGCGGCCTTCGCGGTGGCGATGGCCGTGATGATCGCGGCGTGCCTGGCCGTGCTGCTCGCCCTCCTGGCCTGGCGCTACACGTTCAAGCCGGGGGTGACGCTGCTGCTGGTGGCCACGGCCGTCGGCAGCCACTTCATGGGCAGCTACGGCGTGCTCATCGACCCGGTGATGATGCGCAACGTCTTGCAGACCGATCTGCATGAAGCGCGGGCGCTGGTCGACGGCCGCCTGCTGCTGGCCTTGGGGCTGCTGGCCGGCGGGCCGGCGTGGCTGCTGTGGCGTCAGCCGCTGGCGCCGCGGAGCATGGGCCGCGCGCTCTGGCAGAACGCCGCCATGCTGGCGGGCGCGCTGCTCGTGCTGGCCGCGGCGATCGTCGCAGGCTTCCAGCCGCTCGCCTCGGCGATGCGCAACCACAAGGACCTGCGCTACCTGCTCAACCCGCTCAACAGCGTCTACGCGCTGGCGCGCGAAACGGGCCTGCCGCAAGCGCACGCGGCGACGGCGCTCGTCCGCGTGGGCGAGGATGCCCGCCTCGCGCCCGCCGCCGCAGCGGCCCGGGCGCCGCTGCTGGTGCTGGTGCTCGGCG
Source organism: Rhizobacter sp. J219 (assembly GCF_024700055.1). Lineage (GTDB taxonomy): Bacteria > Pseudomonadota > Gammaproteobacteria > Burkholderiales > Burkholderiaceae_C > Rhizobacter. The sequence goes on from NZ_JAJOND010000001.1 coordinate 4,049,575, forward strand.
AGACCGGCCGCAGCGGCAACTTCGGCCTCAACGGCTACGCCCGTGACACCACGCCCGAGCTGTCGCGCGAGGCGCTGGTGAGCTTTCGCAACGCGTGGTCGTGCGGCACCAGCACGGCGGTGTCGGTGCCCTGCATGTTCTCGGGCTTCGGCCGCGAGCACTTCCAGCCGGATGCGGCACGCCGCACCGAAGGCCTGCTCGACGTGCTGCAGCACGCCGGCCTGGCGGTGCTGTGGCTCGACAACCAGTCGGGCTGCAAGGGCGTGTGCGACCGGGTGCCGAGCGCGAGCACCTGCCCGCAGGGCGACTGCCTCGACGAGGTGATGCTAGCGGGCCTCGATGCGCGGCTGGCCACGCTCGACCCGGCCCGCCGTGCGCGCGGCACGGTGATCGTGATGCACCAGGTGGGCAGCCACGGGCCCGCCTACCACCTGCGCTCGGGTGCTGCGCAGAAGCGCTTCCTGCCCGAATGCACCGCCGCGTCGCTGCAGGCCTGCACTCGCGAGGCGATCGTCAACGCCTACGACAACTCGATCGTGGCCACCGACCACATGCTGGCGCAGACGATCCGCTGGCTGCAGCAGCGCGAAGGGGCCGAGGGGCCCACCGCGATGGTCTACGTGGCTGACCACGGCGAGTCGCTGGGCGAGAACAACCTCTACCTGCACGGCATGCCCTATGCCATCGCCCCCGAGGTGCAGAAGCGTGTGCCGTGGATCACCTGGCTGTCGCCCGCGTGGCAGCGCGAGCGCGGCCTCGACCTGGGCTGCCTCGCGCGGCGGCGCGACGAGCCGGTCAGCCATGACCACTACTTCCACTCGGTGCTCGGGCTGATGGGCGTGCGCACGGCGGTCTACCGGCGCGCCGACGATGCCTATGCCGCCTGCAGTTCGCCCAGCAGCGCGATGTAGTAGGCGAGCGGCGGCGTGGCCTGGCCGGGGGTCTTGGCGAGGTCGTCCCAGCGGCGCAGCTGCACCGCGTCCATCGCAAAGGGGGTGGCCTCGAACTCCGCCACCTCGAAGGCCGTCATCGGCCCGCCCTGCAGCGTGAGCGAGTGCACCGAGGCTGGCGAGAGCGACGCGAAGTAGTCGGCATCGGTGGCCACCAGGTAGCGCTTGGCCGCCACGTGCAGGCGGATCGGCTCCAGCACCTCCGGCCCGAAGCCGCCGGCGAGGTAGGGCAGCGCGATGGTCTCGTGGCAGTCGTCGTCTTCGTCGCCGTCGATGGGCGTGAGGAAGTGGCCGAGGTCGTGCAGCAGCGCGGCGGCCACCAGCGGGTCGTCGGCGTGGGCCCATTCGGCCAGCTGCGCGCACTGCAGCGCATGCGCGAGCGCGGTGACCGACTCGCGCCGGCTGCCGTCGTAGAGCACGGTGCCGTGCTCGGCGAAAAGCGCTTCGATGTCGGCCAGGCTCAGCGTGCGCGGCATGGTGCGGGCCTTCGGATCAGGTCGCGAGCTTGCGCAGCCGCGACGATGCCACGTCGATCAGCGAGACCGCGAGCACCAGCATGATGATCACCGCCGCCGTCTGCGCGTACTGGAAGCCGCGGATCACGTCCCACAGCACCATGCCGATGCCGCCGGCTCCCACCATGCCCACCACCGAGGCCGAGCGCACGTTGGACTCGAAGCGGTACAGCGCATACGAGATCCACAGCGGCATGACCTGAGGGATCACGCCGTAGACGATCTCGGCCAGCGGGTGCGCGCCGGTGGCACGGATGCCCTCGACCGGCTGCGGGTCGATCGCTTCCACCGCCTCGGAGAAGAGCTTGGCCAGCACGCCGGTGGTGTGCACCCACAGGGCCAGCACGCCGGCAAACGGCCCGAGGCCCACCGCCACCACGAAGAGCAGCGCGAACAGCATCTCGTTGATGGCGCGACAGCCGTCGAGCACGCGGCGCACCGGCTGGTGCACCCACCACGGCGTGATGTTCGCCGAGGCGAGCAATGCGAGCGGCACCGAGCAGGCGATCGCCAGCGCCGTGCCCCACAGCGCGATCTGCAGCGTGATGAGCAGCTCGGCGACATAGTGGCGCCACTCGCTGAAGTCGGGCGGGAAGAAGCCGCGTGCGTACTCGCCCATGTTGCTGCCGTCGCGCACCAGATCGAGCGGGCGCATGTCGGCGCCCTTCCAGCTGGCGGCCAGCACCGCCAGCAGCGCGCCCCAGACCAGCAGGGTGCTCAGCGAGGTGCGTGGCGCGGTGATGCGCTCGCTGGAAGGCGCCAGGCTCAGGGACGACATGGTGGTAGCGCCCTGCTTACTTCGCGCTCGCCACCTGGCGCGACAGGTCGGCCAGGCGCTGGTCGATGTCCTTCAGCTTTTTGGCCTTGTCGTCCGCGGAGAGCGCGGCGTCGGCTTCGACCTTGCTGCGCTCGCGGGCGAGTTCCAGCTGGCGCATCGGCGTGAGCTGGTGGTTGCTGGAGGCCACGAAGGCCGACCAGGTGAGCGTCTTCAGGATGTCCTTCTCGCGCGCATCCTTGCCGTAGGCGAGGAAGAAGTCGCGCAGCTTCTTCTTGGTGTCGGCGTCGAGGTCCTTGCGCCACACCAGCGGGTCGCTCGGGATCAGCGGCGAGCGCCAGATCTCGCGCAGCTCGGCGGCCTTCTCGGGCATCTTGATCTTCATGCGCTCGATGCCGTCGCTGGCGACCGTGGCCACATCGAGCTGCTTGTTGACGACCGAGAGGATGTTGCTTTCGTGGTTGGCACGCATGGCGCGCTTGAACTCCTTGGCCGGGTCGACCTTGTGGTGACCCCACAGGTAGTAGCCGGGCACGAGGTTGCCGCTGGTGGAGTTCACGTCGCCCATGCCGACGGTGAGGTTGGCGCGGTTCTTCAGCACGTCGTCCACGGTCTTGAGGGCGCTGTCCTTGTGCGCGATCAGCACGCCGTAGTAGCCCTCTGTGCCGTCGTGCTGGACGACCTTGGCGAAGACTTCGCCGTTGGCACGGTCGACCGCCTCCATGCCCGACTTGTTGCCCATCCAGGCCACGTGGACCTTGTTGAAGCGCATGCCTTCGACGACACCGCCGTAGTCGGGCGCGAAGAAGGCAGTGACCTTGAGGCCGGTCTGCTTCTGCAGGTCGTCGAGCAGCGGTTGCCACGCGGTCTTGAGGTTGGCCGAGGACTCGGTGGCGATGATGCCCATCTGCAGCTCGCGGGGCTGCGCGTGGGCGTGCTGGTTCAGCCACAGCGAGGCGGTGGTGGCGAGGACGAGAAGGGTGGCTCTGCGGTTCATGGCAAGGGGCTCCGAAGTTCAGGCGGCCAGCAGGTCGGCCGGCACGGGGGTGAGGGGGGCGGCCGCGTCGTGCGGACGCGGCATCAGTTCATCGGTCTGCGTGCCGTAGAGGTCGCGCAGGCGTTGCGGGGTGAGGTCGCGCGTGGGGCCGTCATGCACCACCTCGCCGGCGCGCAGGGCGACCGTGCGGGGGCAGTAGGCGAAGGCGTAGTCGATCTGGTGCAGCGAGACGATCACCGTCACGCCGAGCTCGCGGTTGACTTCGGCCAGCAGCTCCATCACGCGCCGGCTCGACTCGGGGTCGAGCGAGGCGATGGGCTCGTCGGCGAGGATGATCTGTGCGCCTTGCACCAGGGCGCGCGAGATGGCGGCACGCTGCTGCTGACCGCCCGAGAGCGTGGAGGCGCGCTGCCAGGCGCAGCGCTCGATGCCCACACGCTTGAGCGCCTCGTGCGCGCGCTGCAGCTCGGCCTGCGGGAACTGCGCGAAGAGGCCGCGCCACAGCGGCTGGCGGTGCAGCGCGCCGGCCAGCACGTTCTTCATCACGCTCAGGCGGTCGACGAGGTTGAACTGCTGGAAGATTGCCGCCACCTGGGCGCGCGTGGCGCGTGCATCGCGGGCGAGCCGGCCGCCCTGCTGCAGCGTGCGCCCGAGCACGTCCACCTGCGAGTGGCTGCCCGCATCGGCACGGTGCAGCCCGTTGAGATGGCGCAGCAGCGTCGACTTGCCCGAGCCCGAGGCCCCGAGCAGCGCCACCATTTCGCCGCGCCGCACCGACAGCGACACGTCGCGCAAAGCGGTGTGGGCGCCGAAGCTCTTGCGCAACTGCGTCACCTCGATCACGTTGTCCGTCATGCTCGCCTGCCTTCCATTCAACCTTGAAGATTGTGGAAAGCCTGCGTGACGGTTGCGTGACGACTCCTGGGCAGGGAGATGAAAGGTCTAGATGACCTTGCGCCTGACAAGGGCGCGCCGGCGAGTCCTCAGCCAGGCACTTTGGGGCGGTGCGTGGCGTCGGGCGAGGCGATGAAGGCCTGCAGTTCGGCCACGCGCGCGTGCCTGGGGTTGAGGCCGACAAAGGTGGTGTAGGCCGCCACGGCCTTCTTGTCGTCGCCGGCCTGCAGGTGGGCGTCGCCCAGGTTCAGGTAGGCGAGGGCGCGGCTGCCGTCCATCTCGATGGCCTTCTCGAACCAGCGTGCCGCTTCGACCGGTTTGCCGCGCTTGAAATAGACGAAGCCGAGGTTGTTGGCGGCGAGCGCGAACTTCGGTTGCAGTTTCAACGCTTCGGTGAACGCGGCTTCGGCGTCATCGTAGCGGCGCTCGCGGTAGAGCGCGAGGCCGCGGTCGTTGGCGCGCTGGGCAGCCACACGCGGCGGCAGGGCGGTGGCGGCCGTGGTGGTGAGCTTGACGTCGGCGCCTTCGAGGTTCTTCACCGTCACCTGCACGGCGGTGCCGGGCCGTGCGGCCTCGGGTGCGGCGTCGTCCAGGCGTTTGGCGAGCTGGCTGGCGGCAGCGTCGAGCTGGCGGGTGTCGCCGCTCAGGCCTTCACGCTCGACCGGCAGCTCGAACACGAACTCGCCGCCTTCGGAGCCCGGCAGGTTGCCGAAGGCGGGCGTCTGCTTCGCGATGGCGCTGACCGAAGGCGCGACGTAGGCGGCAAGCTCGGTGCCGGTGATCACGCCGTCGCCGTTGAGGTCGGCCTTGCCGTTGAGGGCCTGCAGCAGCGTCCAGGTGAAGACCGAGTGACCGCCGGGGCCGTCGTCGGCCACCTGCTGGTCGGCGCCGCCGGCGGTGAGCATCTGGCGGCCGACGCGGCGCGCGTTGTCGGCGAGGAAATTCTTGCTGGCACTGGCACCGCCGCGCGTCAGGCCGAGGCCCGAGTAACACGCGTCGACCATGAACATCACGTGCTTGGCGCTGATCGCCTCGGCCACCTCCTGCAGCTGCGGCATCGAGATCGCGTCGGTGGCGAAGTCCTGCAGTGACGCATCGACCGGGATCAGGTAGCCCACGTCGCGCCCGCTCGGCAGCTTGCGCGTGCCGCCGTGGCCGGCGAAGAAGACGAGCACGCGGTCGTCGCGCTTGATGCGTGAACCGTCCGCGAGACGCTCGTTGAGCGCGCGCAGGATGTTGGCGCGCGTGGCCTCGCCGTCGTAGAGCGCGGTCACGTTCTCGGGCTTGAAGCCGAAGCGCGTGGTGAGCGCCTCGTGCACCGCCTTGGCATCGCGCACGGCGTGTTGCAGGCCGGGCCACTTGCCGTATCGGTCGATGCCGATCACGAGGGCATGGCTGTCGCGGTAGAGGGTGTCGCTGCTGGCGGCCATCGCCGCATCGGGCGCGGCCTTCTTCGGCGTGCCGACCACGAACTTGCCATCACGCCAGGTCGCGAAGCGGTAGCCGTCGGCTACCAGTGCGTCGAGCACGGCCGGCAGCGCCTGCACGGTGCGGGCCTGGATGTCGTGGAAGAGGACCACGCCGCGCTGGTGCCTGTCGACCTCGCTCAGCACCCGCTCGGCGATGGACTTGGGCACCGGGTCGGCCCAGTCCTGCGAGTCGATGTTCCACATCATCGAGTGCAGCTTCAGGCCTTCGACCGTGGCCAGCGCCGATTCGTTGCGCGCTCCGTAAGGGAAGCGGAAGAGTTTCGACGGCTGGCGCCCGGTGGCGTCGAGCAAGGCTTCGGTGTGGGCCGCTTCGCTCTTCACCGCATCGCCCGGCAGCTTGGCCATCACGCTGTGGCTGTAGCTGTGGTTGGCGAGCTGGTGTCCGGCGGCGAGCACACGTTTCGCGACAGCGGCGTGGGCACCCGGCTTTGCCTTGCCATCGGCATCGACGCTGCCGAGGTTGCGCCCGAGGTGGAAGAAGATCGCCGGCGCGTCGTAGCGCTTCAGGATGTCGAGGATCTCGTCGGTGTAGCGCGCGTGGGGGCCGTCGTCGAAGGTCAGCACCACCGTCTTGGGCGGCAGCGACAGACCGAAGATCTCGCGCGTGTCGGCGTCTTCCGCGCCCGCCTTACCGGTGGGCGCGGTGTAGGGCACGACGGTCGCGTAGTCCTTCAGGATCTGCTCGCGGTTGTAGAGCGTGGAGAGCTTGGCGACGTAGTCGCTCCACTTCTCGCGCTTGAATCCGATGCCGCGCTTGGCAAAGCGGCCGAACACTTCGCGCAGCTCCTTGTCGTAGGCCTGCTCCACCTCGGCGAGCACCACGAGGTCTTCGTTGGCGCGTTTTGCGAGCTTGAGGCCGGCGATCGATTGCGAGCTGCTGTAGTGCGCGGCCAGACGCGTGAGGAATTCCTTGAACGCGAGGCGGTCGGCGTCGAACCACGAAGGCTCGCCCTCGATGCGATCGAGCAAGGTGTTGACGGCAGCCAGCACGGCCGGCTCGGGTGCAGTGGCGGCGGCCGTGAGGGCCTCGAGACGCTGCTGCATGTCGTGGAACAGCATCTGCCCGACGGCGGCGACCGCGCGGCGCTCGGCGGGCTTCAAGGTGCGCTCGCCGTTCATCAGCACGATCATCTGGCGGTGCGCGGCGAGCACAGCGTCGGCCATCGGTGTGAGCTGCGGCGCCTGCGTGTTCTGCGATGCGGACGCCGCGACACTGGCGGCGACCGCCGGTGCGGCCGGGGCTGGCGTGGCGGCCGGGGTGGGCTGTCGTTCGCAGGCCGACAACAGCAGCAACAGGCAGGGAACGACGACGATCCGGCGCGGCGTGAACATGGGCATGAAGAGAGTTCTCGGCGAAAGACGCGCGACGATAGCGCACCCGCCTAAAATCGCCGGCTGCTTTGTCTCCGGCCACCCTTGCGTCGCGGCCTGCCTGCCATGAACCTCAGCTCCCTCACCGCCCTCTCGCCGCTCGACGGCCGCTACGCCTCTCGCATGGGGCCGCTGCGTGGCCTGCTGTCCGAGTTCGGCCTGATGCACCGACGGGTGCAGGTCGAGGTGGAGTGGTTCATCGCCTTGTCGGATGCCGGCTTCGCCGAATTCAAGCCACTCACCGGCGCCGGCCGCGGCCTGCTGCGTGGTCTCGTCACGCGTTTCTCCGAGGCCGATGCCCAGGCCATCAAGGAGATCGAGAAGACCACCAACCACGACGTGAAGGCGGTCGAGTACTGGCTCAAGAGCCGCTTCGAGAACAGTGCTGAACTCAAGGCCGCTTCCGAGTTCGTGCACTTCGCCTGCACCAGCGAAGACATCAACAACACCAGCCACGGCCTGATGCTCAAGGCCGCGCGGCAAGACGTGCTGCTGCCCACGCTCGACAAGATCATCGGTGCGCTCACCACGCTCGCCAAGGACCTGGCCGACGTGCCCATGCTCGCGCGCACCCACGGCCAGACCGCCAGCCCCACCACCGTGGGCAAGGAGGTCGCCAATGTGGTGGCCCGGCTGCACCATGCGCGCGAGCGCATCGCCGGCGTGAAGCTCCTGGCCAAGATGAATGGCGCGGTGGGCAACTACAACGCGCACCTCTCGGCCTACCCCGATTTCGACTGGGAGGCCTTCAGCCGCAGGGTCATCGAGAAACAGCTGGGCCTGGAGTTCAACCCCTACACCATCCAAATCGAGCCGCACGACTACATGGCCGAGCTGTTCGATGCGGTCACGCGCACCAACACCATCCTCATCGACTGGTCGCGCGACGTCTGGGGTTACATCAGCCTCGGCTACTTCAAGCAGCGCACCAAGGCGGGCGAGATCGGCTCGTCGACGATGCCGCACAAGGTCAACCCGATCGACTTCGAAAACGCCGAGGGCAACTTCGGCCTTGCCAACGCCCTGCTCACCCACCTGAGCCAGAAGCTGCCGATCAGCCGCTGGCAGCGTGACCTGACCGACAGCACGGTGCTGCGCAACATGGGCGTGGCCATCGGCTACGCGGTGCTGGGCTACGACAGCCTGCTCAAGGGGCTGGGCAAGCTCGAGGTCAACCGCGAAGCGCTCGCCGCCGACCTCGACGCCGCCTGGGAAGTGCTGGCCGAGCCCATCCAGACGGTGATGCGCCGCTACAAGCTGCCCAATCCCTACGAGCGCCTGAAGGAGCTGACGCGTGGCAAGACCATCACACGCGCCGACATCCAGGCCTTCATCGGCACGCTCGAGATTCCCGAGAGCGAAAAGACCCGCCTGCTCGCGATGACACCCGGCAGCTACACCGGCCAGGCGGCTTCGCTGGCCGGGCGCATCGACGCCGGCAGGCCGGCGCCGTCGGCCTGAGTCACGTCAGGTCAGCAGGCCTTCGGCCTTGAGCGCTGCCTGCACCTGCGGGCGGGCGCTGACGCGGGCGAGATAGGCCTTGAGATGCGGCACGTCTGACAGCGGCAGCCCGAGGAAGTTGGACCAGTTCACGATGGTGAAGGCGTAGGCATCGGCCACGCTGAACTCGCCAGCCAGGTACTCGCGGGTGGCGAGGTGCCGGTCCAGCTCGGCGAAACGTGCGGCAAGTTTCTCGCGCACGGCTTGCTTGGTGGAGGCGGCCGTCTCCTTGTGCCACAGCCAGGGGCTGAAGGCCTTGTGCAGCTCGCTCGCCACGAAGGCGAGCCACTGCGTCACCTGCAGCCGGCGTGCGCTGCGCGGTGCGCCGATCAGCGTGAAGTCGGTGTCCTGGTCGGCGATGTATTGCAGCAGCGCGGCGGCCTCTGTGTGGCGGCTGCCGTCATCGAACTCCAGCATCGGCACGTAGCCGCGCGGCGACACGTCGTAGTAGCTGCGGCCGTCGTCGAGCGTGTGGGTGGCGAGGTCGACCTTCACGAGGTCGAAGGACTGGCCGGTTTCGCGCAGTGCGATGTGGACGGCGAGCGAGCAGGCACCGGGGGCGTGGTAGAGCTTCATGGGAGGTCCTTTCGGGTGACAAAAGATCAGGCGCGCGAGGCGTCGAGGGTGAAGAGGGGGCTGCGCTTGAGGCTGTAGCTGCCGTCGCCGAGCAGCCAGTGCACGAGCGAGGCAACCGCGAGGAACGCGGGGTACTCCCAACCGCCGCCGGCGCTCGTGTGCAGCCAGCCGTTGGGCACATGCACCCAGGCCGCGCCAAGGAGCACCGGCAGCAGGGCGAGCGACACCTGGCGTGCGTAGACGCCGGCGAGGATCGCGACGCCGCCCAGCAGTTCGGCCGCGAACACCGGGTACGCCAGCACGCCCGGCAGGCCGATCGATTCGAAGAACTGCGCCGTGCCGGGCAAGGTGAAGACCACGAGTTTGAGCAGCGCGTGGGCGACCCACATCAGGCCGAGCGAGACGCGCAGCAAGAGCAGGCCGAGGGCGGTGGAGGTGGGTGAAGCGTTCATGTGAAAGCCTTGAGAGGTTGCGATGACACGCACTCTAGGTTTGCGCCGGCGCCTGCGAAATAGGCAGAATGGCAAACGATGAATGCACCGATGCAATCAACTCTGGGCGCGGCCGAGCTCGCCGTGCTGCTCGCGCTGGTGCGCGGCGGCAACCTCGCCGCGGCGGCGCAACTGGCGGGTGTCGACGGCTCGACCGTCTTTCGCACCGTGCAGCGTGCCGAGAAGGCGCTCGGCCAGCGGCTCTTCGAGCGTTCGCGCAGCGGCTACCAGCCGACCGAACTCGGCCAGCGCCTTGCGCACCACGCCGAGCGCATCGAGGCCGAACTGGAAGCCGCGCGTGCCGAGGCGCGGCTCGATGCCGGCGCGGTGAGCGGCGTGGTGCGCATCGCGACCGCCGACACGCTGCTCAAGGGCCTGCTGATGCCGGCGCTGAAACCACTGCACGAGGCCCACCCCGGGCTGCGGCTCGACATCACCGCGCGCAACGAAACCGCCAACCTGACGCAGCGCGAGGCCGACATCGCCCTGCGCGCCACCGCCAAACCGCCGCCGCATGTGGTGGGACGCGAGCTCGGCACGGTGCGCAATGCCGTCTTTGCCGCCAGGCCGGCGGGGCGGCGTGGGCGCGCGGTCGACCTGGGCAGCGCTCCCTGGGTCAGCGTCGACGACGCAATGCCCGACCATCCGTCGGTGCGCTGGCGCCGCAGGCACTTTCCGCGCGCCGAGCCGGTGCTGTGCGTCAACAGCGTGCAGGCGGTGTTCGATGCGGTGGTGGCGGGTCTCGGCGTGGGCCTGGTGCCGGTGTTCCTGGCCCGCGGCCGCAGCGACGTGGTGCAGGTCAGCGAGCACGTGCCCGAATGCGACGTGCAGCTGTGGCTGCTCACGCACCCCGAGTCACGCCATCTGCGGCGCATCGCCACCGTGGCATCGCACCTTGCCGCGCACATCGCGCTCTGACGCGGGCCGTTCGCCCGGCTCTCTAAAATTCGGCCCCATGAAATTCACCGACCAGCTCGCCGCCGCTCAGCGTGGCAACGATTCCCTGCTGTGCGTGGGCCTGGACCCCGAGCCCGGCAAGTTCCCGGGAAAGTGGAAAGGCGACGCCGGCCGCATCTACGACTTCTGCGCCGCCATCGTCGACGCGACGAAGGACGTGGCCTGTGCCTTCAAGCCACAGATCGCCTATTTCGCCGGCAACCGCGCCGAGGACCAGCTCGAGCGCCTGATGGCCCACATCAAGCGCGTGGCGCCCAGCGTGCCGGTGATCCTCGACGCCAAGCGCGGCGACATCGGCGCCACCGCCGAGCAGTACGCCCGCGAGGCCTTCGAGCGCTACCAGGCCGATGCGGTCACGCTCTCGCCCTTCATGGGCTTCGACTCGATCGAGCCCTGGCTTCGCTACAGCGGCAAGGGGCTGATCCTCTTGTGCCGCACGTCCAACCCAGGCGGTTCGGACCTGCAGGCGCAGAAGCTCGCCAACGGTGACCTGCTCTACGAACACGTGGCCAAGCTCGCGCAAGGCCCGTGGAACACCACCGGCCAGCTCGGCCTGGTGGTGGGCGCGACCTTCCCCGGCGAAATTGCCCGCGTGCGCGAACTCGCGCCGACCCTGCCGCTGCTGATCCCAGGCGTAGGTGCACAGGGCGGCGATGCGCAAGCCACGGTGAAAGCCGGCTTCAAGGCCGGCGGCACGATCGTCGTCAACTCGTCGCGGGCGGTGCTCTACGCCTCGTCGGGCGACGACTTCGCGAGCGCCGCGCGGGCCGTCGCGGTGCAGACACGTGCGGCGTTAAATGCCGCACGGTCATCCTCCGCGGCCGGGTAAAACACGACCGCACGCCCGTGCAGAGCGCGGGACACTTGCGGCTGGCTGTGGCGCGTGGGCGCGTCGCGGCCGCTGCATGAAAGAAGTACATAACACGTCCGAGGGAAGTGCCTTCGCGGCTTCGCGAGAAGGCCTGAATGCCACGATCGCCCGCCTGTTCTTCGGGTTGGGCTGCGGCATGTCGCTGGTGGGCGCACTGGCCTACGGGGCGCTCGACCTCCACCTCGAACCCGGCATGCAGACCCTGCTGGTCGTGGTGTGCGCGGTGCTGGCGTTCGTGTTCGCGCTGGCGATGGGCTTGCTGCAGCGCGTGCCGCTGGCGACGGTGATGCTGGTGGTGGGCTGGAGCGGCGTGACGGTGGTGGCGCTCACGGCGGTGGGCGTGGGCGAGGGCGTGCGCAGCCTGAGCCTGGGCTTCTTCGGGCTGATGGTGTGCCTGGTGACGGTGCTCACCAGCCTGCGCGCCGGGCTGCTGCTGGCAACCGGCTGCGTGGCGGCCATCGCGGCCCTCACCTGGGCCGAGTCGGTCGGCCACTTGCCTGGTGTGCGGGCGCTGCAGCGCAACCCGACCGCGCTGCATGTGGTCATGCACCTGATGCTGCTCGCCACCGCGGTGGTGGCTGGCACGCAGATGTCGCGCATGATCAGCCGCGCGATGCGCGACGCGGAAGAGCGCCAGGAGCGCTTTCGCAACCTGCTCGCCATCGCCGCCGACTGGTACTGGGAACTCGACGCCGACCTGCGCTTCAAGCGCATCGACACCCACGTGCACTCCAGCGCCGGCCCCGCGGCCGAGGCGCGCATCGGCCAGCGCCCGTGGGAGAGCCCGCAGCTCGACATGGACCCGATCACGCTTGACCTGCACCGCCAGGACCTGCAGGCACACCGCCCCTTCAGCGACCTGCCGGTGCGCTACCGCACGCCCTCGGGCCGGCTGCTGCACTTCAGCGTGAGCGGGCGCCCGCGCATCGACGCCGACGGCCGCTTTCGAGGCTATTGGGGCGTGGGCCGCGACATCACACCCGAGGTGCAGGCACGCGAAGCGCACCGCGCCAGCGAGACCCGCTACCGCGAGCTGTTTGCGATGTCGCCCACGCCGCTGGTGCTGCATCGCGACGGCATCACCATGCTCGCCAACGAGGCCGCCGCGCGCCTCTTCGGTTTCGCCAGCGCCGAGGCGATGAGCGGATTCGATCTGGCGCAGCTGTACCCGGTGTCGCAGCGCGGGCTGTTGCACGACCGCATCCGCGTGCTGCACACCTACCCCATCGGCAAGACGCTGGAGCTCGCCGAGGTGCAGCTGCATTCGATCGACGGCCGCCGGCTCACCGTGCAGGCCAGCGGCTCGCGCGTGAGCACCAGCGACGGCACCGCCATCCTGTCGATGTACTTCGATGTGACCGAGCGGGTGAGCACCGAGGCACAACTGCGCCGCTCGCAGGCGATGCTGTCGCACCTCTTCGCGACCAGCCCCGACTTCATCACGCTCTCCGACATGGAGACCGGTGTCTACGTGATGGTCAACGACAGCTTCACCCGCATGTTCGGCTACACCGCCGGCGAGGTGGTGGGTCGCAGCGCGCTCGAGCTGGGCATCTGGTACGAGCCGGCCGACCGCCAGAAGATGGTGGCCGAGCTGCGGGCGCACGGCGGTGTGAACGAGATCGAGACGCTCTTCGTGCACAAGTCGGGCGCGCCGCTCGCACTGATGATGTCCGCTGGGCGTTTCACGATGGATGGGCGCGACTACCTCGTCGTCAACGGCCGTGACATGACCGAGGTGCAGCGCACCCGGCTAGAGCACGAGGCCATCCTGAAAAACGCGTCGATCGGCATCGCGCTCACGCGCAACCAGCGCTTTCTGCAGGCCAACCCCCGCTTCGAGCGCATGTTCGGCTGGGCGAGCGGCGAGCTGGTCGGTAAGCCCGGCCTGGTGGTCTGGGCGACCGAAGACGACTACGCGGAAGTCGGCCGCTTCGCCGGGCCGTTGCTCGCCGAAGGCAAGCCGGTGGAGCTGGAGCGCCAGATGCTGCGCCGCGACGGCTCGCTCTTCTGGTGCCGCCTGCTGGCTCAGGTGGTCGACCCGGGGCACCCGAGCATGGGCGGCACGATCTGGATCGCCGAAGACGTGACCGAGCGCCGCCAGATCGAACAGGCCCTCGCCGCCGCCCGCGACGTGGCCGAGGCGGCCTCACGCGCGAAGAGTGCCTTCCTCGCCAACACCAGCCACGAGATCCGCACGCCGCTCAACGGCCTCTTGGGTCTGGCGAGCCTGGCGATGCAAAAGGGCGTCGACGAACAGCGCCGCCTGCAGTACCTGGAGCAGATCCAGGACAGCGCGCAAAGCCTCTCCGGCATCATCAGCGACATCCTCGACCTGTCGAAGATCGAGGCCGGCAAGTTCAGCATCGAGGCAGTGCCGTTCAACCTGCGGCAGCTGCTGAAGGCGGTGCACCACGCCTACCAGTCGCTCGCCACGGCGCGCTCGCTGCAGTTGCAGCTCGACGTCGCGCCCGGGGTGCCGACCACGGTGCTCGGCGACCCGGTGCGGCTGCGCCAGATCCTCAGCAACTACATCACCAACGGCTTGAAGTTCACCGAGCGTGGCGAGGTGCGGCTGGAGGTGGCGATGTCGACGCACCCAGAGCGCGCCGGCCAGGTGCGCTTCACTGTCAGCGACACCGGGCCGGGCATCGACACCGCGACACAGAAGCGACTGTTCCAGCCCTTCACACAGGCCGACGATTCGACGACGCGGCGCTTCGGCGGCACCGGGCTGGGCCTGTCGATCTGCAAGGAACTGGCCGAGCTGATGGACGGTGCGGTGGGTGTCGACAGCACGCCCGGCATCGGCAGCCGCTTCTGGGCCGAGCTGCCGCTGCCCGTGACGGACCTGCCGGTGATCGACCCGCGCGTGGAGGCCGCGGACATCCAGCGCCTGGAAGGCCTGCGGGTGCTGCTCGTCGAAGACAACCCGGTCAACATGATGATCGGCGTGGCCATGCTCGAGCAGTGGGGCGTGGAGGTGACGCAGGCCATCGACGGCGCCGAAGGTGTGGCCGCGGTCGAACGGGCGCAGGCGGCGCAGCGGCCGTTCCACGTGGTGCTGATGGATGTGCAGATGCCACGCTTGAGCGGGCATGAGGCGGCGCGGCAGTTGCGCTGCCTGTATGGCCCGGAGGAGCTGCCGATCATCGCGTTGACGGCGGCGGCGCTGGTCTCCGAACGCGAAGAGGCGCTGGCGTCGGGGATGAATGACTTTTTGACGAAGCCGATTGATGTGCACAAGCTGCGCTTGGCATTGATACGGGCGGTGGGGTGAGGCGGTTCGCCGCGGTGCGCAGAGGTCACATCTTCGGCGGCACCACCGGCAACGATGACGACAGCCCACCGTCCACAGGCAAGGCCTGCCCGTTCACGTACGACGCCTCGTCGCTGGCGAGGAACAGCGCCGCATGCGCGATCTCGTGCGGCAGGCCGCCCCGGCGCAGCGGGTTGAGTTGGCCGATCTTGTTCTCGGTGCCGCGCTCGCGGGCGCGGTCGAACACCGGCTTGGTCATCCCCGTTTCGATCAGCCCCGGGCAGATCGCATTGATGCGCACCCCGGTGCCGCCGAACTGGTTGGCGCTCGTCTGCACGAGGCTGATGACCCCGGCCTTGCTGGCGCTGTAGGGCGGTCCGCCGGCCCCCGAGCGCAGCCCGGCGACCGACGCCGTGCAGATGATCGAGCCGTGCCCGGCCGGCACCATCACCCGCGTGGCGTACTTGATCGCGAGGAAGGTGCCGATCAGGTTGATGGAGAGGATGCGCGTCCACTCCTCGACCGTCCACTCGTCGAAGGCGCGCAGGCCGCCGCTCACGCCGGCGTTCGCAAAACACACGTCGAGCCCGCCATGGTGGCGTACTGCGGCTTCGATGTAGTCGGCGACGTCGCTCTCTTGCGAGGTGTCGCGCTGGAGCGCGAGGGCCGTGCCGCCGGCGGCACGGATGTCGGCCACCGTGGCCTCGACTTCCGGCGCGCGGTCGACGGCCACGACCTTGGCGCCGTGCTCCGCAAAGAGCTTGGCGGTGGCGCGGCCGATGCCGCTGGCGGCACCGGTCACGACGGCGGATCGGCCTTCAAGACGTTTCATGGATGCTCCGTACCAATGTTTCCAAGCCGCCAAGCATAGGCCGACGGGCTGCCGACAGGCCCCGGTGCGATCCCGAGGCGAGGTGTCGTGCAGGCGACGCGAAACTGCTTTAGTATGATGATCATCATTCAAAGGAGCCGCCGTGAACGACACCGTCTTGAACCTCGATTCGGCCCTCGATCCCGCCATCGAGCGCGCCGCCCTGGCTTTCCTCACCCCTGCGCCGGCGGCCAAGGCGCCCTCGCTCGACTTTCTGCCCGGGGCCCGCCACCGCCGCATCGACAGCCCGAGCGGCCCGCTCGCGGCGGCCGAGTGGGGCGACGGGCCGGCGGTGCTGCTGCTGCACGGCTGGGAAGGCAAGGCGAGCGACCTCGCGGCCTTTGCGCCGCCGCTGCTCGCCGCCGGGCGCAAGGTCATCGCGCTCAACCTGCCGGCGCATGGCGAATCTGCGGGCGAGCGCACCTCCATCCCGACCTCGGCGCGCGCCATCGCGGCGGCGCAGCAGGCGCTGGGCCCGCTGCAGGCGGTGGTGGCCCATTCGGTGGGCACGGCGGTGATGGTGGAAGCGGTGGCGCTCGGCCTGCCGGTGGAGCGGCTCGCGCTGATCTCGGCGCCGGCGCGTTATGCGATGTATGCGATGGGCTTCGCCGCGCAAGCCGGGCTGTCACCCGCGCAGACGGAAGCGATGCTGCAAGCGCTGCGCGAAATGGGCGTCGACGTGCATTCGATCTCGACCCCGCGGCGTGCCGCCTCGCTGCGGCAGCCGGTGCTCTTCGTGCACTCGGCCGACGACCGCGTGGTGCCGATCGGCGATGCCGAGCTGAGCCGCTCGAAGTGGGCCGGCCCGGCCGAGCTGCTGCGGCTCGATGGGCTGGGCCACCGCCGCATCCTGCAGGCACCCGAGGTGGTGGCGGCGGTGACGGCGTTCGTCACCGCCAGCTGAGGCTCAGCCGGCCAGGCGTTGCCCGCTCGTCGCCGGCCACTGCCCGCCCAGGGTGCGGGTGGCGGTTTCGGCGGCGGTGAAGAGCAGCGAGTTCATGCGCTGCACGGCGAGGTCGGAGAAGCGCTCCAGCGGGCCCGACAGCGACAGCGCGCCCAGCAGGATGCCGGCCGGGCCGAACACGGGTGCTGCGACCGCGCCGCACAGCGGGTCGCGCTCGCCGAACGAGTTGTGCAGGAGCGGCGTGTCGCCCGCCACGTTGAGCCCGCCGGCGAATGCATGCAGCACTTTGCCGGCGGCGCCCCGGTTGAGCGGCAGCACGTCGCCCGCGCGCACACGGTCGAGCGTGGAGTGCGCCGAGTCGATGCGGAACAGGCACAGCCGCGAATCCTTGCCATGGCGCACGTGGAACGACGGGCTCTCGGTGCCTTTGCTCACCAGCCACTCCAGCACCGGCTGCACGCCTTCCTTCAGCCCGTAGGTCTGTTCGAACGAGCGGCCGAAGAGAAAGGCCAGCGGCCCGAGCGCATAACGCTTGTCGCTGCGGTGAACGACGAGCCCGGCGCGCGCCAGCGAGGCGAGCAGGCGCAGCAGCGTGCTCTTGTACATGCCGGTGCGGCGCGCCAGCTCGGCGAGCGTCAGCGGTGCGCTCGCGCGGGCCAGCGTGGTGGCGATGGAGAGCGCGCGGTCCACCGCGGCCACGCCGTCGGCAGGCGCCGAGGGCGGAGGCGCGACGGTGGGAACGTCGTGGGCTGCTGCGGCCGTGGCAGCGGCGGGTGTGTGGGTGGGGGGCGTCAGGACCTGAGACACGGAGACCTCCGAATACAGCGGCGTGGTGAGGCACGATGCTGTTCTGCTAAGTGGAATTTAGGTTCTCTTTATTTCCCCAGTGTGCGGCACTGCCCGAGGTGCGCGTTCCCTGGGTGATCCCTATTGACCTGCCGGCCGGCTGGATCAGATTCGAAGATGCACGATGGCCTCACCCCCTCCCTCACGACAGTCCATGAGCGACCTTCCCGCCCGCGGCCTCACGCAACGCGACCCGGCCCGCCACGTCTTCGACGAAACCCTGGGCCGCGCACCGGCACGCGGCCGCATGCAAGGCCGCTCGGTGCTGGTGGTCGGTGCCGGCCAGCAGGTGGTGCCCGACGACCCGCATCCGCCCACCGGCAACGGCCGCGCCATCGCGGTGCTGCTGGCGCGAGAAGGCGCGCACGTGGCCTGCCTGGACCGCGACGCCGCGGCCGCACAGGCCACCGTCGACCTGATCCAGCGCGAAGGCGGCCGTGCCTTTCCGGTCATCGCCGACGTCGCGCAGCCGCCCGAGATCGAGCGTGCGGTGCAGGAGTGCCTGAGCGCGATGGGCAGACTCGACGGCCTGGTGATCAACGTCGGCATCGGCGGCCCGCCGCTGCTGGCCGGCCAGACCCCGGACGCGTGGGACGCCGCGATGGCCGTCAACCTGCGCGCCCACATGCTCTTCTGCCGCGCCGGCCTGCCGGTGATGGCGCCGGGCAGTTCGATCGTCTTCATCTCGTCGACGGCGAGCATCCGCCCCGGCACGCGCATCCCGTCGTACGACACCTCCAAGGCCGCGCTCGCCGGCCTGTGCCGCCACGTCGCGCTCGAAGGCGAAGCCCTCGGCGTGCGCGCCAACGTGCTCGCGCCTGGCCCCATCGACACACCGCTCGGCCGCAACGCGAGCGCGCGCCGCCCCGCCCGTGCCGCGCAGCGCCTGCCCTTCGGCCGCGAAGGCACGGCATGGGAGGTGGGCCATGCGACGCTCTTCCTGCTGTCGCACGAAGCTTCGTTCATCAACGCGCAGGTGATCGTGGCCGATGGCGGCATCACCGGGCTGCAGCTTCGATAGGAGTCGAGATGCCCCGCATTCCCTACATCACCGACGAAGAGGCCGGCCCGCCGGAACTCGTGGCTGCCATCAAGGCCCGCCGTGGCGGGCGCCTCGCCGAGCTGGACCGGCTGCTGCTCTACAGCACGCCGTTTGCGACCGGCTGGGGGTTGATGATGGGGCGTGTGCGCACCGAACTCTCGCTGTCGCCGCTGCTGCGCGAGATCGGCATGCTGGGCGTGGCGGTGATCAACGGCGCCGAGTACGAGTTCCACCACCACAGCCAGCCTTTTCTGGACGCCGGGGGCACGCCGGCGCAGCTCGATGCGCTGCGCCGGCTGCCGGCCATCGACGAGACGCTCTTCAACGCCACCGAGCGTGCCGCGCTGCAGCTCACGGTCGAGATGACGCGCGACGTGAAGGTGGCCGACGCCACCTTTGCCGCGGCCCGCGCGGCGCTCGGCAACGACACGCACCTCGTCGAACTGATCGCAGTGATCTCGTCCTACAACATGGTGTCGCGCTTCCTCGTGGCGCTGGAGGTGACACCCGACTAGGCTGCTGATTCAGCGACATCTTCTTCCGCCTCACGCGTGAGGGAGATCGGTGGACGGTTGGGCATCTTTGCGCGGGATTTACACACCCGACGCATTCGCTCGCCTGCCGGTCGGCGAGCATTGCGGTTCGCACGTTTCAGCCCGTGTGCCACCGCGTTTGGAGCCCGCATGAACCCGATCACCCCCGTCGCCGCACTCTTTGTCGCCGCCGCGCTCGTGCCCGGCGCGGCGCACGCCCAGTCGATGCGCTGCAAGAACGACCTCGCCAACGTCGGCGAGGGCAAGGCCTCGGTGCTGCAGAAATGCGGCGAGCCGGTGCACCGCGAATCGTTCTGCAAGCCGGTCGCACGCACGACGGACGCAACCGGTGGGGCCGGCGGCACGACCGTCGTCAATGTCACGCCCTGCGAGACGGTCGACGAGTGGACCTACAACCCTGGCCGGGGCCAGTTCATGACCACGCTGCGTTTCGAGTCGGGCAGGCTCGCCGCCATCACCTACGGTGACCGGGTGAAGTGAGCGGCCCGCAGCGTCACTTCGCCGCGGCCGGGAAGGCCGGCAGCTTCGCCACGTCGCGTGCGTCGTGCTGCAGCACAACGGTGGCCTTGAGGCCGGCGGCGATCTTCTTGAAGCGGTCGAGCGAGGCGAGCGTTTCGGCGCGGCTGGTGTTGAACGAGGGCACGCCGTTGCTCTCGTAGTTCTCGTGGAAATGCGCGAGGTCGCCGGTGATCAGTACGGGGCCGGTGTCGCGCAGCTTGACCAACAGGCTGTGGTGGCCCGGGGTGTGGCCGGGCGTCGTGAGCATGATCACGCGACCGTCGCCGAACACGTCCTTGTCGAGCGGCACGGTTTCGAGCTTGCTGCCGCCGGTGAGCCAGGGCGTGAGGAACGCCGGGTTGGTGCCCACGGGCTTGGGCGACGAGACCACCTCCCAGTCGCCCTTGCCGATCAGCAGCGTGGCCTGCGGGAACGATGACGCCTGCCCGATGTGGTCGTTGTGGTAATGGCTGATGCCGAGGAACTTGATCTGCTCGGGCTTGATGCCACGCTGCGCGAGCTGGTCGACCAGGCTCACCTTCGGCGCGGGCGCGCCGGCGCTCATCGAGTGGCCGCTGTCCCACAGCATGTACTCGTCGCCGCGCTGGATCAGATAGCAGCTGAAGACGAAGGGCACCTTCTTGCCATCCATCGCGAAGGTGTCGGAGAAACGGCCCACGTCGTTGGTGACGCCGGTGCCGCACTCCAGGCGCGACAGGCTCAGCTCGGGGCCGGCGGGGCTCGCTGGCGGGGTGGCGGTCTGCGCGCAGGCCGACAGGGCCAGGGCCGCGAGGGCCAGCGAGGTCGTGAGGTGCTTCATGCGGGTCTCCTTCCAGGGACGGGGGCAAGACAACAACCGGGCCGGCCGCACTGTAGTCGCAAGACTTGAAACCTGCAGGACGGGACCCAGCTACTCCCTTCCTTGTTGCTGGGGCCCGCGCGTGACCTTGTTCTTCGCCTTCGGCGTGATGGCCCTGCTCGTCGCATGGTTCGCCGGCCAGCCGCTGTGGACGGCGCTGCGCCGGGCACGCATCCGCCGCCGGCCCTTCCCGCCCGCGTGGCGCGAGATCCTGCGCCGGCGCGTGCCGCAGGTGCGCCACCTGCCGGCCGACCTGCAGCTGCAATTGAAGAAGCACATCCAGGTCTTCGTTGCCGAAAAACCCTTCATCGGCTGCGCCGGCCTCGACGTCACCGACGAGATGCGCATCACCATCGCCGCCCAGGCCTGCCTGCTGCTGCTCAACCGCCGCCGGCCCGGCTACTACCCGCAGTTGCGACAGGTGCTGGTCTACCCCGGCGCGTTTGCGGTTGACCGGGTGCACGCCGATGGCAGCGGCGTGCTGCAGGAGCAGCGGCTCGCGCTGTCGGGCGAGTCGTGGTCGCAGGGCCAGGTGATCCTGTCCTGGCAGGACACGCTCGACGGCGCGGCCGAGCCCGCCGACGGGCAGAACGTGGTGATCCATGAATTCGCCCACCAGCTCGACCAGGAAAACGGGGCCGCCAATGGCGCCCCGCACCTGCCCACGCGCCGTGCCCGCGAGCGCTGGGTGCAGGTGATGACGGCCGAGTTCGACCGGCTGCAGTCGGCGGTGGCGGCCGGCATGCCGACCCTGCTCAACCCCTACGGCGCCACCAACCCGGCCGAGTTTTTCGCGGTCGCAAGCGAGGTGTTCTTCGAGCAGCCGCAGGCGCTGGCCGAGCAGCACCCGGCGCTCTACGACGAGCTGGCGCGCTGCTACCGGCTCAACCCGCTCTCCTGGTCGTAGGACAAAAGGCACTGCACCGAGGGCAAACCCATGAATGTGCAAAAAGCACATTCAGGTAAAGTGGCCTTCCCGTGGCCCGCTGTGCCTCCCTTGTTCATTGACGACCATCCATCGCCGTCTTCCGCGCCCTCGGCCGCACCCGACCTGTCGCCGGTGCTGGCCGCCTGCCGGGCGCTGCTGACCCCGCTGGCCGAGCTGGCGATTGCGCGGGGCCTGCACCACTCGGACCTGGACGAACTGCTGCGTGCCGCCTTCGTCGAGGCCGCCCTCGCCGCCCATCCCGACGTCACGCCCCACCGCGCGGTGAGCCGCGTCAGCACCGCCACCGGGCTGCATCGCCGCGAGGTCAACCGCCTGTTGCAGCGCGAGCCCGTGCTGGAGGCCAAACGCACACCGGCTACGCAAGTGTTCACTCGCTGGCTGAGCGACCCGGCCTGGCGCGACCAGACCTCGCTGCCCCGCCAAGGCCCGGGGCCCAGCTTCGAAACCCTGGCGCAATCGGTGACCAAAGACGTGCATCCGCGCAGCCTGCTCGAAGAGCTGTGCCGCCTGGGGCTCGCGCGCCTCGACGAGGCGAACGACCATGTCGAGCTGTTGCGCGAACGTTTCACCCCCGCCGGCGACGAGCCGCGCATGCTGGGCTTCGTGGCCAGCAATGTGGGCGACCACCTGCGGGCGGCGGTGAGCAACGTGCTGTCGGCACAGCCGCAGCACCTGGAGCAGGCGGTGTTTGCCGACGAGACTCTCGGCTGAGTCGGTGCAGGCGCTGCAGCCGTTGATCCGCGAGCAGTGGGCGCAGCTGCTGCGCGCGCTCGCGCCGATGCTGCAGAAGGCGATCGACGACGACGCCGCCAGCGGCCGCACGCAAGACCGGCGGCTGCGCGTCGGCCTCTACGGCTACCACGCGCCGATGCACGGCGATGCAAGCACCGAGGCCGAGCCGGCTTCCCTCAAGGACCAGGATGACAAGGCGCCGCGTCGCGCCGCGGCCCGCAAGGCCGCACGAAGGAGTACCCCATGAAGCGCCTGCGGTTCCAACGCCCTTCGCCCACCGCGGCGCTGTCGCTCGCGGCGGTGCTGGCGCTCCTCCTGCTGGCGACGGTGCTGCCCGGTTGCGGCGGGGTCGACAGCGGCGGCACCGGCCAGACCGTGGAGCGGCCGACGACCGCGTCGGGCCGCGTCACCGGCTTCGGCTCGGTGATCGTCAACGGCATCCGCTACGACGACAGCCAGGCCACGGTGGTCGACGACGACGGCGTGACACGCCCGCGCACCGACCTGCGCCTGGGCATGGTGGTCGAGGTGCAGGGCCGCGTGCGCGGCAACTCGGGCCAGGGCACGGCCAGCCGCATCCAATTCGGCCACGAGATCGCCGGGCCGGTGGAGTCGGTCGACCTGCCGGCATCACGTCTGGTGGTGCTGGGGCAGACGGTGCAGGTCGACGTCGACACGCTGTTCGACGGCTACCCCGCGGGCCTGGCCGATGTGCTGGCCGGCCAGCTGGTGGCCGTGCACGGCTTCTACGACAGCAGCACCGGCCGCTACACCGCCACGCGCATCGAGGCGCGCAGCACGCTCGGCCAGTACACGCTGCGTGGCCGCATCAGCGCCTTGCAGGGTCCGCCGACACGCACCTTCTCGATCGGCGGCGCGCTCATCGACTACGGCGCGGTGGCGCCGGGCTCGCTGCCCACGCTGGCCAACGGGCTGTCGGTGCGGGTGAGCCTCAACACCACCCAGGTGTCGGGCCGCTGGGTCGCGACCTCGGTGCACACCTCGCAGCGCAACTTCCCCGACCGCGAAGAGGCCGAACTCGAAGGCTTCGTGAGCGGCTATGTGAGTGCGGCGAGTTTCTTTGTCGCCGGCGTGCCGGTGGACGCGAGCGGCCCCGGCGTGCGGGTGCGCCGCGGAACGCTGGCCGATCTGGCCGACGGCGTGCGGGTCGAGGTCGACGGTGAGATGGTGGCCGGCGTGCTGGTCGCCACCGAACTCGACTTCAAGCGCGGCGGCGACCAGGAGTTCGAGCTGCACGGGCCGATCGAATCGGTCAACGTGGCAACGCAGACCCTCGTGCTGCGCGGCGTCACCGTGGCGTGGGACGGCAACACGCAGTTCGCGGCTGGCAATGCGGGCGATCTGGTCGTCGGTGCGCTGCTCGACGTGCGAGGCGCCCCGAGCGGCGGGGTGCGCATCCAGGCCCGATCGATCCGTTTCGAACGATGAAGACCGACCCCCATTCCTTCGCGCGCCGCGTGCCACTCTGGCACGAGCGGCACGATGCGCCGACCTTCGCCGCGGGCAGCCGGCGCCCGCATGTGCTGGTGGTCGAAGACGACCCGGTGCAGGCGCTGCTGCTCACCCTCATGCTCGAACACCACGGCGTGGAGGCCACGCTTGTCACCGATGGCGAACAGGCCGTCGAGGCAGTGAAGGCTGGCCTCTACACCTTGGTGTTGATGGACTACCGGATGCCCGTGGCCAACGGCATCGAGGCCACGCGCCTCATCCGCGGCTGGGAGCGCGAGCACCATCGGGTCCCGACGCCCATCATTGCCGTCACCGCCAGTGCGATGGCCAAAGAATGTGCGGCCTACCGCGCCGCGGGGATGGATGATGTGATCCTCAAGCCTTTTTCGGCCCGCGCCTTGGCCGACGTGCTGGCCCGCCACGGCTGTGCACGGCAACACGGCGCTTTTCTCCACGGAGCACTCTCATGAAGCAGTATCTGAAAACCTTGTTCCTCGCCGCGGCGTGGGTTGCGATGTCCTTCGGCGGCGCGGCCAGCGCGCAGACGAGCGTAGGCGTCTCGGTGCAGGTCGCCCAGCCGGGCGTCTATGGCCGAATCGACATCGGCAACATGCCGCCGCCGCCGGTGGTCTACGCCAAGCCGGTGGTGATTGCCCAGCCCGCAGTAGTGGTGCCGGCCCAGCCTGTGTACCTGTACGTGCCGCCCGGCCACCAGAAGAAGTGGTCGAAGCACTGCCACCGCTACAACGCCTGCGGCCAGCCGGTGTACTTCGTGCGCGAGAGCTGGGTGCACGAGCGCTACGAGCGCGAGCACGGCCACAAGCATGGCAAGAAGGACAAGTCGCACAAGGGCCACGGCAAGGACTGAACCTCGTCTGCGCGCGCCGGGCCGAGCGCCGGGCCGCTCCCAAGCCGGCCCGTCATCCCCTCGGGGGATCGGCCGATGTACCCATCGGCCGAGGGGCTGACACACTCAGCCGACGAGGCGGCCGTAGCGGTCGATCGCGATCAGGTCGACGTACTGCGAGCCCTGCGTCACGCCGGGCGCAAACTCGACGCGGTAGCCGCCGAGGTCGGTGCGCAGGCCGGCGATCGATTCCTTCAGGCGGGCGCGGCTCACACGCTCGCCGCCGCTCACCTTGAGCGCCGCCCGTGCCGCTTCGACGGCGGTGCGGCCGGCGATGTAGCCCTCCAGCGTGGTGATGCCGAGCTTGGCTTCACCGCCGAGGGCCGCGAAGTCCTGCCGGGCACGGCTCACCACGTTGGCGGCACCCGAGTTCGGGCGCGGTACCACCATGCTCATGATGCAGCTCTGCTTGCGCGCGGTGAGCGTGTCCATCAGGCCCTGCCCGGCGTACGACGAGGCGTAGAAGAGGCCGGGGAACTTGGCGTTCGACATGTGGTCGATGATGGTCGCCACCGGGCCGGCGTTGGCCGAGATCAGCACGATGTCGACCTTGGCCGCCATCAGCGAGGCCGCCACGTCTTCGAAGTTGGTGCCGGTGCGCTCGATGGCGATCGCCACCGTCGGTGTGATCTGCACCGCGTTCAGCGAATCCGTCATCACCTTCAGGTTGGCCGGCGAGGTGTCCTTCAGGTACACGTAGCCGATGCGGCGCATGCCGAACTCCTTGATGTAGTTCGCCATGCGCTTGTATTCGAGGTCGTAGCCGGCACGGGTATGGAACACCCCGCTCGACGGGCCGGTGCGCAGGCCCATGTTGCCGCTGGCCGTGCCGAGGAGCGCCATCTGTTCCTTGTGGGCCATCGGCACGCAGGCCTCGGCCGCGATGCCGTTGGTCAGGCCGACGATGGCTGACACGCCACCCTCGACCAGTGTGCCCACGTTCTGGATGCAGCGGTCTTTCATACCGCCGTCGTCGAGCGTCACCAATTCGAAGCGCGGGCTGCCCGGCACGGCCGAGGCGGCGGCAAAGGCGGCGGTGATGCCGTCGCGGATGTCACGCCCGTAGCTGGCCTGACCGCCCGTGAGAGACGCCGACTGGCCGAAGCGGATCACCGGCCCCGCTGCGGCCGGGCTGCCCGACCACGTTCCCAACATGCCGGCCGCGATGATTGCGGGGCTGCCCATCACCAGTTGTCTGCGCTTCATGTGAATTTCTCCCGTTAGGAACTCACATTTCGGTCGAGGCACCCGGCGGGTTGAGGGTTATGTACACATTGATACCTTCGTGTGAACTGGTTGCGCAAAGCGACACTTTTCGTCCATCGACTCCGACAAAACGCGACTTGCTGCGCACTCGCTCGGGGCCTCCTAAGGGTTTACGAATTGACACATTCGGCGGGCGGCGAAGACACTTTTCCCACCGCATCACCGAAGGAAGCGCCATGTCGAAAGCCACCCGTCTCGCCGCCGCCGCGACCCTGCTGGTGGGCGCCGTGTTCACGCTGGGCGCACAGGCCTTCGAGCTGCGCGGCTTTCGCGGTGTGCACTGGGGCGAAGGCGTTGACGCGCTGCGCGACGTGGGCCCGGCGCAGGTGGATGGCGACGTGGCCTGCTACCAGCGTGACCGCGAAAACCTGATGTTCGGCGACACCGAATTGAGCGGCGTGCGCTATTGCTTCCACCACGACCGGCTGGTGATGGTGATGCTCGACGCACCGGTGGCGCGTGAAGCGTTTTCGCTGGAATTCCAGCGCACCTACGGGCGCCCGGCCACGCACGGCCCGCGCGCCGACGTGTGGGGCGGCGTGCCCTCGACCACGCAGGCCGAGTTGGTCGCCCAAGGCGCCAAGGCCGCCCGCCTCACGATCACCGTGAGCCGCATCGAAGCCGACGCGGCCCGCCGCATGGTCAAGCTCGTCGACACCCTCGCCGCACCCGACGCCGCGCCCGCCCGGGTGGCGGCCTACAGCGCGCGCTGAGCGAGACGGCGCACGTCGGGGCTATCGCGACGGGGCGCGCACCACCCAGTCGGCCACGGCGGTGGCTTCCGGCCCGCGGCTGCGCAACCCGCTCGACACGCCCTCGCGGTTGGCCGCGGGGTGGTTCTGGCTCATCTTCCATTTGCCGCGCAGCGAGCTGAGCGGGATCTCGATGCCGACGATGCCGCGCAGCATCGCCTCCAGGTAGTCGGGCGGTGCATCGCTCAACTGCCACGGCACGGCCTGCGTCGCCTCGTGCCGCTGCGTGAGGCGGGTGACCAGCTCGCGCAGCCACGCCACGTCGTCGTGCACGACGAGCTTGCCGCGTGCCTGCACCACGATGTAGTTCCAGGTGGGCACCGCCTTGCCGTTGTCGGACTTGCTCGGATACCAGTTGGGTGAGATGTATGCCTGCGGGCCCTGGAAGACGACCAGCACCTCGCGGTCGGCCGCTTCCTTCCACACCGGGTTGGCGCGGGCCACGTGGGCGGTGAGCACTCCGGCGCCACCCGGCCGCGGGTCGTGGAGAAAGGGCACGGGGTTGGCGTCCAACCCCTGCGCGCCGTGGGTGATCAGCAGGCCCAGCGGGTGATCGTGCAGCAACTGCTGCAGCAGCTCGGGGCGGCTTTCATCGAAGTGGCTCGGGGTGTACATGTCAAGGCCGCCCGGCCGTCCGAAGGCATTGGCGCGCCCCTCGGGGGCCGCGAACGAAGTGAGCTTGGGGCTGTTTCATCTTCAGCCCGCGAGGCTCGGCTCGCAGCGCACCTCGCTCTTCACCGAGTTGGCGATGAAGCATTCCTCGTGTGCGCGGTGGTGCAGGTGCTCGTGCTCCTCGGGTGTCGGCTGCTTGCCCGCAAAGCGCACCGTCGGTCGCAGCGTGACGCGGGTGATGGCCATGCGGCCCTCGGCATTCGGCTCCATCACGCCGATCGCTTCGTCGCGGTAGCCGTCGACCACCCAGCCGGCGCGGCAGGCGATGTCGAGGAACCACAGCAGGTGGCAGCTGGAGATCGAGCCGATGAAGCTCTCTTCCGGGTCGACGGCCGCCGGGTCGGAATATGGCACCCGCACCGACAGCGGCGACGACGACGCCGGCATCACATGCCCGCCGTCGAAATGGATGTCGTGGCGGCGGCTGTACCGCTTGTCGCTGAAGGGCTGGTCGCCGCGCGCCCAGACGGTGGTGGCGGTGTAGACGTGGTCGGACAAGGGGGGGCTCCGGTGGATGAAATGACGCGAGCGTGCCACGTTACGCGATGGCCGGAGGCCGGCGGGCCCATTCGCGCCTGCTGCAGGGCCCGGTGCGCCGCCCCGTGTCAGCGTCAGAACGAGGGCACGACCACCGGCCGTGGTGCCGGCTTGGGCGCCGTGGTGCGAGTGGCCTGCGGTGCGGGCTCCGCGGGTGGTGGCACCGGCGCCGGCGTGGCGCGCTTGAGTTCGGCTTCTCGCAGGGCCAGCTCGGCTTGCGCTTTTTCCAGGGCCTCACGCTCCTTGCGCAGCCGCGCGGTCTCGGCCTGCTCGGTGGGGCTCGCGCAACCGGCAAAGCAGAACTCACCGGTGAACGAGCCGTAGCTGAACGGCACCTGGCGCTTGCCGCCCTGCACCTGGGTGTCGTTCTGCACGCCGGCCGAGACCTTCTTGATCATGGCCTCGACCGTCAGGCCGGGCTGCTTCATGTGGGTCAGCAGGTGCTTGGTGAAGGGGCTGTTGCGCTGGCCGCTCGGGCCGTCGGAGGCGGTGTCGTTGGCGGCGGTGGAGTAGAGCACCAGCGAGCCGGTGGGCGTGTCGCTCACGGCGGCCAGGCCGCGGTTGACGGCGCGCGTGAAGCCCCGGGTGAAGGGGCTGTTGCGGCAGGCGTCGAGGATGATGAAGCTGAAGTCGGCACGGGCCTCGTCGAGCGCGGCCATCACGTAGCGCAGGCTCACGGTCTCGTCTTCGACGTCTTCCTTCTTGTCGATGCGGGCGTCGGTGGGCACGAGGTAGTTTTCGCCGTCGATCTGCAGGCCGTGGCCGGCGTAGTAGAAGAGGCCGGCGACGCCGGTGCCGAGCTTGCTGGTGAAGTCTTGCACCGCGCGCTTGAAGTCGCGGCGGGATTTCAGGTCGCGCACGCAGAGCACCTCGAACTTGAGTTCGCGCAGCGCCTTGCACATGTCGTCGGCGTCGTTGAGCGTGTTCACCAGCACCGGCACGCCGGTGTAGCGGGCGTTGCCCACGACGAGTGCCACACGCTTCAGCTCGGCGGGCGCGGCGGCGGGGCGGGCCTGGGCCAGCGCCGTGGCCGGCGCCAGGCACAGCGCCGCCAGCCACGCGGCCGCGGCGCAAGCGGCGATCAAGCTTGTGTTCTTGCTCATGAGTTGCATCCCGGCGCACGGATCGGCTCGCGTGCGGTGATGGCCGATCCGGCTCTATCACGTCCCTGTATCAAAAGATATCCCAGACCTGCCGGTGTCGCATCCGCTTTTTTGAGGGGGAAGCTGACTTTCGTCACGCCTAACATCCCATTGGCTTGGACGCGTGGCCGTCGGATGCGCCAAGCCGCCGCTCGAAGCCGGCGCCGTGTCGGCTTCGCCCACCCCGTCTGTCGTTGGAGCCACTCATGCAAACAACCGATCGCTCTGGCCGGCGTGTGTCGCCGCGTCTTCCCACCCTCTGCGCCCTGACCCTGGCTTTCGCCGGCGCCGCCGTCCAGGCCCAGGAGTCCAACTTCGGCCTCAATTTCGGCACCAAGGTCTGGGTCGCCGACTGGTCCACCTGGTTCATCGAGGAAAACAGCGCCAACCAGGAGTTCGTCTCCCAGGAGTCGGCCAAGACCAAGGCCATGGTGATCCCGCAGCTGAGCTTTCGCTACCGCGACTTCATCGGCTCGGTGAGCGGGGCCGTCAACACCACCCACAGCTTCGAGCGCTTCGGCGGCCCGGCGGAGTTCAAGCGCCGCGAGGCCGACGTCAACTTCGGCTACCACATCACCCCGGGGCTGGCCGCCACGATCGGGTACAAGAAGTTCGACCAGATCACCGCCACCGGCGTCAAGATCTACCAGGTGTCAGGCCCCACCCTCGGGGTGAGCGCGGCCTCGCCGCTGTCGGGTGGTTTCTCGGTGTATGGGTCGTTGGGCATCGGCGTGCTCAGCATCAAGGGGTCGGAGGATGTGTCGGCCGACTACTCACTGAGCGAGGTGGGGCTGGGCTACACGCTGCCGCTCGGGCGCTTCGTCAAGGCCATCAACTTCAACCTCGGCTACCGCACGCAGATCATCAAGGCCAAGGGCATCAGCCTGAGCAGCGACACCACCGTGCCCACCGCGCCGGTCATCAAGCAGGATGCGCGTGACACGACTCAGGGCTTCACCCTGGCGGCGGTGGTGGCGTTCTGACGAGCCGTGTTGCGGAGGCGGGGAGGTTTCGGTGTGCGGGGTTTCGGAGGGGCATCCCGGGCGTGGGGTGGGTGACTCCGTTCATGTCCCCCTTCCTTGAGCCTCCCGGCTCAAGGAATTCCGCCTGACACTTCACTGCGTCACCCACCCCACGCCCGGGATGCGAGACACCGTGCCCTGGCGAGATCACGCCAGTTCTTTGCGCAGTGCTTGTGCTGCGTCCACCATGTGGCGCAGCGCCCCCCGCGTCTCGTCCCACCCCCGGGTCTTCAGGCCGCAGTCGGGGTTGACCCACAGGCGATCGTCGGGGATCACCTCGCGGGCCTTGCGCAGCAGGGCCAGCATCTCGCCCGCATCGGGCACGCGCGGCGAGTGGATGTCGTAGACGCCGGGGCCGATCTCGTTGGGGTAGGCGAAGTCGCCGAAGCCACGCAGCAGCTCCATCTGCGATCGTGAGGTCTCGATGGTGATCACGTCGGCGTCCATCGCGGCGATCGACGGCAGGATGTCGTTGAACTCCGAGTAGCACATGTGGGTGTGGATCTGCGTGTGGTCGCGCACGCCGCTCGCGCTGATGCGAAAGGCGCGTGCGGCCCACTCCAGGTACCTTGTCCAATCCGCGCGCCGCAGCGGCAGGCCTTCGCGGAAGGCCGGCTCGTCGATCTGGATGATGGCGATGCCGGCGGCTTCGAGGTCGTTCACCTCGTCGCGCAGCGCGAGTGCGAGCTGCAGCGCCACCTGCTCGCGCGGCAGGTCATCGCGCACGAAGGACCATTGCAGCATCGTCACCGGGCCGGTGAGCATGCCCTTCATCCAGCGCTTGGTGAGGCCTTGTGCATAGCGCGTCCACTCCACCGTCATCGGCGCCGGGCGCGCCACGTCGCCGAACAGCACCGGCGGCTTCACGCAGCGTGAGCCGTAGCTCTGCACCCAGCCGTTGTCGGTGAAGGCATAGCCCGAGAGCTGCTCGCCGAAATACTCGACCATGTCGTTGCGCTCGGCTTCGCCGTGCACCAGCACGTCCAGGCCCAGGGCTTCCTGCTCGCGCACGGCCTGGCCGATGGCGTCTTGCATCTGCTCGCGGTACAGCGCCTCGCGCAGCTCGCCGCGCTTGAAGCGGGCGCGGGCGACGCGGATCTCGTTCGTCTGCGGGAAGGAGCCGATGGTGGTGGTGGGAAAGGGTGGCAGCTTCAGGCGTGCGCGTTGCTGCACGCTGCGTTCGGCATACGGGTGCTGGCGCTCGGCGTCACCGGCCTGCAGCGCGGCGACACGGGCGCGCACCGCCGGCTGATGCACCTGCGGGCTGCTGCGGCGCGAGCGCTGGGCGGAGTCGCTCTCGTCCAGGGCCTTGGCTTCGGCCGCCTCGCCGTCTTGCAGCGCACGCTTCAAGGTGCCGAGTTCGGCCAGCTTCTGCACCGAGAACGCGAGCCAGCGCTTCACCTGCGGGTCGAGCCGGGCTTCCGGTGCCAGGTCGACCGGGCAATGCAGCAGCGAGCAGCTCGGCGCCAGCCACAAGCGCTGGCCCCAGCGGGCGTGCAGCGGTTTGAGTTGCGCGAGCACGGCACGCAGGTCGGCGCGCCAGATGTTGCGGCCGTCGATCACACCGGCCGACAGCACCTTGTCGCGCGGCCAGAGCCGCAGCGCGGCGAGCGCCTGCTGCGGGGCTCGCACCAGGTCGAGGTGCAGGCCGTGCACCGGCAGCTGGGCGAGCGCCGGCAGATGTGCTTCGACCGATTCGAAATAGGTGGCGAGCAGGATGCGGATGTGGGCCGGAGCCAGCGCCTCGTACACACCCGGCAGCGCCTGCACCCAGGCCGCGGGCAGGTCGAGCGCGAGCACCGGCTCGTCGATCTGCACCCAGGGCACGGCCCGCGCTTCGAGTGCCGCCAGCAGATGCCGGTAGACCGGCAGCAGACGCGGCAGCAGCGCGAGCTTGGCCGCGGCTTCGTCGGCCCCCTCGGGCAGACCGTGCATCTTCGACAGCCACAGGAAGGTCAGCGGCCCGATCAGCACCGGCTTCGGCGTGAAGCTGCGGTTCTCGACCTCGCGCACCGAATCGAGCAAGCCTTGCGCGTGCAGGCTGAACGATTGGTCGGGCGCGAGTTCGGGCACGAGGAAGTGGTAGTTGGTGTCGAACCACTTGGTCATCTCCATCGCCCCCTGCGCCGCGTTGCCGCGGGCCAGCGCGAAGTACTCCGCCAGCCCGATCTCACCCGGCGTGAAGCCGAACCGTGCCGGCACCGCACCGAACATCAACACATGGTCGAGCATGGTGTCGTAGAGCGAGAAGTCGCCGGTGGTCGCGAAGTCGAGGCCCGCATGCCGCTGCAGCAGCCAGTGGCGGGTGCGCAGCTCCTGCGCCATCTGCGGCAGCACCTCGGGCTGCGACTCGCCGCG
The DNA here is from genome assembly GCF_024700055.1 of Rhizobacter sp. J219. Classification (GTDB taxonomy): domain Bacteria; phylum Pseudomonadota; class Gammaproteobacteria; order Burkholderiales; family Burkholderiaceae_C; genus Rhizobacter. The sequence goes on from NZ_JAJOND010000001.1 coordinate 4,081,605, forward strand.
CCAGTGGCGTTCGAGGGCGAACTTGAGTTCGCGTTGTGCGCCGATGCGCGGAAAGCCCAGGGTGTGCGTCTTCATGCCGGTCTCGTGGAATCCAAAGAGTCCGGATGCTAGGAACGCGGGCTCTATGATTCAAGCGAAAGAATTTCACCGAACGCTTGAATAAGATTCATACCCATGCCCACACCCCTCGAACTGCGCCACCTTCGCACCCTCGCCGTGCTGATGGAAGCACCCTCCTTGAGCGCCGCCGCCGAGCGGCTGCACCTCACGCAGTCGGCGCTGTCGCACCAGCTCAAGCTGCTGGAAGGTGTTTATGAACTCGAGCTGCTGGAGCGACGCACGCAGCCGGTGCGGCTCACACCCGCGGGGCTGCGCCTGGCGCAGCTGGGGCTGCAGGTGATGGATGCGGTGCAGGCGGCCGAGCGCGACCTTGCCAACATGGCCGGCGGCAGCGCGGGGCCGCTGCGCATCGCGGTGGAGTGCCACACCTGCTTCGACTGGCTGATGCCGGCGATGGACGCCTTCCGCCCGCACTGGCCCGAGGTGGAGTTGGACATCGTCTCGGGCTTCCACGCCGACCCGGTGGGGCTGGTCGTGAGCGACCGCGCCGAACTCGCGATCACCTCCGAGGTGGACGAGAGCGCCGGCATCGAGTTCGTGCCGCTCTTCCAGTACCCGATGGTCGCGGTGATGGCCAACGACCACCGCCTCACCTCGCGCGCGCACCTCACGCCGAAAGACTTCGCGGGAGAGACGTTGATCCACTACCCGGTGCCCGACGGCCTGCTCGACATCATGCGGGTGCTCGGTCCCGCCGGCGTGAACCCGCCGCGCCGCACCTCGGAGCTGACGGTGGCCATCCTGCAACTCGTGGCCAGCCGGCGTGGCATCGCGGTGCTGCCGAGCTGGAGCGTGCAACCTTACGTGGACCGCGGCTACGTCAGCACCCGCCCGGTGGGCAAACGTGGCTTGATGTCGCGCCTGCACGCGGCCCACCAGGCCGGCCTGTCGCAGCGGCCCTACGTGCGGGCCTTCGTCGAGACCTTGCGCGACACCAGCTTCCAGCTGCTGCCGGGGCTGGCGCGGCTATCGCCCTGAGTCGACGGGGGTTCTCGAGGCGGGCCGAGCGCCGGGCCGCTCCCAAGCCGGCCCGCATCCCCTCGGGGGATCGGCCGGTGTACCCGCCGGACGAGGGGCGGTCACTTGATCGGCGTGTAGTGCGCGGGCACGAACACGTAGCCCTTGCCGTCGGCGCGCAGGTGGCCGATGCCGGGGAAGGGCAGGTGCGCGCTGGCGACCCAGTAGCCGCCCTTGGCCGCATCGGCAAACGCCTTCTTGCGCTGCGCATAGGCCGCCTTCGAGTCGGTGTCGAACTGGATGGTGACCTCGGGCTTCGGGAATTGCACTGCCGCCACGTGCATCAGATCGCCCCACAGCACCAGCTTCTGGCCCTGGGACTCGACGCTGTACACCGCATGCCCCGGTGTGTGGCCGTGGGCGGCGATCGCCTTCACGCCCGGCACGATCTCGGTGTTGCCCTCGAAGGGCTTGAACTTGCCGGCGCTGACGTAGGGGCCGAGCGTCATCTGCGCACCCTGGAAGAACATCTTCATGCCCTCGGGCGCCTTGGCGAGGTTTTCGGCGCTGAGCCAGAAGTCGGCGTCGTGCTGGTCGGCCATCACGGTGGCGTTGGGGAAGGCGATCTTGCCGCCCTGGATGAGACCGCCGATGTGGTCGCCGTGCATGTGGGTGATGAGCACCACGTCGACCTGCTCCGGCTGGTAGCCCGAGGCCTTGAGGTTCGCGTGCAGCTGGTCGAGCCCGGGGCCGAAGAGCGTGGCCGCGCCGGCGTCGATCAGCACCAGCTTGCTGCCGGTGTTGATGAGGTAGGCGTTGACCGAGGTCGGCACCGAGTCGCTCAGGAAGGACTTGGCGAGCAGCGCGCTCACGTCCTTGGGCTTGGTGTTGGTGAGCAGCTTGTGCGGCTCGAGGTTGATCACGCCGTCGAGCAGGGCGGTGACCTCGATGTCGCCCAGCATCATGCGGTACCAGCCCGGCGCCTGGGTCTTGACCTGTGGCGCACCGGCGTGGGAGGCGGTCGAGAGCAGCAAGGCCCCGGCAAGTGCCGCGATGCCGCGGCGAAGCAATCCAGCAAACGTCATGGTGAGTCCCTCTTGGAGTTGTGAGTGGGGACGCGAGGATAGGCGGCGCGCGCTAATCCGCAATGACAACAGGGCTGCGCGAAAACCGGCTAAACGCCGGCTTTGGCCAGCACCACGACGGACACCCCCTGCGCCGCCACCAGTGCATCGGCGTTCTGGTACGAGTGCGGCAGGTTGCCGGGAAAGGCCAGCACCTCGCCGGCGTCCAGCGGGTAGCGTTCGCCGGCCACGCTGATCACCACCCGGCCGTGCAGGCAGGTGAAGAACTCGCGTGTGCCCGGCAGGTGCGGCGTGCCGGCCATCACGGCGCCGGGGGCGAAGTCCATCACCTCCATCATCTCGTCGGGCACTGGCTCGGGCACCAGTTCGCGGATGGTGACGCCGCGCCCCTTCTGCCGCTTCGCCACCTCGCTGGCCGACCAGTGCCGCACCAGCGCCCGCGGCGAGGCCAGCAGCTCGTCGATCGGCACGCCCAGGGCACCGGCCACCTTCACGAGCACCGCGAGCGACGGGTTGCCTTCACCCGACTCCAGGTTGGCAATCGTCGAACGCGGCACCGCGGCCGATCGGGCCAGCTGCTCCTGCGTCAGCGAGCGGGTGTGGCGCAGCGCGACGAGGTTGCGCGCGAGGTGGGCAGGGATCGAAGACGGGTCGTCGGCGGGCATGGTGGGCCGCATTGTCCATTTGCAGGCCGGCTTGCCAATCGGATGGACACGCTGCTCGTCGTGCGAGGCCTCGCTGCCTATCGTGCCGCCATCGACACCCTGAAAGCCGCCATGAACCCCTCTCTCCATGACCTGCGCGTCGCCGTCACCGGCGGCACCTCGGGCCTCGGCCTCGCCCTCGTGCGCCAGCTGCATGCGGCCGGCGCGCAGGTCGCCTTCATCGCCCGCACACCCGAGCGTGTGGCCGAGGTCGCACGCAGCCTGCCGGGCACGCACGGCCTCGTCGGCGACATCGCGAAGAAGGCCGACATCTACCCGCTCGCGCTGCAGGTCACCGCCGCGCTCGGCGGGCTCGACGTGCTCATCAACAACGCGTCGCACCTCGGCCCGGTGCCGCTGGCACTGCTCGCCGACACCGCGTGCGAAGACCTCGAGGCCGCCCTCGCCGCCAACCTGCTCGGCCCCTTCCGCCTGACCAAGGCGCTGCTGGGCGCGCTGCGCGCCTCGGCGCGCGACGGTCGGCCGGCCACGATCATCAACATCACGAGCGACGCCGCCGCCACGCCCTACCCCGGCTGGGGCGCCTATGGCGCGAGCAAGGCCGCGCTCACGCAGCTGAGCCGCATCTGGCACGAAGAGCTGCGCGAGCACGGTGTGCGCGTGATCGCGCTCGACCCGGGCGACATGGACACCCCGCTGCACGCCCTCGCCGTGCCCGGCGCCGATCCCGCCACGCTCAAGCGACCCGCCGATGCGGCACGCGAGATCCTGCACCACCTCGTCACGAAGGAGCCCGCATGAAAGCCGCCTCCACCCCGGTGCAACGCCCGCGCGACGCGCGTCTGCTGGTCGTTGACGCCCACGGCCGGCTGCACCACGCGCCGCGCACCGAGCTGCCCCGCTTCCTGCGCGCGGGCGATCTGCTCATCGCCAACGACGCCGCCACCCTGCCCGCGAGCCTGCACGGACGGCACCTGCCGAGCGGAGAGACGATCGAAGTGCGCCTCGCCGGCCGCCGCTCGCTGGCGGTCGACGACGTGCGCGAGTTCACCGCGGTCGTCTTCGGTGACGGCGACCACCGCACTCTCACCGAACACCGCCCGCTGCCGCCGCCGCTCAAGCCCGGCGACGGCCTGGCCCTCGGCCCGCTGCAGGCGCAGGTGCTGCGCACGCTCGACCACCCGCGCCTCGTCGCGCTGCGCTTCGCGGGCACGCCCGACGCCATCTGGGCTGGCCTCGCCCGCCATGGCAAGCCGGTGCAATACGCTCATCTGCCGCAGCCGCTCGCGCTGTGGGACGTGTGGACGAGCGTGGCCGCGCTGCCGGTGGCCTTCGAGCCGCCGTCAGCCGGGTTCCTGCTCGACTGGGGCCTCTTGCGAACGCTGCGCGAGCGTGGCGTCGGTTTCGCCACGCTGACGCACGCGGCCGGCCTGTCGTCGACCGGCGACCCCGCCCTCGACGCACGCCTGCCATTCGACGAGCCCTACCACCTGCCCGCCGCCACCGTGCAGGCGATCGAGCGCACGCAGGCGGCGCAGGGTCGCGTCATCGCACTCGGCACCACCGTCACGCGGGCCCTCGAACACGCCGCGCGACGCGGCCGCCTGCAGGCCGGCGTGGGCGTGGCCACGCAGCGCCTGGGACCGCAGGACTTCGGCTGGCTGCGGGTCGTCGACGCCATCGTGACCGGCACACACGAGCCGGGCTCCAGCCACCACGGCTTGCTGCATGCCTTCGCCTGCGCGCCGAGGCTGCAGCAGGTGGACGAAGCGCTCACGGCGCACGGCTATCGCACACATGAGTTCGGCGACTCGGTGCTGATCGAGCGGCAACACGTGACACCGCCCGACGCACTGCTGGTGCGTGCAGCAGAACCGCGCGCACATCGCACGATGTCGCACGTAGCCTGAGCCTCGCGCCGGGTTTCCCGGGAGCCGCGCGCTTCGGTGGGGGGGGGAATAATCCCGCCCATACCGACAACTCGAAAGCCGGAGTTTCCATGCGTTGCGTTCTTGCCCGTCCGCTTGTGGCTTGCCTCACCTGCCTGGCGCTCGCGCTTGGCGCCGCACAGGCGCAGACGACATCCACGAAATTCGAGGCGACCACCGTCGTCGCGGGCACCCCGCTCATCCTCAACGGGGCCGGCACGCGTCAACGTGCGGTGTTCAAGGTCTACGACATGGCGCTGTACACGACCAAGAAAGTGGACAAGGTCGACGACCTGCTGGCGCTGCCGGGGCCGAAGCGGATCGGTTTCGTGGCATTGCGCGAGCTGCCGGGAACCGAACTCGGTCGCCTCTTCCTCAAGGTCATGGGCGAGAACTCGTCGAAGGACCTGATGACCAAGCATGCGCTGGCCTCCACGCGCCTGATCGAAGTCTTCTCGGGCAAGCCCAAGCTGGTGGCGGGCGACTCGTTCGCGATGGAGTTCGTGCCGGGCAAGGGCACGCAGTTCTTCATCAACGGCAAGCCTCAGGGCGAGCCGGTGGGCGACGCCGAGTTCTTCACGATGATCCTGAAGATCTGGGTCGGCCCGTCCCCGGCCGACAACCTGCTGCGAGACGCGCTGCTCGGCGGCTGAGCGGGGCCGCCCCGGCTCAGGCTGGCGAGGCCAGCAGGGCGCGCACCGCCGCCAGCGAAAACGGCTTTTGCAGCACACCGGCCGTCTGAAGGCCGAGCGAGCGCGCTTCGTTGAGGGCGTCGGCCAGTTCGCCGGCGCCCAGGCCACTGGAGACGATCACCTTCGCGCGGCAGCCCGATTCGGCCAGCCGGCGCAGCACCTCCTGGCCCGACATGTCGGGCATCAGCAGGTCGATCGCCACGTGCGTGGGCTGCCAGTGGCCCAGGGTGGCGAAGAAGGTGTGGACGTGTTCGCACCAGTGGGCCTCGACACCCGCGCTCTTGGCGGCCATCTGCAGGATCTGGCCGATCGCGGGATCGTCATCGAGGATCAACAGTCGTCCATCGGGCATGTGAGAGGCCTCTCCAGACCTGTGAGCGTGCAGGGCGGAGTGTGCTGCGGCTTATGATGCCGCGGCCACCGAAACCGTGCGCGTGCGATGCATCAGCGTCGGTGCAGCATAGCAGCGGCCAACTGCGCGAACCGGCAGCAAGGGCAAGACAACAACAGCAAGGCAGCGAGGTCACCGATGAGCATCCGAATGCGGCTGTTGCTGCTCACGCTGTTGGCCACTGCCGTGCCGGCCCTGCTCGCGCTGGTGCGCTTCATCCATGACCGTGAACGCGCCATCGAAGCCGACACCACCGTGCTCGTCGCCTTCGCGCAGCGGCGCAGCGAGACGCTGCTCGACCGTGTGCAGGGCACGGCCCAGCTGCTCTACGGCCTGGGCCGGGCACGCGACCTCCAGACCGACGACCGTGACGCCTGTTCGGCCTTTCTCTCCAACGTGCGCGAGGCCTACCCGCAGTACACCGGCATCCTCACCATCCGGCCCGACGGCCGGCTCTTCTGTGACTCGCTGCGCACCGGCCGCGAACTCGACCTGCGCGACCGCAGCTACTTCAAGGCTGCGCTCGCCTCGCGCGACCCCAAGAAGGTGGTGCTGGAGCCCGTCTTCGGCCGGCTGACCGGCATCGGCGTCCTGCAGATCGCCTACCCGGTGCGCTCGGCCGAGGGCGAGCTGCAGTTCGTGCTGCTGGCGTCGCTCAACCTGCAGAAGCTCTTCGAGGGGGATGCCCCGCCCTTGCCGGGTGCCGGCCTCGTGCTGTTCGACCGCAAGGGCACGGTCTATGCGCGCTCGCACGGCCCCGATGCGGCGCCGTCGGAGAGCCCGTCGCTCACCGGCTCGGCGTTGCACCAGTTTGCCCTGCAGCGCCCCGGTGCCGCCAGCGGCGAGATGGCGGACCCCGGCGGCAGCACCCACGTGTGGGCCCTGGCCGACGGCAGTGCGCTGCAGGAGGCCGGCCTGCGCGTGGCGGCCGGTGCGCCCCGGAGCAGCCTGCTGGCCACCGCCAACCGGCGATTCGGCGAAGACCTCGCGCTGCTGGCCGGGCTCGCGGCGCTCTTCTTCCTGGCGATGTGGTTCTTTGCCGAGATCGTGCTGCGCCGGCAGATCGTGCGCAGCACGCGCATGGCACGCCAGCTCGCCGAAGGCGACCTCAGCGCACGCATCGCACCGCCCCTGCCGCGCGGCGAGCTGGGCGAGCTGATGACCCGGCTCAACCAGGCCGCCGAGTCGCTGCAGCACCAGCACGACGACATCACCAAGCTCAACGCCCGGCTGATGCAATCGCAGCGGCTCGAAGCCGTGGGCCAGCTCACCGGCGGGGTGGCCCACGACTTCAACAACCTGCTGACGGTGGTGATGGGCAATGCCGAGCTGCTGGTCGAGCAGGCCGGCGACAAGCCCGAGAGTGCCGACCAGCGCCTGCTCGCCGAGATGATCGTCGGCGCCGCGCAGCGCGGCGCCGCACTCACGCAGCAGCTGCTGGCCTTCGCGCGGAAACAGGCGCTGAGCCCCAAGCCGCTCGACGTCAACCAGCTCATCGCGCAGATGGACTCGATGCTGCGCCGCACGCTCGGCGAGCACATCGAGATCGAGCTGATCCGCGCCGCCGGCCTGTGGCAGGCGATGGTCGACCAGGGCCAGCTCGAAAACGCCCTGCTCAACCTGTGCCTGAACGCCCGCGATGCCATGCCCAAGGGCGGGCGCCTGACCATCGAGACGGCCAACACCGTGCTCGACCAGGCCTATGCCGACACCCACCCCGAAGTGAAGCCCGGGCAGTACGTGATGCTCGCCGTGTCGGACACCGGCCAGGGCATCTCGCCCGAGCACCTCGACCGCTCGTCTTCCAGCCCTTCTTCACCACCAAGGAAAAGGGCAAGGGCACCGGGCTTGGCCTCGCGATGGTCTACGGCTTCGTCAAGCAGTCGGCCGGGCACATCAACATCTATTCCGAGAAGGGCCACGGCACTGCCGTCAAGCTCTACCTGCCGCGGGCGCTCTACACCCAGGCGAGCGTGCCCGAAGCGCATGAGCGGGTGATGCCCACCGGCGGCAAGGAGACCATCCTCGTGGTGGAAGACGACGACATGGTGCGCCGCTACGCCTGCCAGCAGCTGCGCTCGCTGGGCTACCGCGTGATCGACATGGACAACGGTGCCGACGCCCTTGCCTTCATCGAGCAGACCGAGAGCGTGGACCTGCTCTTCACCGATGTGGTGATGCCCGGCGGCATGAACGGCCGGGCGCTGGCCGATGCGGCGCGCAAGCTGCGGCCGGCGCTGCGTGTGCTCTACACCTCGGGCTACACCGAAAACGCCATCGTCCACCACGGCCGGCTCGACCCCGGCGTGCTGCTGCTGGCCAAGCCCTACCGGCTGGTCGAGCTGGCCCGCGCGGTGCGCTCGGCGCTCGGGCAGGCGGCGACGGCTTAGGGCCTGTTAACACTAAAAGGGCAGTCGCGTGACTCATCAAAAGCCCGCCATCGAGGCGCAAAGCGCAGCTGTAGCTGTGGCTACAGCGAGCATTTGCAACGCTGAGGGCGGGCTTTCGATGAGATCACCCGCAGGGCTGAAGCCTGAAGGCGCGCGCGGCGGCGTTGCAGGCTCGTTGTGTGCCACAGGCACACGGCCTCGCCTGCGCCTTGCCGTGCACGCCTTCAGGCTTCAGCGCGACTGCCCTTTTAGTGTTAACAGGCCCTAGCCGTCGTCGTCGCCCGGTGGCAGCCGCTCCAGCATCACCGCGTAGTCGCGGTAGCCCATGCGGCGCCAGAAGGCGAGCGCACGGGCGTTGCCGGCCAGCACGTCGACGGTGAGCCGCTTGTCGGGCCAGCGCTCGAACACGCTCAGCATCAGGTGGCGCGCCACGCCCTGGCGACGGTGCTCACGCTGCACGAAGATCTGTCGCAGGTAGACGCAGTCGGGCTCGTCGCGCCACAGCACGTAGGCCACCAGGTCGTCGCCGTCGAAGGCGAGCAGGGCCTCGTAGCCATCGTCGGACAGCCACGCCCGCATGCGCTCCACCAGCGCGTCGACGCCCATCGGGTTGCGGTGGCCTTCGTCGCGGATCAGCTGGTGGTTCAGGCGCCCGAGCAGCGCGGCGTCGGCCACGGTGGCGGGGCGGAAGCACAGGGTGTCTTGGCGCATGGGACCCATCCTAGCCAGTGAGCCCCCACTGGCGCCCCCCGGGTCAACCCGCAAGAAACTGCCGCTCCCACCAGCTGAAGAGCACGTCGCGCAGCGCGTCGCCGTCGCGGTCGCCGTAATACACCTCGAGGCCGGTGGACTTGAGGCGTGCATGGTCGTCGGCGCCGAGGGTGATCGGCCAGGTGCGCAGGCTGAGCGGCACGTTGGTGAACTGCGGCTGGTAGCCCGGATCACGCTTGAGTTCGCGCTCGGCGCGGATGTGCGGCTGGCGGAAGTCGGCCGGCGTCTTCTGGCTCGCGTAGCGCGGCAGCGGCGGCACGTGGGCGAGGTCGCGCTCGGAGGCGCTGAACACCTGCAGCTTCACCGGCTTCAGCGCGAAGTTGCTGGTGCGCATGATGTCGGCGCCGCAGACGTTGGGCACGGCCAGCACGTCCATCAGCGACAGGAACTCGACGAAGTCGCCCGCCTTCGATTGCTGGCGGCGGATCTGCCCGCGGCCTTCGCGCACCTCGGTGCACATGAAGAGGTTGAACGAGTCGTGCACGTCATCCGGCGTGAGGCCGTATTCGCGCTGCGCCTCGGCCTGGATGTCGTGGCAGTTGGTGTGCTCGCGGTAGCCGTACACCGACTCGTAGAGGTTGTGGCTGCAGCGCGGGAACATCACGTCGTTGCAGCGCACCGTGTCTTCGAGGATCAGCATCATCGCCCGCTCGCGCGGCGGCGCCGACCAGAGGAAGTCGCCCGGCCCCGGGTTCAGCCCGTGCAGCGTGCGGATGCGCCCGCAGTGCATGAACTCGCGGTAGTCGTGCAGGTTGAAGCAGTTGAAGTCGACGCACTGGCCGCCTTCGACCTGCTGGATGCGCAGGACCTGCCCTGCCTTCATCTCCACCGCCTTGCCGGTGCCGGGCGCCATCACGTGCTCCCACAGGATCTCGCGGGTGGTTGACAGGCCGTCGAGCTGCGGCGAGAAGGGCGCGGCGCGTGCCGGGGCGGGCGCGTCGAGCTCGCGCAGCGCACGGCGGGCCAGGGCGGAAAGATCGGCATCGCCGGTGCGGGCCATCGCACGCTGGAGCAGCTCGAGCTGCTGCGGGTTGAGCTGCATGGCGACGATGTGTTCTGACATGGGGTGTTTCCTCTTGGTCGACTTGATCGTAATATTCTTGTATACCTGATTCAGCAATATTCTGGCCCGAACGCGAGGGCGCCTTTGGTGCATCCCTGGAAATTTCCTGAGCAAAAAAGGGGCGGCACGCACCACTTCGTATACCAAAGGCGTATACGTAGAATGCGGCCCATGCTGCCCTCCGACAAGTCCGACGCGGCCTACACGGCCCTCAAGCAAGCCATCATCGAAGGGGCCCTCACCCCCGGCACCAAGCTGCCGGAAGACAGCCTGGGCACCCACTTCGGCATGAGCCGCACGCTGATCCGCGCCGCGCTCGCGCGCCTGGTCGGCGAGGGGCTCGTCGTCTCGCAGCTGAAGCGCACGGCCACCGTGGCGCAGCCGAGCATCGAAGAGGCGCGCAGCGTGTTCGAGCTGCGCCGCTGCCTGGAGGCCGAGGTCGTGCGGCTCGTCATCGCCCGCTGGGAGCCCGCCTTCGGCGCGGCGCTCGAGGGCCATGTGCGGCAGGAGGAGCAGGCCGCCAAGCAGCAGGTGCCGGCCGTGTCGGCGCGGCTCGCGGGCGAGTTCCACCAGCTGCTGGCGCACATGGCCGGCAACGCGCTGCTGGAGCGTTATGTGGACGAGGTGGTGTCGCGCTGCTCGCTGATCCTCGCGATCTACGGCCGGCCGCACACCGCCGACTGCGCCATCGCCGAGCACCGCGAGCTGATCGCCGCATTGCGCCGTGGCGACGAGCGAAGCGCGCGCAAGCTCATGTCGCACCACCTCGACAGCGTGGAGCAGCGTGCGCTGCACGCCGAGGCCTCGCGGCAGGGGGATGACCTGGGGCAGATCCTCGCGCGCTATGCCGAGGCCGCCCGCCCGGCGGTGGCACCGATGGCGCGCAAGACGACGAAGAAGCGCTGAGCGGCTCCCGGCAGAGACGGGCACGCGGTTTGCACACAGGCCGCTTCGCCGCCCCCACCGTCCAGGAGACCTCGCCATGTCGCTCGCCCATCTCAACCGCCGCCGCCTCATTCAATCCGCCCTTGCCGGCGCCGCGCTCGCCGCTGCGGCACCCCGCCGCGCGCTCGCGCAGAAGAACGTCACCGTCGGCCTGATCTACGTCGGCCCGCGCGACGACTACGGCTGGAACCAGGCGCACGCCGTCGCGGCCAAGGCCTTGAAGGCCGTGCCCGGCGTGAAGGTCGTGGAAGAAGAAAACGTGCCCGAGACGGTGGCCGTGCGCAAGACGCTCGAGGCCATGGTGCAGAGCGACGGCGCCTCGCTCGTCTTCGGTACTTCGTTCGGCTACTTCGACCCCTTCATGATCGAGATGGCGAAGAAGTACCCCAAGAACGAGTTCCGCCACCCCACCTCGCTGTGGAGCGCCGACAAGCACCCGATGAACCTCGGCGGCTACTTCTGCTTCCTCGACCAGGCGCACTACGTGAACGGCATCGCCGCCGGCCTGTCGACCAAGGGCAACAAGATCGGCTTCATCGCCGCCAAGCCCATCGCGATTGTGCTGCGCAACATCAACGCCTTCACGCTCGGCGTGCGCAAGGTCAACCCGAATGCGACGGTGCAGCTCGTCTTCACCGGCGACTGGTCGATGCCCGTGCGCGAGGCCGAAGCGACCAACTCGCTCGCCGCCACCGGCTGCGACGTGATCGCCTGCCACGTCGACAGCCCCAAGGTCATCATCGAAGCCGCCGAGCGCCTGGGCGTGAAGACGCTGGGCCACAACGCCTCGCAGGCGGCACTCGCGCCCAAGGGCTTCATCACCGGGGCCGAGAACAAGTGGGAGACGGTCTACAAGTCGTTCGCCGCCTCCATCGCCAAGGGCGAGAAGCTGCCCAACACCTACTTCGGCGGCTACGACAAGGACATGGTGATGAGCACGCCCTTCGGCGCCGGCGCGAGCGAGAAGGCGCGCAATGCCGCCACCGCCGCGATCGCCGACCTGAAGGCCGGCAAGCCCATCTTCGTCGGTCCGATCAAGAGCAACACCGGCAAGGTCGTGATCGACAAGCCCTATGGGTTGTACGACCCCTTCCTCGACAAGATGAACTACCTCATCGAAGGCGTGGTCGGTTCGATCGGGTGAGGCTCAGCCGCGCTGGAACTTGAACACCGCCACGCTGGCCATCAGGTTCGGGAAACGGCGCACGACTTCGCCGTTCTGGATGCCGAAGCCGTCGAGCACCTGGAAGCCGTCCTTGCGCAGCAGCACCTCGCAGTCGGTGTAGGTGCCGACGCGGATGTTGGGCGTGTCGTACCACTGGTAGGGCAGCGCCTTGGTCACCGGCATGCGGCCGGTGGCCACGCGCAGGCGGTTGGGCCAGTGCGCGAAGTTGGGGAAGCTCATGATGCCCACCCGCCCCACCCGCGCCGTCTCGCGCAGCAGGCGCTCGGTGTGGCGGAGGTGCTGCATGGTCTCGAGCTGCAGCACCACGTCGAAGCTCTGGTCTTCGAAGATCGCGAGGCCGTCTTCCAGGTTGAGCTGGATCACATTGACGCCGCGCTGTGTGCAGGCCAGCACGTTGTCGTCGTCGATCTCGATGCCGTAGCCCGTGCACTGGCGCGTGTCGCGCAGGTGGGCGAGCAGCTCGCCGCGGCCGCAGCCGAGGTCGAGCACGCGCGAGCCGGGGGGCACCAGCTCGGCGATGAGTTCGATGTCTTTCCGGTCGCTCATACCGCGATCCCCTTCAGCGCCACGGCAGCGGGCTTGTTCTCGAACTCTTTTGCAATCCCATCGAAGCGCGCCCGCATCAGCGCGTGGTAGCGCGGGTCGTCGAGCAGGAAGGCGTCGTGCCCGTGCGGTGCGTCGATCTCGGCATAACTCACGTCGAAGCGGTTGTGGAGCAGCGCCTTCACGATCTCGCGCGAGCGCGCGGGCGAGAAGCGCCAGTCGGTCGTGAAGCTCACCAGCTGGAATTTGCAGCGCGCGGGGGCAAATGCCGCGGCGAGGTTGCCGCCGTGCTCGCGCGCCGGGTCGAAATAATCGAGCGCACGGGTGATCAGCAGGTAGGTGTTGGCGTCGAAGTACTCGCTGAACTTGTCGCCCTGGTAGCGCAGGTAGCTCTCGATCTCGAACTCGATGTCCTGCGTGCTGTAGGCCGGTGCCTCGCCCTTCAGGCTGCGGCCGAACTTGGCCTCCATCGAATCGTCGGACAGGTACGTGATGTGGCCGATCATGCGCGCCACGCGCAGGCCGCGCTTGGGCACCACGCCGTGCGCGTAGAAGTGGCCGCCGTGGAACTCGGGGTCGGTGATGATGGCGCGGCGCGCGACCTCGTTGAAGGCGATGTTCTGTGCCGACAGGTTGGGGGCGGTGGCCACCGCGATGCAATGGCGCACCCGCTGCGGGTGGCGCATGGCCCAGCTCAGCGCCTGCATGCCGCCGAGGCTGCCGCCGAGCACTGCCGCCAGCTGCGTGATGCCCAACCGGTCGAGCAGACGGGCCTGCGCGTCGACCCAGTCTTCCACCGTGACCACCGGGAAATCGGCGCCGTAGGGCCGGCCGGTGTCGGGGTTGGTGTGCATCGGGCCGGTGGAGCCGAAGCAGGAACCGGGGTTGTTGACGCCGACCACGAAGAAGCGGTCGGTGTCGAGCGGCTTGCCGGGGCCGACGAGGTTGTCCCACCAGCCTTCGCTCTTGGGCTGGCCTTCGTAGGTGCCGGCCACGTGGTGCGACGCGTTGAGCGCATGGCACACCAGCACCGCGTTGCTCCTGTCGGCGTTGAGCGTGCCGTAGGTCTCGTAGGCGAGGGTGTAGTCGCGCAGGCTCGCGCCGCTGCGCAAGGGCAAAGGCTCGGCGAACTGCATCGCCTGCGGTGTCACATGACCGAGTGAAGCTGTCACGTTGTTCTTCGCACCATGAAAAGAAAAAACCCGGCGCCGCCAAAGCGGGACACCGGGATGTGCGTCCTGTCTTTAGCTGGATTTATAGAGCGCTCGCAAGCCGGAACAAATCAGCGCTGGGCCGGGAGTATAGGCGCCACCCTCCACGCCGAGATCCGGACATCGGCAATGCGATGAGATCTTCTTCATGGATGGCGTCGTGCGGGAATTTGGCAGGACAGTTATCATCTATATCAATTATGCGGATGTTGCCCTGCGCGCATCCTGGTCCTGCAACTTGGCAAATCGATGGCTTCTTCCCCTCCTCCCACTTCCGCCGACGACACCTGCACCACCGTCGAGGTGGCCCAGCGACTGGGCATGGCGGTGCGCTCCGTACAGCTGATGGTCGACCGTGGCGAACTCGAGGCATGGAAGACTCCCGGCGGGCACCGCCGAATCTCGCGTGCCTCGGTCGACCAGTGGCTGGCCGCCCGCCAGCAGCCGTCAGCTGGCCCCGTGGTGACACCCACGCCCGATCGCCAAACCGGCGCGGGCGGCGCCCCTCGGGTGCTGCTGATCGAAGACTCGTCGTACTACCAGAACCTGGTCGGCCTGCTGGTGCGGGAGAAGTTTCCGCAGGTGGAATTGCACGTGGCCGACGAGGGCATCGCCGGCCTCGCGATGGCCGGGCGACTGCAGCCGCAGGTGCTGATCGTGGACATCCTGTTGCCAGGCATCGACGGCGCGACGCTCATCACCAGTCTGCGCACGAACCCGCAATTCAGCGGCAGCCGGCTGATCGTCGTGACCTCACTCGACGAAGCGCAGCGCGAGCCCTACGCCTTCGCGCTGGCCGGCGTGCCGGTGATCTACAAGCCACGCCTCGTGGCCGAACTCCCGGCCCTGCTCGCCGAGTGCCTGGGCCGCGACGCCGCCGTCCCATGAGCCTGTGCCCGGCGTGGCGCAGGCACAGGAGGCATTTAATTTGCGGAAATCGCGCATAAATTCGCGAACTCGTGCGAACTAGAAAGATCATTTATATCATTTTGGAGTCATGATTCGTCCATCGGCCGGCGGCCAATTCGGAGACGTCCATGAACTTCGGAACCCTGAGCATCAGATTCAAGCTGGCGGTCGCCTTCGGAACGCTGACCACCATCGTCATCGCCGTGGCCTCCCTGGCGCTCGTGTCGCTGGGCTCGGCTCACGACGACTACGAGGCCTACGTCCACGACACTGCCGTCCGGATCAAGCTGGCCAACGACGTGCTCGATGCCGCCAACGCCCGTGCCATCGGCGCACGCAACCTCGTCCTGTTGTCCAGTGCCGCCGACCGTGAAACGGAGAAGACGGCCATCGTGTCCTCGCACGAGAAGGTGGGGAAGAGCATCGCCAAGCTAAAAGAGATGGTGGCCCGGTCGCCGGACGCGCGTGAACGGGACCTCGCCGCAGAGATCGACCGCGTGGAATCGCGCTACGGCCCGGTGGCGCTGAACATCGTGTCCGTCGCGATGAGCGGCAAGCACGACGAGGCCGTCGCGAAGATGAATGCCGAGTGCCGCCCGCTCCTGGCGAGCCTCTTGGCGGCGGCCCACCGCTACATCGATTTGGCGGACGACCACGGCACGAAAGAGGTCGCGCGCGCGGAAGTCGCCTACAAGTCGGATCGCAACCTGATGCTGGGGGCCTGCCTAGCCGCCATCGTCCTCGCCACATCGCTCGCCGTCCTGATCACGCGCGGCTTGCTGCGTGCGCTCGGCGCCGAGCCGTCGCTGCTCAGCGCCGCCGCGCGCCGGGTGGCCGAGGGGGACCTCGGTCGCGTCCAGGGCGCGGACACGGCCGTTGCGGGCAGCGTGCTTGCCTCTCTCGCCGACATGCAAGCCGGCCTGGCCCGCGTCGTCGGCCGCGTGCGTGACGCCTCGGATTCCATCGCCACCGGCTCGGCGCAGATCGCGCAGGGCAACCAGGACCTGAGCCAGCGCACCGAGGAACAGGCCAGCGCCTTGCAGCAGACCGCCGCGACCATGGACGAGCTGAGCGCGACCGTGCGCCATACCGCCGACAACGCGCGCCAAGCCAATCAGCTCGCCGGCAGCGCCAGCGCCGTGGCGGCCAAGGGCGGCGAAGTCGTCGGGCAGGTCGTCGGCACGATGAGGAACATCAACGAGTCGTCGAAGAAGATCGCCGACATCATCGGCGTGATCGATGGCATCGCGTTCCAGACCAACATCCTCGCGCTGAATGCCGCGGTGGAAGCGGCCCGCGCTGGCGAGCAGGGCCGCGGCTTCTCGGTGGTTGCCAGCGAAGTGCGAAGCCTGGCCCAGCGCAGCGCCGAAGCCGCGAAGGAGATCAAGACCCTCATCACCAACAGTGTCGAACAGGTGGAGCAGGGCACCTCGCTCGTCGGCGAGGCCGGCGCCACGATGGAGCAGATCGTCTCGGCGATCCGCCGCGTGAGCGACATCGTCAGCGAGATCAGCTCGGCCAGCGCCGAGCAGAGTTCGGGTGTGACGCAGGTCGGCCATGCCGTCTCCCAGATGGACCAGGTGACACAGCAGAACGCCGCCCTGGTGGAAGAAAGCGCGGCCGCCGCGGAAAGCCTCAGGCAGCAGGCGGGCCAACTGGTGGACGCGGTGTCGGTCTTCAAGCTCGCCGGTGGAGATGGCCTGTCCGTCGCACCGGTCCCGCGTGTCGGCGTGGAGCACACGCTTGCCGGCCGCAGCGCCGGCCACCACGCGCAGCCGAGCCGTCAGGCCGCCCCGCCTGCGCGCGCGCGGGCCGTGGCCGAGCCCAAGCCGGTCGCACGCGCCGACAGCGCCCCGGTGCCGTCAGCATCTGCGGCACCGGCACCGGCGCCCGCACCGGAGACCGCCCGAGCCGACGCCGATGCCTGGGAGACTTTCTGATCCGACCTGCGCGTCCGGCGTATCAGCCCAGTTCCCGGCTCGCCAGCGCCGCGGCCGCCGCGCGCGTCTCCACGCCCAGCTTCTCGAACACATGCTCCAGGTGCTTGTTCACCGTACGCGGGCTCATGCCGAGGATGTCGGCCACGTCGCGGTTGGTCTTGCCCTTGGCCACCCATGACAGCACCTCGGCTTCGCGGGGCGTGAGCGCCGCGGTGCTCAGGCGGCTGGGCACGGCCGCTTCGAGAGAGCGCCGCTGCAGCAGCAGCATCTGCTCGCCCAGGCCGACGGCCCCGAGGTTGCGCACGTGCAGCGACGGGCTCGCATGCTCGCTGGAGCGCCCTTCGGCCAGCCAGTCGCGCCAGGCGCGCGGCAGGCCGTCAACGCCTGGGTACAGCTCGTGCATCCACGCCGCCGCCTGCGGCGAGCGCCAGGCGATGCGTTGTTGCGCATCGATCACCAGCACGCCGTGGCCGCCAACGTCGAGCGCATCGCGGGCCAGGCGCACCGCGCGGGCGTTGCGCAGGTGCGTGGCCAGGCGCGCCAGCACCTCCTGCGCCCGCACTGGCTTCACCACGTAGTCGACGCCGCCGCTCTCGAAGCCTTCGACGATGTGCGGCGTCTCCGACAGGCCGGTCATGAAGATCACCGGCACGTGCGCGAGCGCCGCATCGGCCTTGATGCGCCGGCACACCTCGAAGCCCGACAGCCCAGGCATCAGCGCATCGAGCAGGATGGCGTCGGGCGACACCAGCTCCAGCCGTGCCAGCGCCGACTCGCCGTCGCGCGCCACCACCACGCGGTAGCCGTGTTCTTCGAGCGCCTGGCACACCGGGCCCAGCGACTGGGGCACGTCGTCGACCACCATCACGACGCCGGCCAGCCGCGCGCTGTGGGGCGCATTCACAACGTCAACTCCTCTTCGGCCGAACGGCCTTGCAGGTTCTTCACCAGCTGATGCAGCACGCCGTCGAGGTCGTAGCGCTCCACCAGCTCGGCCAGGCGCCGCAGCTCGGGCGCACATTCGGCGTGGCTCACCAGGGCGGCCTCCACCGCCGCCTTCAGGCCCTGCAGGTGGCCGAGCCGCGCAAGCCGCATCAGCTCGCTCACCAGCTGCGAGGGCAGCGAAGCCTCCATGTCGGACACCACCGAGCCCGTCCACGCCGGCATGGCCAGCTCGGCCAGCCATTCGAGCTGCAACTGGCGCTGCAGCGCGTCGAGCAGCTCCGACTCGATCACCGGCTTGTCGACGAAGCCCTGAACGCCCGCCTCGGCCAGCTTCTCGGGCTGGTTCTCGAAGGCGTTGGCCGAGACCATGATGATCGGCAGGTCGGCAAACCCGGCACGGCGGATCTGGCGTGCGGTTTCCCAGCCGTCCATGTCGTCCATCGAGATGTCGAGCAGCACGGCGTCGGGCCGTTGCTCGAGCACGCTCTCCAGGCATTCGCGGCCGCTCGCCGCCTCGCGGATGTGAAAGCCGAGCGGCACCAGCATGCCCACCAGCATCTGGCGCTGGGTCGGCTGGTCGTCGACGACGAGCAGCGTGCGGCGCGGGTCCACGTAGCCCGTCACCGGCCGGTGCGCAAAGCGCGAGCGTGTGGGCGCGCTGACCTCGCGCAGGTACAGCCGCACGGTGAACGTGCTGCCCTCGCCCGGCGCGCTCTTGAGCGTGAGCTCACCGCCCATGAGCTGCGTGAGCAGGTGCGTGATGGTGAGCCCGAGCCCGGTGCCCGGGTCACCGGTGCGGCGGCCCGCGCTGCCGCGCTCGAAGGGCAGGAAGATGCGCTCCTGGTCCTGTGCGGCGATGCCGATGCCGGTGTCGATCACCTCGAAGCGCGCCACCTCGCGGCGGTGGTCGAGCCTGAGCGTCACGCTGCCCTGGTCGGTGAAGCGCACCGCGTTGCCCAGCAGGTTGATGAGGATCTGGCGCAGGCGGCGCGCGTCGGCATTCACGTACTGCGGGATGCGTCCGCTCGTCTCCAGCTTGAAGCGCAGGCCCTTCGCTTCGGCCTGCGGGCCGACCATGCGCACCAGGTCGTCGAGGAACTCGTGCATGGGCAGCGGCGCCGGGTCGAGCCGCAAGCGGCCGGCCTCGATGCGCGCCAGGTCGAGCAGGCCGTCGATCAGGCCGTGCAGGTGCTCGCCGCTGCGGTGGATGGTGGCCACCGAGGCGCGGCGTGCGCCCTGCACCTGCTCGTCTTTGAGGAGGATCTGCGCGTAGCCGAGGATGCTGTTGAGCGGCGTGCGCAGCTCGTGCGTCATGCCGGCCACGTAGCGGGTCTTGGCCTGGTTGGCGGCTTCGGCCAGGTCTTTGGCCTGCTGCAACGCGGCGTCGGTGCGCTGGTGGGCTTCGATCTCGCGCGTGAGCAACTGGTTCTGGCGGTTCGATTCGTCCTGCGCCATGTGGCGGCTTTCGCTGCCGAGCACGATCCACCAGGCACCCACCGCGGCAATGAGCGAGAGCAGCGCAAACACCTTCAGCATCGGCGCCTGCAGCGCGGCCTGCATCTGCGGGTCGAGCACGCCCTGCTGGTCGTACACCACGCCGAGGATCACCGCCACGAGGCCGATCAGCGAGGCCAGCACCACCAGGTAGTGCGCCACGCGCGAGTTGACGTGCGCCGCCAGCCGCTCGGGCAGCACGGTGGCAAGCGCCGCACTCACCTGCTCGGCGGCGCGCGAGTCGGTCTTGCAGCGGTCGTGGCAGCGCGATTCGAGCGTGCAGCACAGCGAGCAGATCGGTGCGTCGTACGCCGGGCAGTGCGCCATGTCTTCCGATTCGAAGGCGTTGTCGCAGACCGAGCATTTCACGCTCTCGCCGGGCGCCCAGCGGGTGAGGTTGTGCCGTGCGAGGTAGTAGCGCCCGCGTGTGGCCCAGGCGAGCAGCGGCGACAGCAGCATGGCCGTGACGAGCGCGATGAAGGGCGCGAAGGCCTCGGCCGCGGGGCCCAGGGCGCCGGCGTAGGCGACGATCGCCACCACCGCGGCCACCACCATCGCGCCCAGGCCCACCGGGTTGATGTCGTACAGGTGCGCACGCTTGAACTCGATGTGCTTCGGGCTCAGGCCGAGCGGCTTGTTGATCACCAGATCGGCAACGAGTGCGCCCACCCAGGCGATGGCCACGTTGCTGTAGAGCCCGAGCACACGCTCCAGCGCCTCGAAGATGCCGAGCGTCATCAGCAGCACGGCGATCAGCACGTTGAACACCAGCCACACCACGCGCCCCGGGTGGCTGTGCGTGAGCCGCGCGAAGAAATTGCTCCACGCCAGCGAACCGGCATACGCGTTGGTGAGATTGATCTTCACCTGCGAGACCACGACGAAGAGCACGGTCGCCGCGAGCACCCAGCTGGCGTTGTCGAACACGTAGCCGAAGCCGGCCAGGTACATCTGCGTCGGCTCGATGGCCTTGGTGGTGGATACCTGGTGCTGCAGGGCGAGGAACGCGAGGAACGCACCCCCCAGCATCTTGAGCATGCCCGGCACCACCCAGCCCGGACCGGCCACCAGCACCGCGGCCCACCAGCGGCGCTTGTTGGCCGCGGTCTTCTCGGGCAGGAAACGCAGGTAGTCGACCTGCTCGCCGATCTGCACCACGAGCGAGAAGGCAACCGTGGCGGCCGCGCCGAACATCAGCCAGTCGAAGCCATTGCTGCCCGAGGCGCGGCCCACGAGGCCGGTGAAGTCGGCATAGGCCTGCGGGTTCTCGAACAGCACCCAGAGAAAGGGCAGCGTGAGCAACACCATCCAGATCGGCTGCGTCCACAACTGAAGGCGCGAGATGAGCGTGATCCCATACATCACGAGCGGCAGGATGCCCAGCGAAGAGATCAGGTAGCACCATGGCATCGGCCAGCCCAGGTACATCTGCAGCGCGAGCGCGAGGATGGCCGCCTCCAGCGCGAAGAAGATGAAAGTGAAGCTCGCGTAGATCAGCGAAGTGAGCGTGGAGCCGAGGTAGCCGAAGCCGGCACCGCGCGTGAGCAGGTCCATGTCGACGCCGTATTTCGCGGCGTAGTAGCTGATCGGCAGGCCGGTGAGAAAGGTGATGAGGCCGACGATGAGGATGGCCCACAGCGCATTCGAGAAGCCGTAGTTGAGCGCAATGGCTCCGCCGATGGCCTCGAGCGCAAGAAAGGAGCAGGCGCCGAAGGCCGTGTTGGCGACACGGAACTCGCTCCACTTGCGGAAGCTGCGCGGCGTGTAGCGCAGTGCGTAGTCTTCCAGCGTCTCGTCGGCGACCCAGACGTTGTAGTCGCGGCGGATGCGAAAGATCTTTTGGGTGGCGGCTGGCACTTCACGAGGCCCGGTACAGCGGTGAACCGTGAAATAGCAAGAAGTGCTCCAACCCTGGGCTACGTTGATTGACGTATTCGCGCGCACCCGAAGTGTTCTTAAGGTCGCACCAACATCGTCACCGACCCGAGGAGCACACCACCATGTTGCACGGCGACATCTCCAGCAGCCACGACACCGTCGGCGTCGCCGTCGTCAACTACAAGATGCCGCGGCTGCACACCAAGGCCGAAGTGCTCGCCAACGCACGCAAGATTGCCGAGATGGTCGTGGGCATGAAGCAGGGCCTGCCCGGCATGGACCTTGTCATCTTCCCGGAGTACAGCACCCACGGGATCATGTACGACAGCCAGGAGATGTACGACACCGCGTCTACCGTGCCGGGCGACGAGACCGAGATCTTTGCCGCCGCCTGCCGCAAGGCCAAGGTGTGGGGCGTGTTCTCGCTCACCGGCGAGCGCCACGAGGAGCACCCGTACAAGGCGCCCTACAACACGCTCATCCTGATGAACGACCAGGGCGAGATCGTCCAGAAGTACCGCAAGATCATGCCGTGGGTGCCCATCGAGGGCTGGTACCCCGGCAACTGCACCTACGTGAGCGAGGGCCCCAAGGGCCTGAAGGTCAGTCTCATCATCTGCGACGACGGCAACTACCCCGAGATCTGGCGCGACTGCGCGATGAAGGGCGCCGAGCTGATCGTGCGCTGCCAGGGCTACATGTACCCCGCAAAAGACCAGCAGGTGCTGATGGCCAAGGCCATGGCCTGGGCCAACAACGTCTACGTGGCGGTCGCCAACGCCGCTGGCTTCGATGGCGTGTACTCATACTTCGGCCACTCGGCGATCGTCGGCTTCGACGGCCGCACGCTCGGCGAATGCGGCGAAGAGGACTACGGCATCCAGTACGCCGCGCTCTCCAAGAGCCTCATCCGCGACGCACGCCGCAACGGGCAGAGCGAGAACCACCTCTTCAAGCTGCTGCACCGCGGCTACACCGGCAAGATCAATTCGCACGAAGGCGCGCAGGGCGTGGCGACCTGCCCCTACGACTTCTATGCGAAGTGGGTCAACGACCCCGAGGGCACGCGCCAGATGGTGGAGGCGATCACACGTCCGACGGTCGGCACCGAGGAATGCCCGATCGAGGGCATCCCCAACCAGAGTGCTGGCGCGCACCGCTGACGCCCCCGGCGTGGACCCGCTGGCCGCCTGGCGCCTCGGCGCCGAGCCTTACTACCAGGCGAGCGGCGACGAGGTCGCGCTTTTCGAAGCGGCACATGCAAGCGGCCTGCCCCTGCTGCTGAAGGGCCCCACCGGCTGCGGCAAGACCCGCTTCGTCGAACACATGGCGTGGCGCTTGCGAAAGCCGCTCATCACCGTCGCCTGCCACGACGACCTGAGCGCGGCCGACCTCGTGGGCCGCTGGCTGCTCGATGCGCAGGGCACGCGTTGGCAGGACGGGCCGTTGACGCTCGCGGTGCGCCACGGGGCGATCTGCTACCTCGATGAAGTGGTGGAGGCACGCGCCGACACCACCGTCGTGCTGCACCCCTTGGCCGACAGCCGGCGTTCGCTGCCGCTCGCGGCCTGCAACGCACTCGTGCCCGCGCATGCCGACTTCCGCCTCGTCGTCTCGTACAACCCGGGCTACCAGGCGGCCTTCAAGGAACTGAAGATGTCGACGCGCCAGCGCTTCTGCGCGCTCGACTTCGGCTACCCGCCGCCCGAGACCGAGGCCGCCATCGTCGCGCATGAAAGCGGTGTCACGCGCGAGCAGGCCGGGCAGTTGGTGCAGCTCGCGCTTCGCACACGGCGACTGCAGGGACAGGGCCTGGACGAAGGCGCCTCGACCCGCATGCTGGTCCACGCCGGGTGTTTGATGCAGGCTGGCGTGCGCCCCGGCCAGGCCTGTCGCGCGGCGGTGACGGGCCCCTTGAGCGACGAGCCCGAATTGACCGAGGCGCTCGATGCCATCGTGCGCGCCTTCTTCCTTGAGTGAACGATGCGCCACGACGCCACGCTGGACGCGCGCCGGCCCGTGTTGCGCCACTACCTGCAGGCGATGTGGCCGTTCGCGCCGGCCCTCGATGCCTGGCCGGACGACGCACCCGATGCACCGTCGCTGAGGCAGGCCACGCTGTGGCTGCCGGCGAAGGCCGCGCACCCGCGCTGGTACGAAGCCGCAGCCGCGCATGCCGCGGCCCATGCGATGCACAGCCGCGGCGACTTCGACCCGCGCGGCGTGCACCCGCTCACGCGTGCGCTCGTCGGGCTGCTGGAAGACGCGCGCGTGGAGCGCCTGGCCGCGCGTGAGCTGCCCGGCCTGTGGTCGCTGTGGCATCCGCATCACACCGCGAGCCCGGACGACGGGAGCCAGCTCGAGGCGCTGATGGCCCGTCTTGCACGCGGCTTGCACGACCCCGGCTACGCGGACGCCAACACCTGGGTGTGCAAAGGGCGTGCACTCTTCCTCGAACACGTGGCCGACAGCGCGGGCGACGCCACCACGCTGCGCCAGGTCGCCTCGCGCCTGGGCCACGACATCGGCCAGATGCGGCTGCGCTTCCACGATCGCGGGTACCGGCCCGTGCCCTCGTACCGCGATGACCACGCCTGTTTGTCGCAGGCCGAGGCGGTGTGGGCCGAGCCCACGCCCTCGCGCGAGCAGCAGGCCGCGATGGAGATGCCGGCCTCGGCCACGCCATCGCCTGCCCCACCCGACCCGCGCGACGAACACCACTACCCCGAGTGGGACCACCGCATCGGCGCCTACCGACGCGACTGGTGCCGCCTGCGCGAGCAGAGGGCGGCCGCGGGCGATCCTCGTTCGCTGCATGCGTGGGTGCAGGACGCGCAGGCCTGGCTTGAACCGTTGGCGCGCCGTGCGCCCCACAGCCTCGGCACCCCCCGGCCCTCGCGCCGCCGCCTGTGCCGCCACGGCGACGAGCTGGATCTCGATGCCGCTCTTCGCGAGGTGGCGCAACACCGCGCGGGCCACGCCCCTGCAGCACGCGTGCTGCGTGACCGCGAGCCGCGGGCGGTGCGTGCGGCCTGGCTCGTGCTGCTGGACCTCTCGGTGTCGATGGCCGACGAGGGCCGGCTCGATCTCGCGCGCTACACCGCGTGGGGCCTGAACGCCATCGCGCAGGCGTCGGGCCGGCGCTGCGCCGTGCATGGTTTTCATTCCGATGGCCGCGAGCACCAGCACGGCGTGGTGCTGAAGACCTTCGACGACCGGCAACTCGACCCTGCACGCCTGGCCGGCCTGCACGCGCAAGGCTCCACCCGACTGGGCGTCGCGCTGCGCCATGCCTGCGCGCTGCTCGACGCACAGCCTGTGCAACGCCGCACAGTGCTGCTGCTGAGCGATGGCGAGCCGTACGACATCGACGTGCACGACCCCACGCACCTGCTCGCCGATGCACGTCGCGCGGTGCGCGAGGCCCGGCGGCGCGGCGTCGGCGTGCAGGGGCTCGCGATGGGCTCGACAGCCGCCGCAGCCGTGCGCCGCGTGCTGGGCCGCCGTCACGTTCACGCGCTGCGCCGTGCGCACGACCTGCAGCGCTGGGTGCCGCGCCTGCGCAGTCTCTGAGGCCTGCATGTACGTTGATTGACGTATTCAGCGCGCAGAGGGTCGTCCCTAGTCTTGAGGCAACGGAGCAGCACCGTGCTCCGCAACCCCACGAACCTCACCACGCAACGGAGCGCGACATGACTGATCGACACGACGACCTTCCTTCCCGGCACCGCCGTCAGCTGCTGGCCGGCATGGCCGCCGCGCCGCTGGCCGGCCTGCCCACCCTCGCGTCGGCCAACTTCCCGACCTCGAAGGTGAACACCACCAAGCTCGCCATCACCGACACCGAAGTCACCGTCGGCCAGCTGCACTCGGCCACCGGCACGATGGCCATCAGCGAGACCGGCTCGATCCAGGCCGAGCAGCTCGCCATCGACCAGATCAACGCGATGGGCGGCATCCTCGGCCGCAAGATCAAGGTCATCAAGGAAGACGGTGCGAGCGACTGGCCGACCTTCGCCGAGAAGAGCAAGAAGCTGCTCGTCAACGACCGTGTGGCCACGGTGTTCGGCTGCTGGACCAGCGCCTCGCGCAAGGCGGTGCTGCCTGTCTTCGAGAAGGAGAACGGCCTGCTCTACTACCCGACCTTCTACGAAGGCCTGGAGCAGAGCAAGAACGTGATCTACACCGGGCAAGAGGCCACGCAGCAGATCATCTGGAGCCTGGACTGGGGCGCGAAGGAGAAGAAAGCCAAGACCTTCTTCCTCGTCGGCAGCGACTACATCTGGCCGCGCACCTCGATGAAGATCGCGCGCAAGCACATCGAGACGGTGGGCAAGCTCGGCTCGGTGAAGGGCGAGGAGTACTACCCGCTCGGCCACACCAACTTCAACTCGCTGATCAACAAGATCAAGGTCGCCAAGCCCGACTGCATCTTCGCGGCGGTCGTCGGCGGCTCGAACGTCGCGTTCTACAAGCAGCTCAAGGCCGCCGGCATCACCGGTGACAAGCAGTTCCTGCTGACGCTCTCGGTCACGGAAGACGAGATGACCGGTGTGGGCGGCGAAAACTTCGCCGGCTTCTACTCGTCGATGAAGTACTTCCAGACGCTGGAGAACGAGAACAACAAGAAGTTCGTCGCCGCCTTCAAGGCCAAGTACGGCAAGGACGCGGTGATCGGCGACGTGACGCAGGCCGGCTACCTCGGCCCCTGGCTGTGGAAGGCCGCGGTCGAGAAGGCCGGCAGCTTCGACGTCGACAAGGTGGTCGCCGCCTCGCCCGGCATCGAGCTCAAGACCGCGCCCGAGGGCTACGTGAAGCTCGACGCCAACCACCACCTGTGGAGCAAAGCGCGCATTGGCCAGGGCATGCCGGATGCGACCTTCAAGGTGGTCGCGGAGTCGAAGGACCTCATCAAGCCGGACCCGTTCCCGAAAGGCTATCAGTAGCCCACCCCCTACGGCCTGACGGCCGCCCCCTCAAAGGGGGCCGCACCGGTGGACCGGCAAAGCCGGCTCCACGGTGCGCGCTCGATGCGGACCAGCCCTGCGGGCGGTCCTGTTCCTCAGCAGCGATTCAAGGTGAGCAGATGAGCTTTTCCGAATTCATGAACATCGGCCTGATGCAGGGCTTCGCCGGGCTCAGCCTCTTCTCGGTGCTGCTGCTGATGGGCCTGGGCCTGGCCATCATCTTCGGCCAGATGGGCGTGATCAACATGGCGCATGGCGAGTTCATGACCATCGGCGCCTACACCATCTTTCTCGGCAGCACGCTCACCGAGAAGTTCGCACCGGGCTTCATGCCCTACTACTTTCCGGTCGCGATCTGCGTGGCCTTCGTGTTTGCGTTCTGCGCCGGCTGGCTCGTCGAATGGACGCTCATCCGCCACCTCTACAAGCGCCCGCTCGACACCCTGCTCGCCACCTGGGGCGTGAGCCTTGCGCTGCAGCAGTGTTTCCGCACCGGCATCGGTCCGAAGGAAGTCAGCCCCACGCTGCCCGACTGGCTGATGGGCTCGTGGGCGCCGAAGGAAGGGCTCGACATCCCGATCAACGGTCTCTTCGTGCTCGCGCTCACGGCGGTGGTGACCGGCGGCGTGATGCTGGCCCTCTACAAGAGCCGCTGGGGCCTGCGTGTGCGCGCCACGGTGAGCAACCGTCAGATGGCCAACGCCATCGGCATCAACACCAAGAAGACCGACCGCCTCACCTTCGCCATCGGCTGCGGCATCGCCGGCGTGGCAGGCGCGGCCTTCACCACCATCGGCTCGACCGGGCCGACGAGCGGCTCGCTCTACATCGTCGACGCCTTCCTCGTCGTCACCTTCGGCGGCGCGGCCAGCCTGCTCGGCACCGTGGCCTCGGCCTTCGGCATCGCGCAGACGCAGTCGATCAGCGAGTTCTTCATGACCGGCTCGATGGCCAAGGTGCTGACGCTGTCGCTGATCGTGCTGATCCTGATGGCGCGGCCGCAAGGGCTCTTCGCGGTCAAGGTCCGCCGCTGATTTGAAGTTCTGGAGTACCGACGAATGATTGCCTTGAAGAACTGGCTGGCCAAACCGAGCATCGGCAGCATGCTCATCCTCGCGGCGCTGCTGCTCGTGCTGCTGCCGCTCACGCTCGACGTGTTCCGCCTCAACCTGGTGGGCAAGTACCTCACCTATGCCTTCGTCGCCATCGGCCTGGTGATGGTGTGGGGCTATGGCGGCGTGCTGAGCCTGGGGCAGGGCGTGTTCTTCGGGCTCGGGGGCTACGCGATGGCGATGTTCCTCAAGCTCGAAGCGAGCGACCCGGTCAGCACCAAGATCCAGAGCACGCCGGGCATCCCCGACTTCATGGACTGGAACCAGCTCACCGAGCTGCCGCTTTTCTGGATCCCGTTCAAGAGCCTGCCCTTCACGCTCTTCGCAGTGATCGCGGTGCCCACGCTGCTCGCCTTCATCATCAGCTACGCGATGTTCAAGCGGCGCGTCGGCGGGGTGTACTTCGCCATCATCACGCAGGCGGTGGCGCTGATCCTCTCGGTGCTCATCATCGGCCGGCAGGGCTACACCGGCGGCGTCAACGGCATGACCGACCTGAAGACGATGTGGGGCTGGGACATCCGCACCGACAGCGCCAAGGTCATCCTCTACTACGTGTGCAGCCTCCTGCTGCTCGCGAGCATCGTGCTCTGCGCCTGGGTGCAGAAGAGCAAGCTCGGCACGCTGCTGCTCGCGATGCGCGACAAGGAAGACCGCGTGCGCTTCTCCGGCTACGACGTGGCG
The DNA here is from genome assembly GCF_024700055.1 of Rhizobacter sp. J219. Lineage (GTDB taxonomy): Bacteria > Pseudomonadota > Gammaproteobacteria > Burkholderiales > Burkholderiaceae_C > Rhizobacter. Next base: position 4,109,481 of record NZ_JAJOND010000001.1, read on the forward strand.
ATGTTCAAGGTGGCGGTGTTTTGCCTGGGCGCGGCGCTGTCGGGCATCGGCGGCGCGATGTTCGCGCTGCAGGTGGGCTTCATGTCGCCCAGCTTCGTCGGCATCGTGCCGTCGATCGAGATGGTGATCTACGCAGCGGTCGGCGGGCGCATGAGCCTGGTCGGCGCGGTGTACGGCGCGCTGCTCGTGAACGCCGGCAAGACCTTCTTCTCCGAGAGCTTCCCGGACCTCTGGCTCTTCCTGATGGCCGCGCTCTTCATCGGCGTGACGATGGCCTTCCCCAATGGCCTGGCCGGGCTGGTGGAAAGCCACCTCAAGCCGTGGTGGCAGCGCCGGCGCGCCGAGCGGGTGTCGATTCGCGAGCGTGTGGCCGCCGCGCAGGCCTCCTACCCCGAGCCCCCGCCGCCGCCCGCCACGCCACCGGTGTCGCTGCCGATGGGCATCAGCGGCCAGCGCGCCTGAACTGCAAAGGACACGCACCATGACCCTCGGCAGCAACACCGACTTCGCCCTCGCGGTCGAAGACCTCACCGTCAGCTTCGATGGCTTCAAGGCGATCGATGCGCTCACGCTCTACATCGACAAGAACGAGCTGCGCGTGATCATCGGCCCCAACGGCGCCGGCAAGACCACCTTGCTCGACCTGATCTGCGGCAAGACCAAGGCCAGCGGCGGCAGCATCAAGTTCAAGAACGAGGAGCTGACCAAGCTGCCCGAGCACACCCGTGTGCGCCGCGGCATCGGCCGCAAGTTCCAGACGCCTTCGATCTACGAGAACCTCACCGTCTTCCAGAACCTGGAAGTGTCGTTCCCGAAAGGCCGCTCGGTGCTGGGCGCGCTCTTCTTCAAGTGCAACGACGAGGTGAAGTCGCGCGTGCAGGTGGTGGCCGAAGAGGTGGGCCTGGCCGAGATGCTCGGCATGGAAGCCGGCCTCCTGAGCCACGGCCAGAAGCAGTGGCTGGAGATCGGGATGCTGCTGATGCAGGAGCCCGAACTGCTGATGCTCGACGAGCCCATCGCCGGCATGAGTGCCCGCGAGCGCGAGCTGACCGCCGAGCTGCTCAAGCGCATCTGCGCCAACCGCGCGGTGATCGTGATCGAGCACGACATGGATTTCGTCAAGCAGATCGCCCACAAGGTCACCGTGATGCACCAGGGAAAGATCCTCGCCGAAGGGTCGATGGAGAAAGTGCAGAACGACCCGAAGGTCATCGACGTCTACCTCGGCCATTGAACTGGAGCACCACATGTTGAACGTCAAGGATCTGTTCGTCGCCTACGGCCAGAGCGAGGCGCTGCACGGCATCTCGTTCGAAGCGAACACCAAGGAGACCATCGCCATCATGGGCCGCAACGGCATGGGCAAGACGACCCTCTTCAAGAGCCTGATGGGCGTGCTGCCGACGAAGAGCGGCAGCGTGCAGGTGGCCGGCTCCGAGATCAGCCACGACGAAAGCTACAAGCGCGTGGCCAAGGGCATCGCCTACGTACCGCAGGGTCGCATGATCTTCCCGACGCTTTCGGTCGAAGAGAACATCCAGACGGGCCTGGAGAACGCGAAGGTCAAGAAGATCCCCGAGGAGATCTACGCGCTCTTTCCGGTGCTGTGGGAGATGCGCCGCCGCAAGGGCGGCAACCTCTCCGGCGGCCAGCAGCAGCAGCTCGCGATCGCCCGCGCGCTCGTCACCAACCCCAAGGTGCTGCTGCTCGACGAGCCGACCGAAGGCATCCAGCCTTCCATCATCAAGGACATCGCGAAAGCGCTGAACGAGATCCGCCGCCTGCGCGACATCACCATCGTCGTGAGCGAGCAGGTGCTGAGCTTCGCGATGGACGTGGCCGACCGGCTCTTCGTCATCGAAGGCGGCCGCCTGGTGCACGAGACCAAGCGCGCCGACACTGACGTCGCCCACATCAAGCAATACCTCTCCGTCTGACCCATCCACCCTGCGAGGAGCCCCACCATGCCCGAGACACTCATCAAGGTCGACCTGTCCAAGCCCGCCCCCACGAACGAAGGCGTGCACAACCGCTGGCACCCCGACATCCCGATGGCCTGCTGGGTCAAGCCAGGCGACGATTTCGTGCTCGAGACCTACGACTGGACCGGCGGCTTCATCAAGAACAACGACTCCGCCGACGACGTGCGCGACATCGACCTCACCACCGTGCACTACCTCTCGGGCCCGGTGGGCGTGAAAGGCGCCGAGCCCGGCGACCTCTTGGTGGTGGACCTGCTCGACATCGGCGCCAAGGACGACAGCCTCTGGGGCTTCAACGGCTTCTTCTCGAAGAAGAACGGCGGCGGCTTCCTCACCGAGCACTTCCCGCAGGCGCAGAAGTCGATCTGGGACTTCCACGGCATGTTCACCACCTCGCGCCATGTGCCGGGCGTGAAGTACGCCGGCCTCATCCACCCCGGCCTCATCGGCTGCCTGCCCGACCCGAAGATGCTGGAGATGTGGAACACGCGCGAGCAGGCGCTGATCGACTCCGACCCGGCGACCAGCGGCCTGGCCAACCCGCCCTTCGCCGGCACCGCCCACATGGGCAAGCTCAAAGGCGATGCGCTGACCCAGGCGGCCGCCACCGGCGCACGCACCGTGCCGCCGCGCGAGCACGGCGGCAACTGCGACATCAAGGACCTGTCGCGCGGCTCGAAGATCTTCTTCCCGGTCTACGTCGACGGCGCGGGCCTGAGCGTGGGCGACCTGCACTTCAGCCAGGGCGACGGCGAGATCACCTTCTGCGGCGCGATCGAGATGGCCGGCTGGGTGCACATGAAGGTCAACCTCATCAAGGGCGGCATGGCCAAGTACGGCATCAAGAACCCGATCTTCAAGCCGAGCCCCATCACGCCGACCTACAACGACTACGTGATCTTCGAAGGCATCAGCGTCGACGAATCGGGCAAGCAGTACTACCTCGACGTCAACGTGGCCTATCGCCAGGCCTGCCTGAACGCGATCGAGTACCTGAAGAAGTTCGGCTACTCGGGCGCGCAGGCCTACTCCATCCTCGGCACGGCACCGGTGCAGGGCCACATCAGCGGCGTGGTCGACGTGCCGAACGCCTGCGCGACGCTGTGGCTGCCGACGCAGATCTTCGACTTCGACATCAACCCGAATGCCGCGGGGCCGCAGAAGTTCATCGACGGATCGGTGCAGATGCCGTTGTCCCCTGACCTGGTCTAGGAGCGACGCACATGCCCACGTACGACTATGCCTGCGCCGACTGCGGCGGCTTCGATGCGTTCCGCACGCTGGCGATGCGCAACGAGGCAGCGGCCTGTCCCGATTGCGGGGCGCCGTCGCCGCGTGTCTTCGCGACGGCGCCGCGGCTCGGACTGATGGAGGGCACGACGCGCCGCGCAATGGAGACCAACGAGCGGGCGCGGCACGAGCCCAAACGCTCGGGCGACTACGCGCGGCTCAAGCACCCGGCCGGCTGCGGCTGCTGCTCGACGGGCGCCTCGCGCAAGGCGACCGTCACCGCGCCCAACGGCGCCAAGGCCTTCCCGAGCAAACGGCCCTGGATGATCAGCCACTGATCAGCGCAACGCCTCCTTGAGGAAGGCGGTGATGCGCGGGCCGGCGGCGGCCTGCCACGCGGCGCGGTCGAAGCCGTCGGGGTCTTCGGCAGGGTCGAGCCCGGGCGGGCCCAGGCGGCCGGTGCCGGTCTGGAAGATGGCGAAGTGGCCGGCGCGTTCGTCGCGGAAACAGGTGGCCTTGGGCAGGGCCGTGCACAGCGCCTCGGCGTGGAAGCGTGGCACGAGGTTGTCGTCGCGTGCGCCGTACTGCACGAGCAGCGGCACGGTGATGCCGCTGAGCGACTCGGGCGCAAGGCCCATCACGAGTGGCGCATCGGCCACCACGGCGCGGATGCGCGGGTCGCGCCGGTCGACCGGCTCGCCCTGGCCGTCGGGCACCGGGGCCGGCTGGCTCTTGGTGAAGCCGCCCTGCAGGCACATCGTCGGGTCTTCGGCCAGGCCGCGCCCTTGCACGCTGCAATGCAGTGCTGCGCGCAACGGCTGGGGCCTGGCGCCGGCCAGGGCGAGCACGGTGTGGCCGCCGGCCGAGGTGCCGATGACGCCGATGCGCGCGTCGTCGATCAGCGGCGCCCATCGCTCGCTGGCGAGCAACAGGTCGAGCACGCGGCTCAGGTGGCGTGGCCGCTCGGTGAAGTAGACGGGCCGACCCTTTGCGCTCATGTCCTGGTAGTTCGAACCGGGGTGGCGGATCGCCACCACCACGTAGCCTGCGGTGGCCAGCGTCTCGGCGAGCCAGGCGTGGCCGAGGTCGGTGCCGCCGTTGCCGTGCGAAATCAGCACCAGCGGGTGGCGGCCTGCGGTGGGTTTGGCGCCCAGGGCGGCCTTGAGCGTGAAGGGGCCGAAGTGCTGGGTCTCGCTTTTGGCCGCGGTCGGGTACCAGACCATGCCGCCGACCTTGTCGGCCGGGCCTTCGGCGTTGGCGAGCGTCCAGCTCTCGCGTTGCAGGCCGACCTGGGCCAAGGCAGGGGCCGCACATGCGGCGGCGAGCGCAAGGCCCGCGAGGCGGGAGGTGAATGTGGATCGCATGGTGGCCGTCCTCCTGATGTGGGTGTTGGGATGACGCGATTCTTCCCACACCAGGAGTGCCCGGCGAGGGCCGTGTGACGAACGGCCCTGGGCTGGCGCGAAACGCCGGCGGCAAGGCGCCAGTGGCGGCTCGCCGCGCTGCGACGCGGTCAGCGGGCGTTGCTGCGCGACGGCTGCACAGATGACGCAGAAGGCGCCCGGCCGCCCACGCCCAGCCACCAGCGCAGCGTGGGCGCCGCGGCCGATTGGCTCATGCGCCGCTCGGTGGCCGCGGCCGACGCGGGCGTGCCGCGGTTGTAGAGCACCGAGACGCCGGCCTGGGCGATGTCGGTGCGGCCGTCGCCGTTCAGGTCGCCCACCGCGAGGCCGTGCGGGTTGGCGCTGCCGTCCGTGCCGTCGAAGCGCTGCTCGGCCTGCAGCACACCGTCGCTGCCTTGCAGGTACACGCCGACGCTGCCCCAGCCGTCGTGCGCCACGGTAGCGTCGAGTCGGCCGTCCTGGTTCAGGTCGGCGATCTCGATCGCGCCCGGGTAGTCGAGGCTCGTGAGCGTGACGGGCGGCGCGAGCGTGCCGTCGGTGCGCTGGTAGAAGACCGAGAGCGCGGCCGGCGCGGCACCGCCCCAGGTGACGGCGAGGTCGCGGCGGCCGTCGCCGTTCAGGTCGCCGATCGCCACGCCACGCGCGGCCCAGCTGCTGTCGACGCTCTGCGTGAGGGGCGCGCCGTAGCGGCCATCGGCCTGCTGGTAGAGCAGTGCGATCGAGCGTGTGGCGTCGCCGTTGGGGTTGCTCACCACGATGTCGGGGCGGCCGTCGCCGTTGAGGTCGCCCACGTCGAGGTCGCCGGCGGTGAAGACGCTGCCGCCGCCCGCATCGACCGGGTAGAAGGTCGGCAGCGAGATGCGGCCACCGACCTGGTACCACACCGCCACCTGGCCGGTCTGCGCGCTCATGCCCACGAGGTCCGCCAGGCCGTCGCCGTTGAGGTCGGCGGCGCGGATGCGGTGCGACTCGCCATAAGGCAGCCAGTTGCCGCTCGCGAGCGTGCCGTCGGGGCGTTGCAGGAAGATCTCGACGCCGCAGCCGCCTTGGCCGATGGCCACGTCGTTGCGGCCGTCGCCGTCGAGGTCGGCGATGGCGAGCGAGCTGGCCTTGCACTCGCTGTAGCTTGCGTTCGGGTAGCGCACCGGGTCGGCGAGCGTGCCGTCGGGGCGCTGCAGGTAAACCACGAGCTTGAAGTCGTTGACCGGGTCGAACGAGAAATAGGTGCTCATCACCACGTCGGCCAGGCCGTCGCCGTTGACGTCACCGACCGCCACCGCCTCGGGTGCGTACTGCGGCTGCACCAGCGTCGGGTAGCCGAAGAGGCCGGGGTCGGTGCCGAAGGTCCAGGGCTGGCTCATCAGCAGCGGGTTGCCGCGCAGGTCGGTGATCGCCGGATCGAACTGCACCAGGTAGCGCGTGGCGCGCTGCAGCGGGGCCTGCGGGCGGATCGTGATCGTGCGCGGGTTCACGAGCGTGACGGTCGCCGCGACTTCGGCGCTCGTGGTGGCATTGAACAGCCGCACGTTGCCGGGCACCGTGCGCGCATCGAGCGCCTCGCTGAACTCGGCGCGCAGCACGGCGTCGAGCGCCACGTCGCCCGCATCGCGCGCCGGCGACAACGCGACCGCGGTCGGCGCTTCGGCCTCGATGGTGAAGGCCCAGCTGCGCGGGCGCAGCGCGTTGCCGGCCAGGTCGACCAGACCGGCGCCCAGGCGGAGGGTGTAGACGCCGCTCGCCCAGGGCTCGTAGGGCACGAAGGTGAGGCGGTTGCCGTTGAGCGAGATGTTGCCGAAGACCGCGCGGCCGGCTGCGTCGGTGACGGCCACGCTCGTGGGCACGAGCGCATCGGCATCGAGCGGCTCGCTGAAGTCGACGTTGACGATGGTGCGGCTGCCATTCAGGCTGCGCGGGGCCGGGTCCATCGCGGTGACGACGGGCGCCACCGCGTCGCTGCGCCGGCCGCCCACGCGGTAGGCCAGCAGGCTCTGGCTGGTGTTCTGCACCGCATCGCCCTCGCGGAAGACACCCCGGCTGCGGATCAGGCCGACGCCCGGTGCATACCAGTCGTCGATGGTGGCGGTGATGGTGGAGGGTGTGGCGGTGGCCGAGGCGACGAGCGTCTGCTCGATGCGGGTACGCAGGTGCGCGCTGCGCGGGAAGAGGCCGGCCTCCGTCTGCGTGAGCAGCTCGAAGCCGACCATCGTCACCTCGGAACGCACGCTGAGCATGTCGTTGCGGCCGTCGCCGTCGATGTCGACGCCCGAGTCGACCGTGCGGTCGACCTGCACGAAGCGCTCGCCCGGGGTCAGCGGGAAACGCATCACGTCGAGCGGGCCGAGCGCCTGCAGCACCGGGTTGGCGCTGGCGCCGGGCACCTGGCGGAGTGCGCGTGCGTCGATCGCGAAGTTGACCTGTTCGAACGGCGCGAAGCCCGGCACGTTGTGCGTGACGATGCGGGTGTCGACGCTGCCGACGCGCTCGCGCCCGGTCACCTTGAACTTGAGCTGCCCGCCGTCGCCGGTGCGGTAGACCCACTGGTCGTTGTTGCCGAGAGGGAAGTACTCGGCGCCGCCGCGCCCGAGCAGGGCATCGAGACCGAGGCCTTCGTCGTCGGCGCTGGGGCCGGTCTGGTCGGAGCCGCCGGTGGTGGCTGTGCCGTCGTCGCCGCCCCCGCCGCAGCCGGCCAGCAGGCCTGCCAGCACCAGTGAACTGAGGAGAAAACGCCGCGCACGCCACGTGCCGGCCAAGCAAGACAACACCATCGACCACCTCGGAGGAAAACGCCGGGCCGCCCCAAGTTATTTTTTTGGCCCCCGCGGGAGGGCAGGCTGGATGCGGTCCAGCCCTGGGGGCACACAAGGCACCAGGTTGTGAAAATTCTGGCAGTCGACTCAGGGCTGTGCGGAAGTCCCTACCACCCGACTCTAGGGATGGCGACACATCGCGCGCAGTGCATCCCCCGTGGAATGCAACCAGTCGTATCGAAACGCCCAGGGTTTACGCGGCACGCCACGTGCCATCATCCCCGCATGCTCAAGACGCTCAAGGACCTTTTCGACAGCCTTTGCCCCCGGCGGCCAGCACCGACCCGGCCGCTGGCGAACACGCGCTTCAACTCGCGACGGCGGTGATGCTGGTGGAGGTGATGCGCGCCGATCCGAGCTTCCATGCCGGCGAGCGCGAAGCGGTACTGGCGGGCCTGCGCGACAAGTTCGCGCTCTCCGACGACGAAGCGCAGCGCCTCACCGAGCTGGCCGAAGACGCCGCGAAACGCTCCACCGACCTCTTCAGCTTCACCTCGCGCATCAACGAGCGCTTCGAGATGCCGCAAAAGCTGCGCATGATCGAGCACATGTGGCGTGTGGCCTACGCCGATGGCCACCTGAGCGCGCACGAGCGGCATGTGCTGTGGCGCGTGGCCGACCTGCTGCACGTGCCGCAAGGGGCGTATGTCAACGCGCGCATCCGGGCCGAGAAAGAAGCCGGCATCGGTTGATCAGAATGGGTAGTGCCGTTCGCTGGTCTGGATCGTCACCCAGCGCAGCTCGGTGAACTCGGCCACCCCCGCCTTGCCGCCGAAGCGGCCGATGCCGCTGCCCTTGACGCCGCCGAAGGGCATCTGCGCTTCGTCGTGCACCGTCGGGCCGTTGACGTGGCAGATGCCGGCTTCGATGCGCCGTGCCACGTTGAGCGCGCGGGCGATGTCGCGGCCGAAGACGGCCGACGACAGGCCGTACTCGTTGTCGTTGGCGCAGGCCACCGCCGCGTCCACGCCGTCGACGCGCACCACGCACTTCACCGGGCCGAAGGTTTCCTCGCGGTAGATGCGCATTGCCGGCGTCACGTGGTCGAGGATGGTCGCCGGCATCAGCGTGCTGTCGGCCTTGCCACCGCAGACGAGCCTGGCGCCCTTGGCGAGCGCATCGTCGATCAGCGCGTTGCAATGTTCCACCGTGCCCATGCCGACCACGCTGCCCAGCACCACCGGCTCGGGCTTGCGCGGGTCGCCGAGCGGCAGGCCGCGGGCCTTCTTCGCGAAGCGCGCCACGAAGTCGTCGGCGATCTTCGTGTCGACCACGAGGCGCTCGGTCGACATGCAGATCTGGCCCGAGTTCATGAAGGCGCCGAAGGCGGCGGCGTTGACGGCCGCATCCAGATCGGCGTCGTCGAGCACCACGAGCGGTGCCTTGCCGCCGAGTTCCAGCACCACCGGCTTCAGGTGTTTCGCGCAGGTGAGGGCGATCAGCTTGCCCACGCGGGTGGAGCCGGTGAAGTTGACGCGCCGCACGGCCGGGTGGGCGACCATCGCCTCGACGACGCGTGCCGCATCGGCCGGCGCGTTGGTGATGTAGTTGACGACACCGGCCGGCAGGCCGGCTTCCTGGAAGGCTTCGACGATCAGCTGGTGCGTGCGCGGGCAGTTCTCACTGCCCTTGAGCACCACCGTGTTGCCGCACGCGAGCGGTGTTGCGATGGCGCGCACGCCGAGGATCACCGGCGCATTCCACGGCGCGATGCCGAGCACCACGCCGGCCGGCTGGCGCATGCCCATCGCGAGCGAGCCTGGTACGTCGCTCGGGATCAGCTCGCCGCTGATCTGCGTGGTGAGCGACGCGGCCTCGCGGACCATGCCGGCCGCCAGGTGCACGTTGAAGCCGGCCCACAGGCCGGTGGCGCCGGTTTCGGCCGCGACCGCTTCGATGAACTTCGGCGTCTTGGCTTCGAGGGCGTCGGCGGCCTTGAGCAGCAGCGCGCGGCGCTCACCGGGCCCGGTCTGGCTCCACGTCTTGAAGGCTTCGGCCGCTGCGTCGACAGCCGCCACGGCATCGGCTTCGCTCGCCGCCGGTGCGCGCGTGGCAACGCTGCCGTCGAGTGGGTTGCGGCGTTCGAAGGTCGCGCCTTTTTCGGCGGACACGGCCAGGCCGTTGATGAGCATGGAGAGGTCGGACATCGGGGTCTCCTTGGAATGAGGCGTGGGGGAAGTCGGTGGGGTGGCCTTGCCCAGGTAAGCCTGGCGCACGACCGAAGAGCGTGCGAGCAGGTTGGCTGGGCCGCTGGCGACGAGCCGGCCGCGTTCGAGTACATAGCCGCGGTCGGCCACCGCGAGCGCCTTGCGCACGTTCTGCTCGACCATCAGCACCGTGGTGCCGGCATCGGCGATGCGGCGCGCGATGGCGAGCAGCTCGTCGACCATGCGCGGCGCGAGGCCGAGCGAAGGTTCGTCGAGCATCAAGAGGCGCGGCGCGCTCATCAGCGCGCGCGCCACCGCCACCATCTGCTGCTCGCCGCCGCTCATGGTGCCGGCGAGCTGCTGGGCCCGTTCGGCGAGCTTGGGGAAGTCGCGCAGCGCGTGCTGCAGGCGGTCGGCTCGCTCGGCCTTGTTCGACAACCAGCCGCCGAGTTCCAGGTTCTCGGTGACCGTCATCTGCGGGAAGAGCTGGCGGCCTTCGGGCACGAGCGCGAGGCCACGCTTCAAGATGGCCGAGGGCGGTGCGTCGTGCGCGATCTCTTCGTCGTCGAGCACCAGCCGCCCCTGGCGCGGGATCAGCCCGGCGATGGCTTTCAGCAGCGTGGTCTTGCCGGCGCCGTTGGGGCCGAGGATGACGGTGAGGCCGGGGCGGGCTTCGAGCGTGAGGTCGCGCAGCACGAGGAAGCCGCCGTAGCCGGCCGACAGGCCATCGACCTTGAGGTGCGCGGTTCTCAAGTCGTTCTTCATGCCGCGGCCTCGACCATTTCGTCACCCAGGTAGGCCTCGATCACCTCGTTGTTGCGCACCACTTCAGAGGGCGTGCCGTCGGCGATCTTTCGACCCTGGTGCAGCACCAGCACACGCTCCACCGCGGCGAGCAGCGTCGTCACCGCGTGCTCGATCCAGATCACGGTGAGGTCGAGTTCGTCGCGCAGACGGCGGATGAGCGTGGCCATGTTCTGCACCTCCGCTTCGGTCAGGCCAGCGGCCACTTCGTCGAGCAGCAGCAGGCGCGGGCGCGTGGCCAGCGCCATGCCGATCTCGAGCAGGCGCTGTTGCGACGGGGTGATGGCGGCCGCCGGCAACGCGGCCTGCGGGCGCAGGCCGATCAGCGTAAGGATGCTGGTCTCGTCTTTCAGCGCCCCGCGCGCCGCCCGCTGGCGGCCGGCGAACTGCAGGCCGAAGTCGATGTTGGCCGCGACGCTCAGCTCGCCGAACACCCTCGGGGTCTGGAAGGTGCGGGCAATGCCCTGCTGCGCATAGCGGTGCGGCGCAGACCCGGTGAGCCGCCGGCCGCCGGCAAACAGCTCACCGTCGCTTGGCGGCTGCACGCCCGACAGCGCGTTGAAGAAGGTCGTCTTGCCGGCGCCGTTGGGACCGATGATGCCGACCAGCTCGCCGGGCGCAAACGCGGCGCTCACCGCATCGACGGCGGTCAGCCCGCCGAAACGCACCGTCAGGTTGCGGGCTTCGAGCAAAGGGTGGCCGTTCATGCCGCCCCCCTGCCGCGCAGCGCACGGCCCCAGCCCGAGATCGTCTGCCAGCGCAGCGAGGCCAGCCCGCCCGGCAGGTAGAGCACACACAGGATGAGCAGGAAGCCGAGTGTCACCATGTAGAGCTGCGGCAGCTGCAGGCGAAGTGTCTCGGCGAGCACGCTGAACACCACCGCGGCGATCAGCGGGCCCCACAAGGTGGTGGCGCCGCCGATGAGGGCGATCAACACCGTCTGGAAACCGATGAAGGGGTTGAACACGCTGAGCGGGTCGATGTAGGTCCAGCGCACGCTCATCGCCGCACCCACCGCACCGGCGAACGCGGCGGTGATCGCGAAGCCCGCGGTCTTCACGAGGCGGGTGTCGACGCCGAGCGTCTGCGCGCGCTGTTCGTCGGCGCCGATGCCGGCCAGCGCGAGGCCGAAGCGGCTGCGCCGCACCACGATGGCAGTGAGCACGGCCCCCACCGCGATCGCGAGCACGGTGAGGTAGACGGTGTCGCCCTCGGGCACGGTGGTGAGCACGCGCCCGACGGTGCCGGTGACCTGCCTTTCCCAATACGTGATCGCATGGCGGATCAGCTCGGTCATGCCGAAGGTCAGCACCGCGAAGTAGGTGCCGCGCAGGTGCAGCACCGCCAGGCCCATCACCACCGCGACCACGAGCGCCAGCGCTGCCCCGAGCGCGATGACGAGCGGCCAGGCCAAGGCCCCGAGCGTGAGCGCCGCGGTGTAGGCACCGATGCCGAAGAAGGCCGCCGTGGCGAGCGACATGTAGCGCGTGCTGCCGCAGAAAAGACTCCAGCTCGACGACAGCGCCACGTACATCAGGCAGGTGAGGGCCATCGAGACGATGAACTCGCTGGCGTAGTGGGGGATGGCGAGGGCCCAGCCGGCCAGCATGGCGAGCACGAGCAGGTCGCGCTTGAAGAGAGCTTGGCTCATCGTTTGAACAGCCCGTTCGGCTTCCACAGGAGCACGCCGATGAAGATGGCGTAGGACAGCAACGACTTGAGCGAGGGGCTGGTGAAGTGCATGCCCAGCGCCTCGATCACCCCGAGCGCGAGGCCGGCGACCAGGCTGCCGGTCATGCTGCCGAAACCGCCGAGGGTGATGACGATCAGCGCCGTCACCGTGTAGGGCTCGCCGATGGCCGGCGAGATCGCGTACGCCATCGACAGCAGGCAGCCGGCTAGGCCCGACAGGCCGAGTCCGATGCCGAACATCAGCGGGTGCAGCCGTTCGGTGTCGATGCCCACCAGCTGCGCGCCGGTGGTCGACTGCATCAGCGCGCGCACGCCCTTGCCGAGCAGTGTCTTGCGCAGAAGCACGATCAGCGCCACGCTGGCGGCGATCGACACCGCGAGCAGCAGCAGCTTGTTGCCGGCGAACTGCGCGCTGCCCACCACCACCGGCTCGGTCAGATAGTCGTAGCCACGCAACTCGCCGCCCCACACCAGCGAGGCGAAGTTCTGCACCAGGAACATCAGGCCGAAGGCGACCATCAGCCCACGCGCTTCGAACACGTCGACATTCGGCGAGGTGGCCGCGAGCCGCTTGAAGGCGAGGCGGTGCACCCCCATGCCGATGCCCATCAGCCCGAAGAAGGCCACCGGCGCCATCAGCAGGGGCGAGAGACCGAACTGCGATTGCGCGAACCAGGTGGCGAACGCGCCCAGCATCAGGAACTCCCCATGCGCGATGTTCAGGATGCGCATCAGCCCGTACTGCAGGTTGAGCCCGAGCGCGATCAGCGCATAGATGCCCCCGGTGATGAGGCCGGAGGCGATCAGTTCGAGCCAGGCACCGAAGGACACGTCTCTACTTCCAGGCGGGCTTGGCCGGCACCAGCGCGGCGGTGGCCATGGCCTTCGGCCACACGACTTCGAACTCGCCGTTCTGCCACTGGCTCACCGAGCCGGGTGTGGCGACGTTCTCGCTGCCGTTGAACCTGATCTTGCCGAGCAGGGTGTCGTGCTCGTTCTTGGCGATGTATTCGCGGATCGCCTTGCGGTCGAGGCCCGCCTTGCCCACGGCGGCGGTCAGCACTTCGAGCGAGGCCCAGCAGGCGCCGCTCGCCCAACGGTCGGGCTCCTTGCCGCCGAACTTCTTGGTGTGCGCGTCGAAGTAGGCCTTGGCACTGGCGCTGCTCTTGGCATTCCACGAGCCCATGCCGAGCACGCCTTCGGCGCCGGCCGGTGTCATCACGTTGCGGTAGAGCTGGAAGGCGGTGCCGACCGACGCGTAGAAGAACTTCGGGTTGAAGCCGATCTCCTTGGCCTGCTTGCTCGCGAGGATGGTGTCGGGCGGGTAGGTGATGCCGATGAAGGCGTCGGGGGCCTGGTCCTTGAAGGCGCGCAGCACCGGCGACAGGTCTTTCACGCCCAGGGGGTAGCTCTTGCGGTCGGTCACCTGGATGGCGGTGTTCTTGAGCGCCGTGTTGAGTGCGGCGAAGTTCTCCAGGCCGAAGAGGTCGTCCATGTAGACGATCGCGATCGTCCTCACGCCGTTGGCGACGAGCATGTCGACCAGCGCACCCATCATGCGGTCGGGCTGCTGCAGGAAGGAGAAGAAGAACGGCAGGTTCATGTCGATCAACTTCCGCGACAGCGCGGTCGGCGCAAGCATCGGGTAGCCGAAGCGGTTGGCCAGCGGTGCCACCGCGAAGTTGGCGGTCGAGCCCCAGGGCGGCAGGATGAGATCGACCTTGTCGCTGCCCATCAGCTTCTCGTAGGTGCGCACGCAGGTCTCGGTCTCGCTGCGGTCGTCGTAGCTCACGAGTTCGATCGGGCGCCGGGTGCCTTTGACGTTGAGGCCGCCGGCGGCGTTTTGCTGCTCGGCCCACAAGAGGAAGTTGGGCTCCTGGCTCACCTGCGCGCCGCCGGCCCAGGGGCCGGTGCGGGCGATCGCGTAGCCCACGCGCACGGGGCCGGTCTGGGCCCGCACGGGCAAGGCAAGGGTGGCGGCGCCGGCCGCGAGGCCGGTGATCGCATCGCGGCGCGAGATCAAGGCGGGAGGTTTTGGCGTGCTCATGGGGGTGTCTCCTCACATCGGGGAGCCGCATCCTAGGAATCGCGCGGCTGCGGCGCTTTGCCAGCGATGCAGAAGCACTTGCCGATTTGTGCACGCCGGCATGGGACTTACCCGCGAGCGCGTGCGGGCTGCGGACAACCACATTGAGATTGCGCTTCGCACTGGCTACGCTTGTGGCATGCAAGCCAGCCAGATGAGCACCGACCAGGTCGCACCGCGCGAGCGTGCCGGCTTCTGGTCGGACTGGATCAACCGCCTCTTCTGCGGCTTGAAGTCCGACCTCTACGGCGACACCGATTTCAATGGCCGCATGAGCACGCTGCGCGCCGGTGACGTGGTGCTCACGCGCCTGGAGTCGCAGCGCCATCGGGTGCTGCGCTCGCCGTCGCAGGTGCGGGCCTCCGAGCAGGGCTACCTCAAGATCGTCGCGCCCTGGGTGGGCTGCGCGGGGGTCGAGCAGCAGGGCCGCGAAGCCTGGGTCACGCCCGACCAGTGGAGCCTCTACGACACCACCGACAGCTACGCGGTGGCCAACCCGGTGCGGGTCGAGCATCTCATCGTGATGGTGCCGAAAGACCGTGTCACCGAGCGTGGCGTGCACATCGACCCGCTGGTCGCGCGCCGCCTCGGCGGCACCGGCGGCGTGGCGCGCATCGCGCTCGAGACCATGCGCAACGCCTACCGCGAGCTTCCCGGCATGAGCCCGCAGGCGGCGCAAGGCGTGGGCGATGCGATCACGCAGCTCGTGCATTTGTCGCTGCTCGATCTGGCCGGCATCGGCACCGCGACCACGCAGCGCGAGGCCCTGCGCGAGCGCATCAAGCAGCATGTGACGCAGCACCTCGGCGATCCGGCACTCTCGGTCGACGCCATCGCGCTCGCGCTCAACTGCAGCCGCCGCCAGCTCTACAACGCATTCGCCGAAGAGCCCGACGGCGTGGCGGGCTACATCCTGCGGCGCCGGCTCGAAGCATGCCGCCGCAGCTTCGACGACCGCGCGCAAGACCGCCGTTCGATCACCGACATCGCGATCGGCTTCGGCTTCTCGAACATGGCGCACTTCAGCCGGGTGTTCCGCGCCCACCTCGGCGTGGCGCCGAGCGACTACCGGCGTGTGGCCGGCGCGGCGCGCGCCTGAATCGCCTTCAGCGCGGCGAGTGGAGCGCCAGCCGGCGCTGCATGCCTTCGCAGCTGAGGTCGAAGCCCTGGGCCGAGTGCATCACCGCCACGCCGTGCGAGGCCGACCACACCGCTTCGGCACTCAGACCGGCGCTCAGCGCGAGCGTGCGCTGCAAGGCCGGCATCTGCGGGCCGAGTGCCTTGTCGACCAGCCGCGGCAGCCGGCCGGTGTGCACATCGGAGCGGGTGGCGAGTGCGGCGATCTGCAAGGCCTGGTCTTCGGCCAGCGGCTCGTCGCGCTCGCGCGCTTCGGCGGCGAGGGCTTGCCAGGGCACGGCGTTGTCGGGGTCGAGGCGTACCCATTGCGCGTTGCTCAACAGGTTGCACGAGCCGCCATCGGGCCCGCGCCGGCCGGCGCAGGCTTCGAGTGCGATGGCGTAGACGAACGGGTCTTGCGAAGCCGCCGCGAGGCGTGCGATTTGCTCGATGCGGCTCGCCACCTCGCGCCCGCGCAGGCGTGCGCCCATCCAGAGCGCGGCGGCGCGCACCTGGTCGTCGTCGCTGGCGAGCATCAGCGCGTCCATCGCGTCGATGGCCGAGCGGCGCACGTCGAGGGGGATGCGTTGCACCGGGTCGGGGTCGTCGGGCGGCAGCTGCACCTCGCCGTAGCCGCAGACCTCGGCCATGCCGGGCGGGCGGCGCTGGGGTTTTGCAACAGGAGCCTTGAGCACCGGCGGGCGGGTGTAGGGCACGGCCGGTGCCTGAGAGACGCGTGCCACGTTCACCCCCGGCGGTGTGGCGACCGGCTCGGCCGGTGCGTCAGGCTGCGTCGCCTGCGCCAGCCACAGCATCACCCCCCACCGCGCCGGCTGCGACCGGCACGGCCCAGCGTGAGGTGCCGTGTTGTCTCCGTTCGTTCATGGCCTGACCTCATGGGGCGAGCCTGCGCAGAGCGTGGCACAGCGTCCCGGCGCTGGCAACTGCCGCACAGGTCACCAGCACGTCACCAGCAAAGTGGGCCGAGCCTCGGCAGAATCGCGGTCACCTCGAACCCTGCTCCCCGCCATGCCGACAGCCGAAGACTTCAACCAACGCAGCGTGAACCATCTCCCCGGGCACCTGGGCATCGTCATCACGCAGGCCGAGCCCTCGGAGTTCCGCGCCGAGATGCCGGTGGTGCAGAACCTGATGGCACCCAACGGCTTCCTGCATGCCGGCAGCGTGGTCACGCTGGCCGACACCGCCGCCGGCTACGGCTGCGTCGCCAACCTGCCGGCCGGGGCCATCGGCTTCACCACCGTCGAGCTCAAGTCCAACCACCTCGGCACCGCCCGCGACGGCACGGTCGAGGTGGTCGCCAAGCCGGTGCACCTGGGCAAGACCACGCAGGTGTGGGACTCGGTCGTGACGCACCGCGAAACGGGCAAGACGATGGCGCTCTTTCGCTGCACGCAGATGGTGTTGTATGGCAAGGCCTGACACGAAGGTCGCGCCACGAGCGCCCGGCGGCATGAGACCATGCGCCGCGTGCTGATCTCGATCCTCGTCATCGCCCTGCTGGCCTACGCCGCTGCGTGTGCGGCCCTGTTCCTCTTCCAGCGCTCGCTGCTCTACTTCCCGCAGCCGGCGCAGGTGGCCACACCGCTGGTGCCGATCGAGGGCCGCGCGGGCGTCGTGGCGAGCCATCGCGCGGTGGCCGGCCCGCAGGCGGTGCTCTATTTCGGCGGCAATGCCGAAGACGTGTCGCAGAACTTCGCGCCGCTCGCGCAGGCCTTTCCGCAGCACGCGCTCTTCCTCATGCACTACCGCGGCTACGGCCTCAGCACCGGCACGCCGACCGAGGCCGACATCGCCGGCGATGCGCTTGCGCTCTTCGACCAGGTGCACAAGACCCACCCGCAGATCACCGTGATCGGCCGCAGCCTGGGCAGCGGCGTGGCCTTGCGGCTCGCCAGCCAGCGGCCGGCGGCACGGCTGGTGCTCGTCACGCCGTACGACAGCATCGAAGACATCGCGGCCGAGCGCTTCGCGCTCTTTCCGGTGCGCTGGCTGATGCGCGACCGCTACGCCTCGTGGCGCTACGTGGCGCAGGTGGCCGCGCCGGTCACGGTGATCGCGGCCGAGCACGATGCGGTCATCCCGCGCCCGAGCACCGACAAGCTGGTGGCCCGCTTCGCGCCCGGGCGCGCCCAGATGCACGTGTTGCCGAAGACGGACCACAACAACATCCTGATCGCCCCGGGCTACCTCGGGCTGCTGGCCGGCTCTCCCTGACGCCTCGCCGCTACTGCCGGATCGCCTCGACCTGCACCAGCAGGCGCACGTTGTCGGGCGTGATGGCCGGCAGCCCGTAGCGGATGCCCCAGGCGCTGCGCTGAAGGGTGGCCTCGAAGTCTCCGCCGCAGACCTCGCGCTGCAGCATCGGGTGCTCGTAGCAGCCGTAGCGGATCGCGGTGAGCGTGACCGGCGCGCTCTTGCCCAGCATCACCAGCGTGCCCGACACCGAGGCGACCTTGTCGCCGCTGAAGACGAACTGGTCGCCCACGAAGCGCGCCCGCGGAAACTGCTCCACGTTGAAGAAGTCCCCGCCCTTGAGGTGGGTGTCGAACGCCGCCACGCCGGTGCTGAGGGAGGCCATGTCGATGTTGATCTCGACCTTGCCCGTCTTGGCGGCGCGGTCGAGGATCACCGCGCCTTCCTTGCGGTCGAAGCGGCCGCGGTTGGTGCTGACCCCGAAATGCGAGGCCTCGAAGATCACCATGCTGTGGCTGGGGTCGATGCGGTAACGGACCTCCTGGGCCTGGGCGGCGCCGGCGGCCAGACAAGACGTGACGAGGGTGGCAAGCAGGGGATGGGGCATGGCGGTTCCGGGGTCTGTGGGGGGGCTGGCTGGGATTCCGTGAACAAAAGCACAAAACGCGCGTTTTGGCTTGATCTCTTGTGTTCGTGGAAAACGCCAGTCGACATTTTGAACGCGCGTGCAAATCATGCCGCGCGCCCGTTCAGTCCCGGCCGGGTGCTTGTCTAGAACATGTTTGGCCCGCATTGGGCACCCGAAGGAGACAAACGATGAGATCCCTTTCTCACGATCTCGCGCGATGGCGTTCGCGCGTGGTCGTCGCGGCCCTGGGCTTGACGCTGGGCGCGTCGGCCACCTGGGCCCAGACCACGACCACCCTGCTTCAGCAGAGTTTCACCGGCGGCCTCGGCACCTTCACCTCGGCGGGCAGCGTCAGCACCGGTGCGACCGGCGCGGTGATGCGCGGCAGCCTGCTGTCGACCGACGGTTCGGTGACCTCGGCCAGTTTCAGCACGGTGGGCTACAGCGCGCTGACGCTGAGCTTCACGCGCGTCACCGCCGGCGGGCTGACCAGCACCGAGGCCGGCATCGCCGAGGTGTCGACCAATGGCGGCGCCAGCTACACCGCCCTCGAAAGCACCCGGGTGACGACCTCCAGCCAGGCCTTGATCGCGCTGCCGACGAGCGCGGCCGGTCAGGCCAACGTGCGGCTGCGCTTCCGCATCAACGCCAACGGCACCGGCGACACCTACACGGTGAGCAACGTCACGCTGACCGGCACCATCGGCGGAGGTGGGGGCGGTGGTGGTGATGCCTCGCTGCCCGCACGCGGTGAATACGCCGCGTTCGAGAGCGGCCAGGTGCGCCCGATGGCCCTGTCCGCCGACGGCAACCGCCTGTACGTGACCAACACGCCCGACCACCGCGTCGAGATCTACAACGTGTCGGGCAGCACGCCCACGCTGATCGAGTCGGTCCCGGTCGGGCTGGAGCCGGTGGCCCTGGCGCTCGCACCTAACGGCAACCTGTGGGTCGTCAACCACCTGTCCGACAGCATCAGCATCGTCGACGTGTCGCGCACGCCGGCCCGCGTGGTCAACACGCTGCTGGTGGGCGACGAGCCGCGCGACATCGTGTTCGCCGGTGCGGGCAACAAGTGGGCCTTCATCACCGCAGCGCACCGCGGCCAGAACGCCGGCTTCGACCCGCAGATGCACACCCCCGGCATCGGCCGCGCCGACGTGTGGGTGTTCGACGCCGCCAACCCCGGCACCGCCTTCGGCGGCACGCCGGTCACGCGCCTGAACATGTTCGGCGACACCACCCGGGCCCTCGGCCGCAACGCCGACGGCTCGCGCGTCTACGCTGCGGTGTTCAACTCGGGCAACAAGACCACGGTGCTCAAGGCCGACATCCCGGACGGCGGCATTCCCAACAAGCCGCCGCCCAACGTGTCGATCACCGGCGTGACCGCGCCGATGACGCCGCTGATCGTGCAGAAGAATGCCGCCGGCAACTGGGTGGACTCTGGCGACCCGATCACCGGCACGCAGCCGCGCACCTGGAACAGCCGCGTCAAGCTCGACCTGCCCGACCTCGACGTCTTCACCATCGACACCACCGGCACCACGCCGCGCGTGATCGCCCAGGTGTCGGGCGTGGGCACCACGCTCTTCAACATCGCGGTGAACCCGACCAACGGCCGTGTCTACGTGAGCAACCAGGAAGCGCGCAACCTGGTGCGCTTTGAAGGCTCGGGCACACGCGGCTCCACCGTGCGTGGCCATTTCGTCGAAAGCCGCATCACGGTGATCAACGGCACCACCGCCACACCGCGCCACCTCAACAAGCACATCACCAGCTACAACCAGAGCCTCGGCACCGAGGCCGAGCGTGCCCTCGCCCTGGCCACGCCGCTGGAGATGGCCGTGTCGCCCGACGGGGCCAACCTCTTCGTGACGGCCATGGGCTCGAACCGCCTGGCGCGCATCAGCACCACGCAGCTCGAAGCCAACACCTTCACGCTGAGCAGTGGCGGCCAGGTCAACCTGACCGGCGGCGGCCCGACCGGCGTGGTGCTCAACCCGGCGCGCAACCTGGCCTACGTGCTCACGCGCTTCGACAACGGCATCTCGGTGGTCAACACCTCGGGCAACCTGAGCGAAGTGGCGCACGTGCGCATGTTCAACCCCGAGCCGAGCGAAGTCGTCGTCGGCCGCCCCTTCCTCTACGACGCCACGCTGACCTCCAGCCGCGGCGACTCGTCGTGCGCGGGCTGCCACATCTTCGGCGACATGGACCACCTCGCGTGGGACCTTGGCAACCCGGACGAAGAAGGCATTGCCAACACCAACGCCTACAGCCCGGAAGCGCCGAACTTCGGCCGCACGGCCACCTTCCATCCGCTGAAGGGGCCGATGACCACGCAGACCCTGCGCGGCATGCGCGGCCAGGGCCCGCTGCACTGGCGCGGTGACCGGCGCGGCAACAACCGCGTCGCCGGCCAGTCGCTGGAAGATGCGGCCTTCAAGGAGTTCAACGGCGCCTTCGTCGGCCTCCTGGGCCGGGGTTCGCAGCTCACCGCCGCGCAGATGGACCAGTTCACCAAGTTCGCGCTGCGGCTCGTGTTCCCGCCGAACCCGGTCGGCAACCTGGACGGCAGCCTCACCGCCGACCAGACCGCGGGCATGAACGTCTACAACTCGCGTGTGGACGGCCTGAGCACCTGCAACGACTGCCACACGCTGAACCCGGCCACGGGCCGCTTCGGCACCGACGGCACGATGGCGGTGGAAGGCAACAACGTCGCCGAGAACTTCAAGATCGCCGGGCTGCGCAACATGTACCAGAAGATCGGCATGTTCGCGACCAACAGCGGTGCGACGGGCACGCCCTCGTTCGGCAACCAGATCCGCGGCTTCGGCTTCGAGAACAGCGGCCAGTTCGGCAACCTCGACACCTTCTTCGCCTCGGCGGCCTTCCAGCTGACGACCGCGCAGCAGCAGCAGATCGACCGGCTGATGATGAGCGTTCCGACCGAGAACGCCAACATCGTCGGCCAGCAGGTGACCATCAGCCCGAGCAGCCCGTCTGCCGCGCGCACCCGCCTCGACATGCTGGTGGCCCGCGCCCTGGTGACCTCGCCGCGCCGCGAATGCGAGCTGGTGGCCAAGGGTGTGATCGGCAACGTGTCGCGCGGCTGGGTGATGAACGCATCGCGCAACTTCGTGCCCAACAGCAGCGCCGAACAACCCGTCACCTTGCAAGGCCTGCTCGACCAGGCCGCCTCCGACGGCGGCGCGCCCATCACCTTCACCTGCGCGCCGGTCGGCAACGGCACACGCATGGGGGTGGACCGTGATGGCAACGGCACCCGCGACCGTGGCTGAAGACTGAGCCCACGATCGACAGCGCCGGTGCCTCAGCGCACCGGCCTTTCGCTCACGGCCCCGCCGCGCGACAGCGTGGCGGGGTTTTTTCATGCGGAACGCGGCTTGCCCGCGCCAGGCGTCCTCAGCTCTGCACGCGATGCGCAGGAGACCGCCATGCCCAAGCCGCTCATTCACCAACGCGTCGGCGCACTGCTCCTGGCGTGTGTCGCCGGCGCCGCGCAAGCCACGCTGATCACTTTCGACGAACACCCATACCTGCCCGGCCCGCCAGGCGACGAATTCGCCTGGTATGCCGACCCGATCGGCGACCGCTACGACGCCCTCGGCGTGGACATCGGCGATGGCTACCTGCGGCCCCTCGGCAGCGACAACGAGTACACCGGCAGCCAGTACCTGCTCGGCGGCCCGTCGTTCAGCATTCGCTTCACCGGCGCGCTGCCGACTTACGTGAGCCTGTCCTTCGCCTCGCCGTCACCCCCGCTGCGGTCCATCGTCACCGCCAGCGGCCCGGGCAGTTTCTCGGTCCTGGCCGACACCGGTGGCTACTACTGGGGCGGGCCCGACATCGGCCTCGTGGAAACGCCCTACCGAGCGCACAGCACGGCCAGCTTCTTCTCCTTGCAGGGAATCGCCCAGCTCGACTTCTCGACCCACGGCATCAGCCGCAACATCGGCAAGATCGACAACCTTTATTTCGGCCACGTGCCGGCGGTGCCCGAGCCGGCCTCGCTGGCCCTTTGGGCCGCGGGCCTCGGCGTGCTGGGGGCGCTGGCGAAGCGTCAGTCGGCCAGGCGTTCGTAGCCGGCGCCCGCCGGCGACACGACCGAGATGAAGCGCAGCGGCTCGGCACCGGCGTTGAACACGCCGTGCACACAGCCGCGCGGGGCCACCACCACGTCGCCGGCCTGCAGCGGGCGCGTCGTGCCGGCCGCGTCGAGCTGGTAGTCGCCGCGGCCGCTGAGGATGGTCCAGGTGTCCTGCCCCTCGGGGTGCACATGGGCCGGGATGCACTGGCCGGGCTCTACGTGCCAGGCCACGATCACCGCGTCGGGCGTTTCGGCCACCACGATGCGCAGCGGCTCACCCTCGCGGGTGGGTTGGAAGTGGGCGGCGCTGGGGAAGATGCGGTTCGGGCTCATGCCCCGGGCGGCTCGCAAAAACCAGGCCGGGCTGCGGCTCACCCGAGCGTGTCGGCCCAGATGTTGCGCGCCCAGCCCTCGGCATACGCCGCCTCGGCCTCGTTGCGTTGCGCCGAGACGCCGCCGGAGCCGGGCACCGGCTTGAAGGTGGCCTCGGCCGCCACGTACTCGTGCACGCTCGCGACATGGATCGCGCTCGCATCGGCCACGTGGCTGTAGCAGGTGTTGGTGAGCATGGGGCGCGGGTTCACCGGCTGGCCCGTGAGCTGCGCCACGATCGCAGCCGCCGCCACCTTGGCATGCGCGTTGGCCATGTGGCCGCTCTTGGGCATGCCGCCGGCGGCGAGCACCGCGTCGCCGAGCACGTGCACGTCTTTCGCGGCGGTCGATTCGAGCGTGAGCCAGTCGACCTTGCACCAGCGGCCGGCATTCATCAGGCCGCTCTCGGCGGCGATGGTGTTGGCGCGCATCGGCGGCAGCAGGTTGAGCACGTCGGCGCGCACGTCGTCCTGCACTTCGATGCGGATGCGCCCGCCCTCCACGCCGATCACCTTGTGCAAGGGCCGGAACTCCACCCTCCCCGGGTACAGCTCGGCCCACGCTTTTTTGAAGAGGGTCGGCTTGGAGGTTACGTCGGGGTTCGCGTCGAGGATCAGCACCTTGGCTCTCGGCTTCGCCCGCTGGAAGTAGGCGGCGATCACGCTCGCGCGCTCATAGGGTCCGGGCGGACAGCGGTAGGGCGCTTCGGGCACCGAGATCGCGTAGACGCCGCCATCGGGCATGGCTTCGAGCTGGCGCCGCAGCGCGAGCGTCTCGGGCCCGGCCTTCCACGCCGGCAGCACCTGGCCGCTCGCGTGCGCGGCGCG
Organism: Rhizobacter sp. J219; assembly: GCF_024700055.1. Lineage (GTDB taxonomy): Bacteria > Pseudomonadota > Gammaproteobacteria > Burkholderiales > Burkholderiaceae_C > Rhizobacter. The sequence continues at coordinate 4,132,909 of NZ_JAJOND010000001.1, forward strand.
CAGGCCGGCGATCTCGTCGAACAGCAGCTCCACGCCGGGTGAAACGACCAGCTTGTCGTAGCGCACGCTCGCCCCGCCGGCGAGCGTGACGGTCTTCGTGGGGGTGTCGAGGCGGGTGGCGCTGTCACGCACCCAGGTCACCCCGTGGCGTGACACCAGCGTGTTGTACGAGTGCGTGATGTCGGACAGCCGGCGCATGCCGCTCAGCACCAGGTTCGACACCGGGCACGACACGAAGCTCGCCTCTGGCTCGATCAGCACCACGTCGATCGTCCGGTCGGACAGCAGTCGCACGTAACGCGCCGCGGTGGCGCCGCCGAAGCCGCCGCCGACCACCACCACCTGCGCGCGTGCCGGCACGGTGGGCGCAGTGCCGCAGGCCCCGAGCGTGAGTGCGGCGCTGCTGCCGAGCAGGAGGTCGCGCCGTTTCACGGCGCCACCCTCGGCAGCGCGGAGAAGTAGGCCGCGAGTTGTTCGATCTGCTCCGGTGTGTAGCCCTTGGCGATCTGGTGCATCACCGTCGCGGGGCGGGTGCCGTCGCGAAAGGCGGTCAGCTGCGACTGCAGGTACTGCCGGTCGAGGCCGCGCAGGCTCACCATGCCGGCGCCGCTCACCGCGCGGCCGTCGGTGCCGTGGCAGGCCGCGCAGGTCGCGGCGAGCGAGCGTGTGGCAAGGTCGCCGCCAGGCTGCGCTGGCACGCTCGATGCGGCCAGCAGGCCGGCCAGAAACATGCCCGCGTGTCGTCGTCTCGCCATGCGTTCGTCTCCGTTCTTCGTGGCGCTGCATCTTGCGCCGCAGCGGGTCATTCCCCAGTCGCGTCAGGGTTTTAGCCTTGCCGCATGCTCGCCAGCCTCACCACCCCGGCAGCAAGGAGACGACCCGATGGCCACCCTTCACGTCAACGGCAAACCCCGAACCGTCAAGGTCGAACCCGAGACACCGCTGTTGTGGGTGCTGCGCGAGCAACTCGGCCTGACCGGCACCAAGTACGGCTGCGGTGTCGCCGCCTGCGGCGCCTGCACGGTGCACATCGACGGCCAGCCCACGCGCAGCTGCGTGCGGCCGGTGTCGTCGGTGTCGGCGAAGGAGAAGATCGTGACGATCGAAGGCCTGTCGGCCAAGGGTGACCACCCGGTGCAGAAGGCCTGGCAGGCGATGGACGTGCCGCAGTGCGGCTACTGCCAGTCCGGAATGATCATGGCCGCGGCCGCGCTGCTGAAGCAAAAGCCCAACCCGACCGACGCCGACATCGACGCGGCGATGACCAACATCTGCCGCTGCGGCACCTACAACCGCGTGCGCGCCGCGATCAAGGCCGCGGCCAAGGGCGGCGACATGAAGAAGCTGGCGGTCGACATCCAGCACATCGTCGAGGAAGGGAGGACCGCATGAGCACCGCAACCCTTTCTCGTCGTTCGTTCATCGGCGCTTCGACCGGGCTCGTCGTCGGTTTCCACATCCCGTTCGCCAGCGCGGCGACGACGCCTGCAGCCGCCACCACGCCCGAGATCAACGCCTGGGTCGTGGTGAAGCCTGACGACACGGTGGTCATCCGCATCGCCCGCTCCGAGATGGGCCAGGGCACGCTGACGGGCCTGGCGCAACTCGTCGCCGAAGAGCTCGACTGCAACTGGGCCAAGGTGACCACCGAGTACCCGACGCCGGGGCAGAACCTCGCGCGCAAACGGGCCTGGGGCAACTTCTCGACCGGCGGCAGCCGTGGCATCCGCGAATCGCACGACTACGTGCGCAAGGGCGGCGCGACCGCCCGTGTGATGCTCGTGCAGGCGGCGGCTGACAAGTGGAAGGTGCCGGCCAGCGAGTGCAGCGCGGCCAACAGCGTCATCACGCACACCCCCAGTGGCCGCACCGTGAGCTACGGCAAGGTCGCGCTGGCCGCCGCACAGCTCACGCCGCCCGCCGACGTGAAGCTGAAGGACCCGAAGGACTGGAAGCTCGCCGGCAAGCCGCTTGCTCGCCTGGACACCGTCGACAAGACCACCGGCGCGCAGGTCTACGGCAGCGACCTGAAGCTGCCCGGCATGCTCAACGCTGCCATCAAGGACTGCCCTGTCTTCGGCGGCAAGGTGAAGCGCATCGACGAAGCCGCGATTGCCAAACGCCCCGGCGTGAAGAAGGTGGTGCGGGTGGGCGACAGCGCGGTGGCGGTCGTGGCCGACACCTGGTGGCACGCCAAGAGCGCGCTCGACGCCCTGCCGATCGAGTGGGACGAAGGCCCGCATGCCAAGGTGTCGAGCGCCGACATCGCGGCCACGCTGAAGGAAGGGCTGGACGCGCCGCAGGCGGTGGTCGGCAACAGCAACGGCGATGCGAAGGCCGCGCTTGCCGGCAGCACGCGTGTGATCGAGGCGGTGTATTCGTATCCGTTCCAGAACCACGCGACGATGGAGACGATGAACGCGACGGTGAGGTACACCCCCGAGCGTTGCGAGGTCTGGACGCCCACGCAGAACGGCGAAGCCGCGCTCGCCGCCGCCAGCGAAGCCTCGGGCCTGCCGGCCGAGAAGTGCGAGGTCTACAAACTGCTGCTGGGCGGTGGCTTCGGCCGGCGCGGCGCGGTGCACGACTGGGTGCGCCAGGCAGTGGCCATCGCGAAGGAACTGCCCGGCACGCCGGTCAAGCTGATCTGGTCGCGCGAAGAAGACATGACGCACGGCCGCTACCACCCGGTCACACAGTGCAAGCTGCGCGCGGCGCTCGACGCCGACGGCAAGCTCAGCGCCCTGCACATGCGCATCTCCGGGCAGTCGATCCTCGCGGGCGTGTTCCCTCAGATGATCAAGGACGGCAAGGACCCGGTGGTCTTCCAGGGCCTGAACCCACCGGGGCCCGAGGCGTCGATCGGCTACAGCGTGCCGCACCTGTTGGTCGACCATGCGATGCGCAACCCGCATGTGCCGCCGGGCTTCTGGCGCGGGGTCAACCTGAACCAGAACGCCATCTACCTCGAATGCTTCATCGACGAGCTGGCGCATGCGGCCAAACAAGACCCGCTCGCCTTCCGCCGCACGCTGATGGCCCAGCACCCCAAGCACCTCGCGGTGCTCGAGGCCGCGGCCAAGGGTGCCGGCTGGGGCACCCCCGCGCCGGCCGGCGTGTACCGCGGCCTCGCACAGACCATGGGCTTCGGCAGCTACGTCGCGGCCTGCGCCGAGGTGTCGGTGAGCGACGAGGGCAAGCTCAAGATCCACCGCATCGTGGCCGCCACCGACTGCGGCCACGCGGTCAACCCGCAGCAGATCGCGGCGCAGGTCGAAGGCTCGTTCGTCTACGGCCTGTCGGCCGCGCTCTTCGGCGAGTGCACGGTGAAAGACGGCCGCATCGAGCAAGACAACTTCAGCACCTACCCGGTGCTGCAGATGGACGGCATGCCGCAGGTCGAGACCATCGTCATGCCCTCGGGCGGCTTCTGGGGTGGCGTGGGCGAGCCGACGATTGCGGTGGCCGCGCCGGCGGTGCTGAACGCGATCTTTGCCGCCACCGGCAAACGCATCCGCGACCTGCCGCTGCGCCACCACAGCTTGAAGAAGGCTTGATGAGGGGACTGGTCGCGTTGTGGTGTGCGGGCCTCGCGGCCTGTGCGACGCCGATGGGCGACAGCCAGGCGCCGCTGACCAGCCTGCCGGGCGACGCGGCACGCGGGCGCGCGATTGCCGCGAGCCGGCAGGCCGGCCTGTGCCTGCTGTGCCACACCGCGCCCATTCCCGAAGACCGCTTCCAGGGCAACCTCGCGCCCGACCTCGCCGGCGTGGGCAGCCGCTACAGCGCCGCACAGCTGCGCGCCCGTGTCGTCGACGCGCGCCGCTTCAACCCCGAGACCATCATGCCGGCTTACCACCGCAGCGAGGGCCTGACCCGCGTGGCCCCGGCGCTGCGCGGCAAGACCTTGCTGACGGCGCAGGAGGTGGAAGACGTCGTGGCCTGGCTGGTCACGCTGCAGTAGGGTCGGGCATGAAACGAAGAGAGCTGCTCGTGGGCCTGGGTGCGGTGGTGGTGTTGCCCGCACGCGCCACCTCGTCCGAGATGGAGGCGGCCATCCGCGGGTATGCCGACGGCCGGCCGGTCACGCGCGGCAAGGTGAAGCTCGACGTGCCGCCGCTGGTGGAAAACGGCAACGCCGTGCCGCTCACCGTCACCGTCGACAGCCCGATGACCGCCGCGGCGCACGTGACCGGCATCGCCGTCTTCAACGACCGCAACCCGCAGCGCGACGTGGTGCGCTTCACGCTCACGCCGCGCTCGGGCCGTGCGCAGGTGTCGTCGCGCATCCGCCTGGCGACCTCGCAGCAGCTGGTGGCGGTGGCGCGCCTGAGCGACGGCACGTATTGGTCGGACGCGGTCGACGTGCTGGTCACGCTCGCGGCCTGCCTGGAGTGATCGCACGATGGCCCGCACGCTGATCACCGTCCCCACCGCGGCCAGGAAAGGCGAGGTGATCGAGTTGCGCGCGCTCATCGCCCACGTGATGGAAACCGGTTTCCGTCCCGACGCCAACGGCAGCACCAAGCCGCGCGACCTCATCACCCACTTCAGCTGCCGCTACAACGGCGAGCTGGTGTTCAGCGCCGAGCTGTACCCGGCGGTGGCCGCCAACCCGTACATCGCCTTCACCACCGTGGCCACCGAGAGCGGCACGCTCACGTTCGAGTGGACGGGCGACAACGGCTTCCAGCAGAGCGAAAGCGTGAAGATCACGGTCGCATGAAGCTTGCCGCGCTCGGGTTTGCGTTCGTGTCCGTCGCCACCGCCGTGTGCGCGCAGGATGCCCGTCGCTCCGGCTTCGACGACATGAGCCCCGCCACGCAGGCGATGCAGCGCGACGACCTGCAGAACCCCGGCATGCTGTGGGTGCAGGACGGCGCGGCACTGTGGGTCAAGCCGCTGTCGAGCGAGCGCAAGGCCTGCGCCGGCTGCCACACGGTGGCGTCGATGCGCGGCGTGGCCGCACGCTACCCCGCCTTCGATGCCGTGCTGCAGCGCCCCGTCAACCTGGGTCAGCGCATCAACCTCTGCCGCGAGCGCCACCAGAGGGCGGCGCCCCATGCGTACGAAAGCCCCGACCTGCTCGCACTCGAAAGCTTCGTCGGCCATCAGTCGCGCGGCCTGCCCATCGCGCCCCCCGAGGATGTGCGTCTGCAGCCTTACCGCGCCCGCGGCGAAGCGATGTACCAGCAGCGCCTCGGCCAGCTCGACCTCTCGTGCGCGCAGTGCCATGACCAGCGCGCCGGCCTGCGTCTCGGCGGAAACCTCATTCCGCAAGGCCGCGCCAACGGCTACCCGCTGTACCGATTGGAGTGGCAATCGCTCGGCTCGCTGCAGCGGCGGCTGCGCAACTGCCTCACCGGCGTGCGTGCCGAGCCTTACGCCTACGGCGACATGGCCTTGATCGAGCTGGGCTCTACCTCGCCAGGCGCGACCAGGGCATGGCGATCGAGACCCCGGCCGTGCGGCCCTGACGTCCAAGGCCTGCCCTCTGCAAGAACGCAGGGCCTCTGCCAAACTCGCTGCTCCCTCACTCGCGACGTGCCATGCCCGCCATCTGGAAACAACCCGTCTCCGTCGAGCTGCTCACGACGATCAGTGTCAACACTGCGTCTGACCATGTCGGCATCGAGTTCACCGAGGTCGGCGACGACTTTCTCGCCGCACGCATGCCGGTCGATCAGCGCACCCGGCAGCCGGCGGGCATCCTGCACGGCGGGGTGTCGGTGGTGCTGGCCGAGACCCTGGGCTCCTGCGCCGCCGCGTTCGCCGCACCGAAGGGCCATCGCGTGGTGGGCCTGGACATCAACGCCAACCACATCCGGCCCGTGAGTCTCGGGCTGGGTCACCGGCACCGTGCGGCCGGTGCACATCGGCCGCACCACGCAGGTGTGGCAGATCGAGATCAAGAACGAGGAAGGCAAGCTCAGCTGCCTGTCGCGCATCACGATGGCAGTGCTGATTCCCGATGATGCGAAAGGAGCCACGCCATGAGCGCATCGACCCTGCTGCACGCGCTGTTCAAGGAAAAGGCCTGGATCAACGCGCAGTTCTTCGCGCAACTCGATCCCCTCGACGACGCGAGCCGCCACACCGCGCTGCGCACGCTCAACCACATCCACACGGTCGACCGCATCTTCCGTGGCCACCTGAGCGGGCAACCGCACGGGTTGGACGGCACCAACACGCCCGACACGCCGACCGTCGCCCAGCTGCGCGATGCGGTGGCCGAGCTCGACCGCTGGTACGTCGACTACACACGCGACCTCACGCCCGCGCAGCTCGACGAGCGCCTCGCCTTCACCTTCACCGATGGCGACAAGGGCCTGATGTCGCGCGAGGAAATCCTCGCCCACGTCATCACGCACGGTGCGTATCACCGCGGCGAAGTCGGCCGCGTGATGAAGAGCGCCTCGCTCACGCCGCCGCGCGACCTCTTCACCCGCTTTCTCCACCAGGCCGAGCCGGCACGGCGCGGCTGACCCTCACCCGACGACGACATGACGCTGAACGACTTTCCCGCTGGTTTTCCAATCACGAAGAAGTGGCCCGCACGCCACCCCGATCGCCTGCAGCTCTACTCGCTGCCCACGCCCAACGGCGTGAAGGTCTCGATCGCCCTCGAAGAGACCGGCCTGCCGTATGAAGCGCACCTGATCGACTTCAACACCAACGACCAGATGTCGCCGGAGTTCCTGTCGCTCAACCCGAACAACAAGATCCCCGCCATCATCGACCCGCACGGCCCGAACGGCGAGCCGCTGGCGCTCTTCGAGTCGGGCGCGATCCTCGTCTACCTCGCGGCCAAGACCGGGCAACTGATGCCCGTCGACGTGGCGCAGCGCTACGAGACGCTGCAGTGGCTGATGTTCCAGATGGGTGGCATCGGGCCGATGTTTGGGCAGGTCGGCTTCTTCCACAAGTTCGCGGGCAAGGACTACGAAGACAAGCGCCCGCGCGACCGCTACGTGGCCGAGAGCAAGCGGCTGCTGGGCGTGCTCGACCAGCGCCTGAAGGGCCGCGCGTGGATCATGGGCGATGACTACACCATCGCCGACATCGCCACCTTCCCGTGGGTGCGCAACATGGTCGGCTTCTACGGCGCGGGCGAGCTGGTCGGCTTCGACGACTTCGCCGAGGTCAAGCGTGTGCTGGCGGCCTTCGTGGCGCGCCCGGCGGTGCAGCGCGGGCTGACCATCCCGCAGCGTCCGGCCTGAGCCGGCGTCACTGACACCGGGCTCAGCCGGCGACGAGCTCCGACCAGCTGGTGCGCGGCTCGCCGAGCACGAAGCCCTGCGCGTAGTCGACGCCGGCCGAGCGCAGGCGCTGCAATACCGAGGTGTCTTCGATCAGCGGGGCGATCACCACCGCCTTCATCGCATGCGCGAGGTCGGTCATCGCGCGCACCATCAGCACGCCGATCTCGTCGTTCGCCAGCCCCTGCACCAGCGTGCCGTCGAGCTTGACGGCCGACAGCGGCAGCCCGCGCAGGTGGCCCAGGCCACCGAGGCCACGGCCGTATTCGTCGAGCAGCAGGCGCACGCCGAGCTGGTGCAGCTCGTTGAGCACCGGCTGCAGCGCCTGCAGGTGGCCGGCGAGTTCGCTTTCCTTGATCTCCAGGCACAGCTGGCCGGGCGCGAAGGCGCCCTCGCGCAGCAAGGTCGTCAGGCGCGCGAGGTAGCCCGCGTCAAGCAGCGAGGCGGTGGCCACGTTGAGGTGGAAGCGCGAGGCCACCGGCCGCTCCTGGCGCGCGAGCATCAGTGCGATGCGGTCCATCACCCAGCCGTCGAGCGCGGGCATCAGCTCGAAGCGCTCGGCCTGCGACAGGAAGGCGCGCGGCGCGAGCTGGGTGTCGACGTCGTCGAGCCGCACGAACACCTCGTGCCCGTACAAGGCCTCGGCCGGCAGGTTGTCGCTGGCCCCCTCGGGCAGTCGGCGCAGCTCGAAGATGGGCTGGAACTGCAGCGCGAAGTTGCCGGCGGCCAGCGCGATCTTGAGTCGCTCCGACCACGACTGCTGCAGCGTGGCCAGCGCGCCGGCATCGCCGCCGAGGTCGAACATGTGGATGCGGTTGCGGCCTTCGCGCTTGGCGATGTGGCAGGCCGCGTCGGCGCAGTTCATCGCATAGGCGGGCGAGAGCGTGTGGCGGCTCAGGCGCGCGATGCCCACGCTGCCCGAGACCTCGAAGCTGCGGCCACCGTGTGTGAAGTCGCCGTCGTCGAGGATGGCGCGGAACTTCTCGGCCAGTGCCAGCACGCTGCCGTCGTCGACGTTGCGCAAGAGCACCGCGAACTCATCACCGGCGAGGCGCGCCACCAGGTCGGACTGGCGCGAGCGCGACTTGAGCTTGCGCCCGATGCTCGCCAGCAGCGCATCGCCCGCGGCATGGCCGGCGGTGTCGTTGATCTGCTTGAAGCGGTCGAGGTCGATGAAGAGCAGCGCACTCTGCTCGGCGCTTCGGCGCAGGCGGAAGATCTCCTGCTCCAGCATGTATTCGAAGTGGCGGCGGTTGTGCAGCTTGGTCAGGTGGTCGTGGCGCAGCTGCCATTGCGTCTCGGCCTCGTGGCGCTTGCGCTCGGCGATGTCGCGGAAGGCCACCACCACGCCCACACATTCGCCGCCCTGGTGCTGGTTCTGGAAGAGCGGGCGCACGGTGCACTCGACGTTGAGCATCTCGCCGTCGGCACGCCAGAACACTGTCTCCCAGTTGCTGAGCGAATCGCCCAGTTCGTAGGCCTGCTGCAGGAAGCAGGTTTCGGCCGGCACGGGGCGGCCGCGCTCGTCGCTGTGGTGCAGGCGATCGTGGGCCGACAGTCCGACGAGCTCGTCTTCGTGCGCGCACTGCAGGAGGCGCAGCGCGGCCGGGTTGACGAAGGTGATGCGGCCCTGGCGGTCCACACCGTACACCCCGTCGCCTACCGACGAGAGGATCAGCTCCAGGCGCTGGCCTTCGTCTTTCAGCCGGCGCTCGCGCTCGCACAGGCGGGCCATGCTGTCGACGCGTGCGACCACGAGTGCGTCGGACTCGTTCTTGAACATGCACTCGCTCGCGCCCGCCTCCAGGCAGTCGCTGATGAGGCCTTCTTCGTACGAGCCGGTGAGCACCGCGAGCGTCAAGTCGCGCGTGGCGGGCAGCTCGCGCAGGGCGCGACACAGCGCCGCGCCGTTCATGCCCGGCATGAAGTAGTCGATGACGGCGAGGTCGAAACGTTCGGCCTGCACCCGCCGCAGCGCGGCTTCGGCGTCTTCGCAGGCGACGACCGCATAGCCGTGGTTGCGCAGCAGGCGCTGGTACTTGGTGCGGCTGGTGCGCGAGTCGTCGACCAGCAGCACCTTGAGCGCCGTGGGCGACTCGGCGTCGGGCCGCAGGTCGCTCGCCACCTGGTCGAGCAGGCCACGCACCAGGCGCGGCACTTCCGACGGGCGCTGCAGGCGCTGCACGCGGGTGTAGGCGCGGCCGGTGGCCAGCGTTGCATCGACGCGAGACGGGTCGGCCGCCAGCACCACCAGCGCGAGCCGTTGGCAGTCGGGCTTCTGCAAGCGTTGAGCGAAGGCCTCGCACACAGCGGCGGGTGTGTTCGACCAGCCGAGGATCAGCGTCGCCAGGCCACGCGACAGCTCCTGGTCGAAAGCCTCGAGCGCGCTCGGGTCAGCCGGCAGCGCCACCACGGCAAAGCCGTGGCGCAGCAGCAGCTTTTCCAGGCCGCAGCGCAGGGTGGGCGATGACTCGACGACCAGCAATCGGTGCATGGCGGTGATGGTAGGAGGGGCTCTTCACCGGTGAGCTTCGCATTCCGTGAGCAATTTGCAAAAAGGCGCGAATGCCCGGTGCAGTGTCGGTTAGGCTGTGGCAAACAACACGCATCGCTGCCGAGAGCGCCCCGTACGTGAAAGCACTGAGCCCCTGTTTCTCGCCCTGTCGCTGTCGGCCTGCATCGTGGTGCCGCGCACGGAGATCGTGTTCGACGACGACTGCAAGATCCAGAAGCGGCAGATGGTGCTCGACGTGCACCAGGTGGGCTACTTCGGCGGCTGCGCCAACAACGGCTGCGTCGCGCTGCTGGTGGGGGTGGGCGCGGTGGCCACCGCGAGCGCCGTCATCTCGGGCAGCATCGCGGTGGTCGGCAACGTCGTCTACTGGCTGGAGCGGCGCGGCCAGTGCTTCAGGTAGGGCGGCGCGCCGGCAGGGCGATGCGCCCGCTCGTGGCAGCCTGCGTGGCCAGCGCGGCCAACGTGGCCACGGCGAAGGCCCAGGCCGTGCCCCAGGCCGGCAGACCCAGCGCGAGCACGAAGCAGAAGGCGACGAAGGCGTAGAGCCCGGTCGCCATCGCGCGCAGCAGTGCGGCGGCGAAGCCCGCACCCTGTTGGCGGTGCGAGAACACCGCCAGCACGATGCCCAGCACCGGGAACACCGCCAGGAGGCCGCTCCACGCCGGCCCGAGCGTCGCGGCGGCCGTGGTCACCGCCACCGTCAGCACCGCGCCGGCGAGCATGCGCAGCAGCAGCTCGACCGGGCCCATCGGGTGACCGGCCGGCGGAGGCGTCACCCCGGGAAAGAACCGCGGTGCGGCCAGCAGCGTGACGAGCGACACGGCAAGCGCGAGACCGGCCGACACCCGCAGCGACGACAGCCCCCAGGCCGCCGCGCCCCAGGCCGCGAGGCCGGCCGCCAGCGCAATGGGCCACGGCCCGCGCAGGCCGGCATGCGCATATGCCAGGCTGAAGCTCACCGACGCCAGCACCGCCGACAAGGCGAGCGTCGCCGCGTCGGCCGCGAAGCCCGCGCCTCGTTCGACGGCCAGGAAGAAGAGGATCGGTCCGGTCACCACCGGCAGGCCGGCCAGCCAGCCGGCGACCTGCGGCCCGAAGCGCCGCCCCGCCAGCGACAGCATCAGCAAGAAGGCGGGAACGAGCAGCAGCTTGAGCGTGAGCAAGGCGTTGGCGCGCGGGCGTCGAGACGCGCGATTGTGGCGCGCCGGGGGCGCTCAGCCGACCGCGTGCCGGTACAGGTGCCAGCTCGCATGTCCGAGCACCGGCCCGACGACGAGCAGGCCCGCGAACCCCGGCAGCAGCGCCAGCACCACCAACACCGTGATGAGTGCGCCCCACACCAGCAGCACCGGCGTCTGCGTGAGCACCAGGCGCAGGCTGGTGAGTGCGGCGGTGATCGCATCGGTCTGGCGGTCCAGGATCATCGGGATCGCGACCACGCTCACCGCGTAGATGAGCCCGGCGAACACGGCGCCGACCGCGAGGTAGGCGACGATGAAGCCGAGGTTGTCGAGGTCGAGCAGGGCCAGCACCGACCCTTTGAAGTCGGGCATGCCGTCGAAGCTGACGGCAAACACCACCAGCGCCGCGCGCCCCCAGAGCATTTCGAGCACGAGCAGCGCAAAGCCGAAGATCGCCAGCGTGCCGAGCCGCGTGCGCCACGCGAAGAGCGAGTCGGCGAAGTGCGGTGCCGCACCCGCTTCGAGCTGCTGGCTCACGCGGTACAGGCCCATGCAGAGAAACGGCCCCATCAGCAGGAAGCCCGCCGACAGCGCGAGCACGTACACCGGCGCCTGCCGGAACACCACCATCAGCGCCCAGCCCATCCCCACGAAGCAGGCACCGTAGAAGAGGCCGATCCACGGTGCGCGGGAGAAATCGCGAACGCCCAGCTGCAGGCAGCGCCCGAGCGTGCGCAAGTGCAGCTGCCGAAGCGGAATGTCGAAGGGCGTGGCGGGCCGTGCCGCCAGGTCGTCGTGGGTGGAGTCGGGGCGCATGTCGAGATCGTGGTGCCGTGCCGCAAAGCCGCCGCACCCGATCTTGAATCGATTGCGGCGCCGCGTGCTCCTCGTTCTCCCCGATACACAAGTGCCCGCCCGTGGATAGCGTGGGCCGCATGACTGCAGATCCGTTCCGGGAGGGCATTGCCGATCACGTGCGCCGGCTGGTGGACCACGTGCCGTCGATGCTCGGCTACTGGGACAGCGACCTGCGCTGCCGCTTTGCCAACCGCGCCTACGAGCGATGGTTCGGCGTCGACCCCGACGCGCTGATCGGCCGCTCGATCGACGAGCTGCTGGGCCCGGAGCTGTACGCGCAGAACGAGCCGTACATCCGTGGCGCGCTCGGTGGCGAGGAACAGCTCTTCGAGCGCATCGTGCCCGGCCCCGACGGCGCGAAGCGCCACAGCCTGGCGCGCTACATCCCCGACATCGTCGACGGGCGGGTGGTCGGCTTCATGGCCGAGGTGACCGACGTCACGCGCCTGAAATCGATCGAGGACGCGCTGCGGGCCGAAGTGGTCGAGCACCAGCGTGCGCTCGAACTGCTGCGCCGCAGCGAGGCCGGGCTGCGCGAGGCGCAGCGCCTCGGCCGCATCGGCAGCTGGGAGTGGGACATGCCCACCGGCCGCACCACCTGGTCGCCCCAGCTCTATGCCATCTTCGGCTACGACCCGAGCGAGCCGCCGCCGCCGGCCACGGCCGGCCGGGGCGAGACCTACCCACCGGACAGCCTGGCCATCGTGCAGGCGGCTGTCGTGCGCACGATGAATACCGGCGAGCCGTTCACGCTGGAAGTGGAGTATCGGCGCTGCGGCGGTGGCGGCGGCTGGATCGAAGCGCGCGGCGAGGTGGTGCGCGGCGACGACGGCACCAGCACTGGACTGCGCGGAACGGTGACCGAGATCACCGAGCGGCGCCAGATGCAGGAGGCCCGCCTCCAGCGCGACGTGGCCGAAGTGGCCAGCCGCAACAAGACGCAGTTCCTCTCGCGCGTGAGCCACGAGCTGCGCACGCCGCTCAACGCCATCCTCGGCTTCGCGCAGCTTCTCGAGATCGACCCCGCGCTCGGCGAGAAGCACCGCGCCTGGGGCGCGCTCATCCGCAACAGCGGGCAGCACATGCTCGACCTGATCGACGAGATCCTCGACCTGTCGAGCGCCGAGCTGGGCCAGCTGCGCCTGGCGTGCTCGCGCATGGACCTGGCCGAGGTCGTGCGCGCCGCCCTGGTCCCGCTGTCGCAGCTGGCCGAAGGGGCGCATGTGCGGCTGGTCGATGCGCTGCCGACGCAGCCGCTGTGGGTCGTTGCCGATCCGCGGCGTGTGCGCCAGGTGGTGCACAACCTGCTGTCGAACGCGATCAAGTACGGCCGCGCCGGCGGCCGGGTGACGGTGTCGGCGCGCAGCGGCCTGCACGAGGCTGACCTGTGCGTGCAGGACGACGGCATCGGCATGGACGAGGCGCAGCTGCAGCGGCTCTTCACCCCTTTCGACCGCCTCGGCGCCGAAGCGACGGCGGTGCCGGGCAGCGGCCTCGGGCTTGCGCTCAGCCGCCACCTGGTCGAGCTGATGGGCGGGCGCATCGAGGCCCGCAGCCGGGCTGCCGAGGGCTCGCTCTTCACCGTCACGCTGCCGGCCGCCGACCCATCGGCCGCTCCCCCGGGGCCACCACAATAGGCGCATGAGTTCCCCGGGGCGCGCCCCCGCCGCCATCGCCCACCGCTTCCGCCCCCGGCTCACGCTGCAGACGCTGAACCGCGGCCACGGCCTGCTCGGCCTGCGCCCGAGCGGCCCCTTCGGCCCGCGCGGGCCCGAGGTCACGGTGGCGCGCATCAGCTGGCTCTACCGCCACGACGACGGCCGCGAGGCCGAGCTGTCCGCGCCGACCTCGGTGCTCCACCACCGCGGCCCGGCGGTCATGCGCATCGACGATGCGCGTGGCGCCGCGTGGTCGCTCGTGCGCGAACATGCGGCCGAAGCCGATGCGCTCGACGCGGTGTGGGCCGCCGGCCTGCACCCGCTGCCCGACGACGCCTTGCAATGGCGTTCGTCCGACCTGCCGCGCCCGCCCGGCCCGCTGTGGACGCTGATGCGCGAAGACCAGTTCGGCGACTTCTGGGCCGAGCGTGTGCCCGAGTGGCAGGCCGCCGGCTGGAGCGTGGTGGTGCTGCCCGGCTTTGCGCACGAGACGCTGCAGGTCGAGGCGTGGAAGCTTCTCGTCGAGCCGGCCACCGGCGAACTTCTCGGCCGCGAGCTGGCGGCGCCGCTGCGCTCAGGCGAGAACGAGGTCGAAGCCTTGCGCCAGCCCTGGCGCGAAGGCAGCTGGATGCTCTCGCTCGGCGTCGAGATCGCCGGCGAGACCTGGGACCTGGTGCCGCTCCTGGCCGACCTGCTCAAGCGCGACCCGCACTGGCTCTCGGCGGCCCACATCGCGAGCCTCGATGACCGCGCCACGGTGCGCCTGCGCGCGCCCGGCGGCCGCCGCATCGACGCACCGGCCGCGCCGCTCAAGGCCATCGTCGGTGCGATGGTGGACCTGCTCACCGACCCGGCGCGCCAGCACGGCCCGCTGCCGCTCGGCACCTGGGAGGCGCATCGCCTCGAAGCCCTGCGCACGGCGCTGCACGACACACAGGCCCAGCGCGCCGGCCCGCATGGCGCGTGGCAACTGCAGGGCGACGCCGGCCTGCAGCTGCTGGCGGAGCGCTTGCGCCGCGCCGGCACGCCGCAGCCCGTCGCTGCACCGGCGGGCCTTCGCCTCAGCCTGCGTCCCTACCAGCGCACCGGCCTCGACTGGCTGCAGTACCTGCGCGAACACCGGCTCGGCGGCATCCTCGCCGACGACATGGGCCTGGGCAAGACGGCGCAGGCGCTCGCCCACCTGCTGGTGGAGAAAGAGGCCGGCCGCCTCGACCGGCCGGCGCTCGTCGTGCTGCCGACCTCGCTGCTCTTCAACTGGTGCGCCGAGGCGCAGCGCATGGCGCCGGGCCTGCGCCTGCTGGTGCTGCAAGGTGCCGACCGTGCGCGGCACTTCAGCCGCATCGGCGAACACGACCTGGTGCTCACCACCTACCCGCTGCTGTGGCGCGACATCGAGTCGCTGGTGGCGCAGCCGTTCCACATCGTCATCCTCGACGAAGCCCAGGCGGTGAAGAACGCCACCAGCCGCAGCGCCGGCGCGCTGCGCCGCCTGCAGGCGCGGCACCGCCTGTGCCTCACCGGCACGCCCCTCGAAAACAACCTCTCCGAGCTGTGGGCGCAGTTCGACTTCCTGATGCCCGGCTTCCTCGGCGATGCGCGCAGCTTCGCACGCCAGTGGCGCAAGCCGATCGAGGAGAACGGCGAGACCCTGAAGGCGCAGCGGCTCGCCCAGCGGGTGCGCCCGTTCATCCTGCGCCGGCGCAAGCAGGATGTGGCCACCGAGCTGCCGCCGCTCACCGAAGTGATCGAGCGGGTGCAGCTGCAAGGCCGGCAGCGCGAGTTGTACGAGAGCGTGCGTGTCGCCTCCGACGAGATCGTGCGGCGCATGCTCACCCGGCGCGGCTTCGCCGGCGCGCAGATCACCATCCTCGATGCGCTGCTCAAGCTGCGCCAGGTGTGCTGCGACCCGCGGCTGCTGAAGGGCCACAAGACGCCGCGCAACATGGAGCGCGCCAAGCTCGACTGGCTGCGTGACCAGCTGCCCGCACTCGTGTCCGAAGGGCGCCGAGTGCTCGTCTTCTCGCAGTTCACGCAGGCGCTGTCGCTGATCGAGACCGAAGCTCGACGCGCTGCAGCTGCCCTGGCTCGCGCTCACCGGCCGCACGCCCGTCGCCCAGCGCGGCGAAGTGGTGCGGCGCTTCCAGGCGGGCGAGGTGCCGCTCTTGCTGGTGAGCCTGAAGGCTGGAGGACAGGGCCTGAACCTCACCGCGGCCGACACCGTGATCCACCTCGACCCGTGGTGGAACCCGGCGGTCGAAGCGCAGGCGACCGCACGCGCCCACCGCATCGGCCAGACGCAGCCGGTCTTCGTCTACAAGCTGATCGCCGAAGGCAGCATCGAGGAGCGCATGCTGGCGCTGCAGTCACGCAAGCGCTCGTTGGCCGAGGGCGTGCTCGGCCACGACGAAGAAGCCCAACCCAAATTCAGCGAGCAGGACCTGGACGACCTGCTGGCGCCCTTGGACGGGTGCGGTCTCGCCACGGCCAAGGTGCAGGGTGGGTGGAGCAGTGAAGTCAAGGAGGAGGGACGGGCTCGCCCGTCCCGGGGGACATGAACGGAGCCACCCACCCTGTGCCTTGGCCGCGCTCGGCTCAGAATGGCAGCGCCGTCGTGTCCTTCACCTCTTCCATCACCGCGTAGGTGTGGGTTTCGCGCACGCCGGGCAGCGTCCAGATCACCGAGCCCACCAGGGCGCGATAGGCCTCCATGTCGGCTACGCGGGTCTTGATCAGGTAGTCGAAGCCGCCCGCCACCATGTGGCATTCGAGGATCTCCGGCCGGGCCTGCACCGCGGCCTTGAAATGGTCGAACACGTCGGGTGTTGTGCGGTCGAGCACCACCTGGATGAAGACCATCATGCCGGCGCCGAGCTTGCGCGGGTTGAGGCGGGCCTCGTAGCCGAGGATGTAGCCCTCGCGCGTGAGCCGCTTCACACGCTCGAGCACCGCGGTGGGCGACAGGTGCACCTCTTCGGCGAGCTTGAGGTTGCTGATGCGCCCGTCGGCCTGCAGGAGGCGCAGGATGCGGGCATCGGTCTTGTCCAAGCCTTCGGGCGCGGCGGCGTTTTTCTTCATGCGTGGGTTATAAACCCTGCACTCAAAAACGCCCGGAGGATTCCCATATGCGTGCGACCCGTTGGCTGATCGCGCTTCTCGTCATCGTGCTGCTGGTGGCGGCCTATCTGGCGGTGGTGCTGAACTGGAGCTATTCGAGCGGCGAGCGCGCCGGCTGGGTGCAGAAGCTGTCGCACAAGGGGTGGCTGTGCAAGACCTGGGAAGGCGAGCTGTCGCTGGTGTCGATGCCGGGTGCGTCGCCCGAGAAGTTTCTCTTCACCGTGCACGACGACGCGGTGGCCGAGCAGATCAACAAGGTGATGGGCAAGCGTGTGGCGCTTCACTACGAAGAGAAGGTGGGCCTGCCCACCAGCTGCTTCGGCGACACCCGCGCCTTCGTGACCGGCGTGCGGGTGCAGGACGAGATCTCGCTGATGCCGGGCGTGATCGTGCCGGTGCCGCAGGGTGCAGCTTCGACGCCGGCGCCAGCGCCGGCCTCCGCCGCCTCGCGCTGAGCCCCCGCCATGCTGCGGGCCGCGCGCCGTGCCGCCGTCGCGGTGGCCCTGCTCTCACTGCTGACGGCCCACGCGCAGACCGCGGACCCACCGGCCCCCGGTGCGCGCCCCAAGGTCGGCCTGGTGCTCTCGGGTGGCGGGGCCCGCGGCGGCGCGCACATCGGCGTGCTCAAGGTGCTGGAGGAGCTGCGCGTGCCGGTCGACCTGATCGTGGGCACGAGCGCCGGCTCCATCGTCGGCTCGGCCTATGCGAGCGGGCTGCCGCTGGCGCAGATCGAGGAAGAGATGAAGGGCCTGTCGACCTCGACGCTCTTTCGCGACGTCTCTCGCATCGACGCCCCCTTTCGGCGCAAGGCCGACGACGCCGTCAACTACCTCGGCCCTGAGATGGGCTTGAACGCGCAAGGCATCGCGCTGCCGAAGGGCGCGGTGGCGGGCGTGTCGCTGGAAGCCGTGCTGCGCAGGCTGACGCGGCTGCAGAACACGAGCAACTTCGACAAGCTGCCGATTCCCTTTCGCGCCATCGCGACCGACCTCGCCAGCTCGGAGATGGTCGTCATCGGCCACGGCCAGCTGGCGCTCGCGGCCCGCGCCAGCATGGCGGTGCCGGGGGCGGTCAACCCGGTCGAGGTCGACGGCCGCCTGCTCGTCGACGGCGGCCTCAAGCGCAACCTGCCGGTCGACGTGGCGCGCCAGCTCGGCGCCGAGGTGGTCATCGCGATCAACATCGGCACGCCGCTGCTCAAGCGCCGCGACATCCACTCGCTGCTCGACGTGACCGACCAGGTGCTGCGCATCCTGACCGAAGCCAACGTCGCGCAGTCGCTGAGCGAGCTGAGCGGGCGCGACGTGCTGATTGCCCCCGACCTGAAGGACATCGGCTCCACCGCCTTCGACCGTCTGGGCGAAGCCGCTGCGGCCGGCGAGGCGGCGGCGCGGGCGGTGAGCGACCGGCTGGCCCGCCTGAGCCTGCCCGAAGCCGCTTACGCCGCGCTGCGCCACCAGCGTGCACACGCGCCCGGCGACGAGGCGCTGAAGGTCGACGAGGTGCGTGTGGTCGGCACCCGCGTGGTCAACCCCGACGTGGTGCTCGCCGCCATGGACACCCAGGCCGGCGACCGCCTCGACACCCAGCGCCTGGACCGCGACCTGAAGCGAATCTACAGCCGCGGCGATTTCGAGAGCGTCAACTACAGCCTCGTCGACGAGCCCGGCACCGGGCGGGTGCTGCAGATCGAGGCCAACGAGAAGTCGTGGGGCCCCAGCTACCTGCGCCTGGGCCTGTCGCTCTCGTCCACGCTCGAAGGCAACGCCTTCTTCAACCTGCAGGCGAGCCACCGCGCCACCTGGCTCAACGCGCTAGGCGCCGAGTGGCGCAACGACGTGCAGCTTGGCCACGCGAGTGCGCTGCACACCGAGTGGTACCAGCCGCTCACCACGGCGCAGCGCGTGTTCGTCGCGCCGCGCCTGGAGGCCATCGACGAGCCCTTCGACATCTACGACGACGGCACGAAGAAGCGCCTGGCGCGCTTTCGCCGCCGTGCCTACGAGTTCGGGCTCGACGTCGGCGTGCCGATCGGCACCTTCGGCGAGGGCCGGCTCGGGTTCGTGCGCGGGCGTGTCGAGCTGGCCGACGACACGAGCTTCGTGTCGGCGAGCCTTCTCGCCATCGACCGCCAGCTCGCCGGCGTGCTGGGACGCGTGCGCATCGACCGGCTCGACAACCTGCGCTTTCCGCGTGAGGGCTATGCCGGCGAGCTGCGGGTGTTCATGTCGCACACCGCGCTCGGCGCGAGCGACACCTACACCAAGGCGCAGTTCTCGGCGCAGGGCGCCACGCACACCGGGCCGCACACTTGGCGCGCGGCCGCGCGGCTGGGCGGCAACCTGCGCTCGGGGCTGCTGCCCGACCACGAGATCCTGCAGCTCGGCGGCTTCCTCAACCTGTCGGGCTACCAGACCGGGCAGCTGCTCGGCAAGGAGATGCGCTTCGGCCGTGTGGTCTACAACCACCGGCTCGCACGGCCGGGCTTCCTCGATGGCATGTACGCCGGGGCCTCGCTCGAATTTGGCCGCATCGGCGACTCGGTCTTCGGCCCCGACCGGGCACGCCTGCGCCGCGGCAACGCGGTCTACTTCGCGCTCGACACGCCGATCGGCCCGTTCTACCTGGCCTATGGCGTGGGCGACCGCGGCAACCGCTCGGCGTACCTGTTTCTCGGCCAGCCTTGAAACGGTGGGGAGCGTGTCGAATGCCACGCCTGGACAGGACAACCGTCACGATTTGATGCGCCTGCGCCGGGCGCTGCGTGCCACGATGCCGCTCACCATGAAGCGCACCGCCCTTGCCTCTGCCCTCACCCGCCACGCACACCCGATGGCCCTGATGCTCGGGTTGTTGCTCGGCCAGATCGTCGCCCTGATGGCCCAGCGCAATGCCGCCGGCTGGGCCGGTTTCGGCATTTCCACGGTGCTCGTCGCCGCGGCTTCGGCCTCGTTCGTGATGGCCGTGCTCGGCCTGCGCCAAGAGCGCCAGCCGTTGCCGGCGCCAGTGCTCTCGCGCCAGGCGCGGGGCCTGGCGATCGTGATCGGCCTCGGACTCGTGCTCTCGCTCAACCTGCCCGGCTGAGCGGCGCCCCCAAGCGCCCCGCGGAAATCACCTCAGAAATAGAGGGCGATCACCTCGCCTACGCCGTCGTGGGTCATCACTGGCACCGCCACCAGCGCGCTGAGGCCGGCATCGCGCGCCGCATCGCCCACGCTGCCGGGCTCGGTCTCGGCGTGTTCGTTGACGACCGGCACGCCGCTCGCAAACGCCTTGCCGATCGAGCCGGCGAGCACGGTGCCACCTTCAGACGCGCGCAGCGAGCCCATGGTTTCGCAAAACCCGAACACCCGCTGCAGCCCCAGGTGGCCGTCGTCGGGGGCCCAGCACTCCACGCGCAGCGCGATGGGGGTCTCGGCGGTCGACAGCAGGGTCAGCACGTAGGCGTCGTCGCTCGGCGTGCTGCAGGGGATGGCCAGGCCGCGGTTGATGCCGGCTTCGGCCGCGTTGTCGGCGCGCACGAATTTGCTGGCCTGGCCCACGTCGTCGAGCAGCACCGCCGCGCCGCGCTGCCAGGCGAGGCCGGGCAGGCCGGTGCCGCGGGGGAGGTAGGTGTCGCGGCTGATGGCGGCGAAGCTGTCGGAGATGCGGCCGCCGAAGTAGCCGTCGACCAGCGTCATGTCGGACGACACGCGCGCGTTGTGCCGCCACAGTTCGACGGCACCGTCATCGCCTTCGCCGTCTTCGCTGCGGTTGGGGCCGCAGAAGAGCACCACCACGCCGCTCAAGGCCTCGCCCTGGAACAGCGGCAGGCCGATGGCGCAGGTGTAGCCCGCCTCGCGGGCCACGTCGGCGCGGCGGAAGTAGGAGCCGTCGAGCTGCTTGAGCACGATGGGCTGGCCGTCGTACCAGGCGCGGCCCGGCAAGCCCTCGCCGCGGCCGAAGCACAGGCTGCGGCTGATCGCACCAAAAGCGGTCGCGCGGCCGTACAGGCCACCGCCGAATTCGAGCAGGCTGCCGTCGGGCGTGGGCAACCAGGTTTCGACGGCCTTGATGAGCGTGTTCATGGGAAGGATCGAGGTCTGCATCGGATGGAAGGGGCTCAGCAGGTTTCGAGCCAGCCTGCAGGGTTGGGAGTGCCTCGCTACCATGACCGCTTCCCCACTTCTGCACAAGCCCCGCCATGAGCGAGAAAAAAGTTGCGGTCGTCACCGGGTCGTCGTCGGGCATCGGGGCGGCCACCGCGCGCCTGTACGCCAGCCGCGGCTGGAACGTGGTGGTCAACTATTCGCGCGACCCGGCGCCGGCGCAGGCCGTGGCCGACGCCTGCCAGGCGCTCGGTGCCGAGGTGCTGGTGGTGAAGGCCGACGTGTCGCAAGACGCCGACTGCCGCCGCCTGGCCGCCGAGACCGAGGCACGCTTCGGCCGCGCCGATGTGCTGGTCAACAACGCCGGCACCACCAAGTTCGTCGACATCAAAAACCTTGACGGACTGGAGGCCGAAGACTTCCACAAGATCTACAGCGTGAACGTGGTCGGCGCCTACCAGATGGTGCGTGCCTTCGCGCCGCTGATGCGCCGGCACCCGGTGGCCGGCATCGTCAACGTGTCCTCGGTCGCCTCGATCATGGGGCGCGGCTCGTCGCTCGCCTACATGGCCTCGAAGGGCGCGCTCAATGCGATGACGGTGGGCCTGGCGCGCGCGCTCGCGCCGCACATCCGCGTCAACGCGATCGCACCGGGGCTGGTCGAGACACCCTGGCTGCAGGAGGGCCTGGGCGCCGACAAATACCAGGCCGGTGTCGACTGGTACAAGGGCCGCGCGGCGCTGGAGCAGGTCATCTCGGCGGAAGACGTGGCCGAACGGCGTGGTACCTCGGCGCGAGCGCGGCCAAGACAACCGGCGAGCTGCTGCTGGTCGATGCCGGCCTGCGCATCACCAAGGCCTGATCGTCCGGCGACGACGCGGGGGGTGACTTTCGCCGTCCGCGTGACTTAGGTCGTCCGCGACGGGACGGGGGATCCGCTACAAGCTTGACTGTCACAGCTTCCCCCGAATCGTCATGGACCACGGCGCATATGTTTTCTGCAGGCCTGTCGACGGCCTCGTCGGCCAGCACCAGTTCCTGGTGCTCGCCCCCAGCAACCCCACGCTGCTTGCCGGCTTCACCCGCCCGATCGCGGGCCAGGCGCTCTGCGTGATCGGTGCGTACAACATCGCGGGCTTCCTGCGCGCGAGCCTGTTCGCACCGTCCGACGTCAGCTTCCTCACGAGGAAGCTCGCCACCCCGGGCGACCCGGAGGTGCAGACCTCCAAGGTCGAGCTGCAGATCTGCCTGCCCGGCTCGGAAGACCCGTTCCTGCAGTGCATCACACGCTGCTACGCGCAGTACCGCAGCTTCGAAGGGTCGGGCAGCGAACTGCGCTACCCCGACATCACCGAGCAGCTCGACGGTTCGCGGTTCAACAGCAACTCGTGGGCGCAGAGCCTGCTGTACTGGTCGCAGCGGCTCTTCGCCCCGGCGAAGAACACGATGGACTTCAACGGGCTCGACATCGGCAACGACCGCCGCATCCCCCAGCGCTACTTCTTCCCCTGAACGCGGCGCTCAGGCGACCAGCGGCAGCGAGCGGGCGCGCTTGCCCGTCAGCACGAAGAGCGCATTGGCCACCGCCGGTGCGATCGGCGGCGTGCCGGGCTCGCCCACACCGCCGGGCGGGTTGGCGCTTTGCACCAGGTGCGTCTCGATCAAGGGCGGACTGTCGGCCATCTTGAGCACCGGCAGGTTGGGGAAGTTGGTCTGCTTGACCACGCCGCCCTCGATGTCGATGCGGCCATAGAGCGCGGCGCTCAGGCCGAAGATCACCGCGCTTTCCATCTGCTGCGCGACGATGCCCGGGTTGATCGCGGTGCCGATGTCGGCGGCGCACACCACGCGGTGAACTCGCGGCTTGCCGTCCACCAGGGACACCTCGGCCACCTCGGCCACGATGCTGCCGAAGCTTTCGTGCAGCGCCACGCCGCGTGCGCGGCCGGCGGGCAGCGGTTTGCCCCAGCCGGCTTTCTCGGCCGCGAGCTTGAGCACCGCCGCATGGCGCGGCATGGTGCCGAGCATCGAGAGGCGGAAGGCCACCGGGTCCTGCTTCAGCTCGTGCGCGAGTTCGTCGATGAAGCCCTCGGAGAAGAAGGCGTTGTGTGAATGGCCGACCGAGCGCCAGAAGCCGATCGGCACGCCGCTCTTCGTCGCCACGTGGGCGATGCGCTGGTTCGTGATGCCGTAGGGCAGGTCGAACAGGCCTTCGCTGGCGGTCTTGTCGGGTGCATCGACGGGGCCGGCCAGCGCCGGCAGGCCGCGCTCGATCCAGCGCGGGGTGATCTGGTCGCCGGCACTCGTGATCGACAGGCCGCTCACCGCACCCTTGTCGTCGAGGCTTGCCTGCATCACCGCAGCCGCCGCCGGGCGGTAGAAGTCGTGGGTGGTGTCTTCCTCGCGCGTCCAGGTGAGCTGCACCGGGCGGCCGTTGGTCTCCATCGCGATGCGCACCGCCTGGCCCACCACGTCGACTTCGAGACGCCGGCCGAAACCGCCGCCGAGGTAGGTGACGTGCAGCACGACCTGCTTCTCGTCGACGCCGGCCACCCGCGCGGCGATGGCCCGCGCCATGTCGGGCACCTGGGTCGGCGCCCAGACGTCGACACGGCCGTCTTTCACGCGGGCTGTGCAGTTCATCGGCTCCAGCGCGGCATGCGCGAGGTAGGGCGCCTGGTAGAGCGCTTCGATGCGGCGCACGGCGGCGACGCTTGCGGCCGTCACGTCGCCTTGCTTGTGGAAGGCGAAGCCGCTTTGCTGCGCGGCCGCCTCGCGTGCCGCGGCTTCGAGCGAGGCCGCGATGCGGGCCGTGTCGGCAGTGCCGGCGGGCGGGGCACGCCATTCGATGTCGAGCGCCTGCGCGCCCTGCTTCGCATGCCAGGTGCTGCGGCCCACCACCGCGACGGCGGCGGTCGAGCCGCCATAGGGGTTGAGGCGGACCACCCGCTCGACGCCGGGCAGCTTCATCGCCGCGTCCATGTCGATGCGCCCGGGGCTGCCGCCGAGCATGGGGCTGTGGCGCACCACGGCGAAGAGCTGGCCGGGTTCGCGAACGTCGATGCCGAAGCGGGCGCTGCCGTTGACCTTGTCGGCGAGGTCGGTGCGGGGTGCGCGCGTGCCGATCAGGCGCCATGCCTTCGGGTCTTTCGGAACCACGGTGCTCACCGGCGTGGCGGCAGCTTCCTTGGCGAGCTGGCCGAAATGCGCGCTCTGCTTGGCGGCGGCGTGGCTCACCACGCCGTCGGTGATCTGCAATTCCTCGCGCGGCAGCTTCCACTGCAGCGAGGCGGCGCCGAGCAGCTGCGCCCGCGCGGTGGCCGCGGCCAGGCGCAGCACGTCCCACGCGTCGGCCACGCTCGAGGAACCGCCGGTCACGCTGATGCCCAGTTCGCGCGCCACCTTGCTGACGATCCAGCGGCCCGCCTTCACGCCGCCCGTCTCGTGGCCGGGTTCGCTGTCCTTCGGGTGCAGCGGCAGGCTGCCGACGAACATCGCCACGTTGCCGTAGATCTTGTTCGGGCCCGCCTGCACCAGCTCGATCTTGCCGAGCGAGATGTCGAGCTCTTCGGCCACCAGCATCGCGAGCGCGGTGTGCACGCCCTGGCCCATTTCGCTGCGGTTCATCGCCAGCAGCACATGGCCATCGGGTGCGATCTTGAGCCAGCCGTTGAGCAGCACCGGGCCGTTGGCGGCGGGTGGGCGCTGCGGGCTGCCGAGTCGGCTTCGTGGGGGCATCAGGCCCCAGCCGACGACGAGCGCGCCGGTGGCGCCAGCGCCCAGCAGCAGCAAGCTGCGCCGCTTCATGCGACCACCCCGCCGCGCAGCGACTTCGCGGCCGACTTGATGGCCTCGCGGATGCGTGGGTAGGTGCCGCAGCGGCAGATATTGGTGATGGCCGCGTCGATGTCGGCGTCCGACGGGTTGCGGTTCTTCGCCAGCAGGTCGGCCGCCGCCATCAGCATGCCGCTCTGGCAGTAGCCGCATTGCGGCACCTGGTGGTCGAGCCAGGCCTTCTGCAGCGGGTGCGGCTGCGCCGCGGTGCCCAGGGCTTCGATGGTGCGCACCGGCTTGCCTTGCACGGTGGCCACCGGCGTGACGCAGGACCTGACGGCCTGGCCGTCTACGTGCACCGTGCAGGCCCCGCAGGCCGCGACACCGCACCCAAACTTGGTGCCGGTGAGGTGCAGCACGTCGCGCAGCACCCACAGCAGGGGCATGTCGGGTGGCACGTCGGCCTCGGGCAGGGCATGGGATTGGCCGTTGACGCTCAGGTCCATGACAAGGTCTTTCCTCCGTGAGGGTGGCGCATTCTCAGCCAACCGAAGGGGGCCTGGCGCCAAGCACAATGCGCCGGCACCAAATGTTGCAGGTACGGCGCTTGCATACAAGTTGCTCGTCAGAACGACACACCACTTCCTCAAACCAAACGACCGTTGGAGCCCGCTCGCCATGCCCCGTCTCGACCTGCCCTCTTTCGCCAAACCCGTTGCGCTTGCCGCCGCCGCGCTGTGCCTGTCGTCGGTGCCGGCGCACGCCCAGTCTTCGGTGTCGCTCTACGGCCTGCTGGACCTCTCGGCCGGCCAGTTCCAGGACGCCGGCACCGCCAAGGTGAGCAAGGTGCAAAGCGGCAACATGGCCACGAGCTACTTCGGCTTCTCGGGCAAGGAGCAGCTGAGCCCCACGCTCAAGGCCAAGTTCGCGATCGAAGGCTTCCTGCTCGCCGACACCGGTGCCTCGGGGCGTTTCAGCGGTGATGCGTTCTGGGCCCGCGCGGCCTGGGTCGGCCTCGAAGGCGACTTCGGCTCGACCACGCTCGGCCGCACCACCAACCAGTACTTCGTCTCCACGCTGATCTTCAATGCCTTCGGCGACTCGTTTGGCTACTCGCCGTCGATCCGCCAGGTGCTGATTCCGAAGTCGCAGATGCTGCCCTTCCTCGGCGACACCGGCTGGAGCAATTCCATCCTCTACCAGAGCCCGAACCTCGGCGGGGTGAGCATCAACCTGCAGGGCGCGCTGGGTGAAGGCAGTGCCAGCGCCGTCGGCCGCAGCGTGGGTGGCAACGTGCTGTACTTCGGCGGCCCGATCTCGGCCACCTTCGCCTACCAGCGCGTCAAGCACGGCCTGTCGGGCTTCACGCCGGCGATCGTCTCGACTGGCTTCAAGTACCAGGACTCGGCCACCGTCGGCTTCGCCTACGACGCCAAGGTGGTGAAGGTCTTCACCCAGTACAACCTCGTGAAGACCGAGGCCGCGACCGACACCGAGACCAACTACTTCGGCCTCGGCTTGTCGGTGCCGGTGGGCGCCGGCAAGGTGCTCGCGCAGTACGGGCAGGCCACCGCCGAGTTCCCGACCGCCGACGTGAAGAACAAGACGCTCACGCTGGGCTACGACTACTGGCTGTCGAAGAGCACCGACGTCTATGCCGTCTACCTGAACGACCGTCTGACCGGCGCGTCCAACGGCAACACCTACGCACTGGGGCTGCGGGTCAAGTTCTGATCAGAGCCGCGCGAGCAGCAGCTCGGCGGCACGTGCCGGGTCGTCGGCGTCGGTGACCAGGCACAGGTCGAGCCCATCGCGGTGTTCGCGCACCGCGATGCCTTCCGGTTTGTGCCGCGTGGCCAGCCGGTGCAGCGCGCTGAGCGCGCCGGCCGCGTCGACGATGCCGATGGCGCCGCCCGCGCAGGTACCGTCGGCATAGCTGCTGGCGGTGTCTTCCGCTGCGGCGCAGAACACCCAGCCGCCATCCGAAAGCGCCGCTCCGTCTGTGAAGCCGAGCGGCACGCCGTCGAGTGTGCCGAGCGGCAGGTGTGCGATCTGCGGCGCCGGCCCGATGCCGCCGCGCCCGTCGATCGCGGCCACGAGTTGCGAGCGCTGCAGCCGCACCACCGCGTTGTCGGCGCCCCCCTGGCCGCCGCGGTGCAGCAGCACCAGCCCGTCGTGTTGCATGAAGGCGCCTTCGATGTTGATGTCGCCGAGCGCGCTGCGCAGCGGCTGGTAGAGCGCGGTCAGCGTGAAGCGGCGCCGGTCGTGCGTGGGCCGGCCGTGGGCATCGAGCACGAGGGCGACACCGGTGTCGCGTTGAGCGGTCGAGCCCGAGCCGAGGGCCACCAGGGTCTGTGCGTGCCGTGTCGGGTAACCGTCGAGCAGCAGCAGCGCTTCGAAGTCGGCCTTGCGTCGCTTGCGCGCCCCCGCATCGGCCGGCAGGTCACCCGGCAACAGGCGGTGCAGCGTGCCGGGGTGGTGGAGATGGTGGAAGGTGGCGAGGTGGTGCTCGTCGTCGCACACCACATAGGCGCGGCCGTGCGCGCACACCAGCCCGCTCGCGGCCGACACATGGTCGAGCCCACGCGGGTGCTGGCGGGCGTGGACGGTCAGGGGGCGCAGCGTTCGCGCGATCAGGGCGGCCGGTGCCGCCCCGGCGGGCACGACGATCAGGCGCTCACCGGCTTGAAATAGCGCGCTTCCAGGGCCTTGGCGTTGGTGAGGTGCAGCCTCACCATCAGGCGCTCCATCCAGGTCAGCGGCTGGATGCGCCCGTCGGGCATCGCCAGCACGGGGCCGAGGATGGGTTCGTCTTCAATCCGGGACTCCTGGTACTCGCGGGCTTGGGTCGCGTCGCTCATGAGGCCTCCTCTGGGGCAGACGGGTGGATGGCACGTGGCGTGCCTGTAACGGTTTGTAGTCTACGTGCCGCATTTCACGGCTGGAAGGGGGGCAGCCCCCTGAGTAACCCGGGGCTGCGCACTGGTACACACTTCCGTCATGACCGCTTCCGCCCTCGCCCACCTGCCGCCCAGCGGCCCGACCGAATTGCTGTTCCTGTTGTTCCACGGCGTGGGGCAGGACGCCTCGGCCATGACGCCGCTGGCCCAGCGCCTTGCGGCCGAATACCCGCAGGCCGCGATCGTCTGTCTCAACGCGCCCGACGCCTACGAAGGCAACGGCGGGCGTGGCTGGCAGTGGTTCTCGCCGATCGGCTTGACCGAGGAGCGGCGGATCGAGCGGGTGGCCGCCGCGCTGCCGCGCTTCGTCGGCATCGTGCGGGCGGTGCAGCAGCAGTTCCACATGACGTGGGAGCGCACGGCGCTCGCCGGCTTCTCGCAGGGCGCGGTGATGTCGCTCGAAGCGGTGCAGGCCGAGCCGCAGCTCGCCGGCCGTGTGCTCGCGTTCGCCGGCCGCCATGCCACGCCGCCCGCGCATGCGCCGCACGACACCACGGTGCACCTCTTCCACGGCATGGCCGACGCGGTGATCCCGCCCGGCCCGGCCATCGACTCTGCCGAGCGCCTGGTGGCCCTGGGCGGCGACGTGACGGCCGACGTGCTGCCGCACATCGGGCACGAGTTGCACGCCGCGTTGATGGACAAGGCGATCGAGCAGCTGCGCACCTTCCTCCCGAAGAAGCTGTGGCGCGAGGCGATGAGCGATGCCCCCGTGTTGTCGCGGCCGGCGAACAGCCGCGAAGCTCGGCGACGACTGATTCAGTCCAGCGACACTTCCGCGCGCACCGCACCGGCACGATCGGCACGCGCACTCAAGGCCAGCCGCGTGCCCTTCGGCGCCCGCACCACCCACTCGCCCACGGCACGATCGGCCGTCACCTCGCGGTGCGGCAGGAAGGCCTGCAACGAGCTCGGCGGCGCATGCCCTTCCAGCTGCGGGCCTTCCAGGCGCTCCTGCCCGCTCACCAGCGACACCGCCGGGTCGCCCGCCGGCAGGTGGATCTCGAACACCACCCCGCGCACCACCTTGCGCTCGATCGCCCGCTTGGTCACGTAGGCCGGCAGCCAGCCGCTGTTGCACACCGCGAAGCGCACGCGCCAGGTGTCGGGCCCGAGGGCGCGGACTTCGGTGCGCAGCACTTCGAGTTTGGGCAACGACAGCGCGACCTGCGTCATCCACTTCGGGAAACGCGCCACCTCGCGCTCGCGCAGGTGCGGCGGCGGGTTGCGCCAGTAATTCATCTTGTCCCAGCCGCCGATCTCGACCGCCCCCAGCTGCGGGTGCTGGAAGGGCTTCCAGTCCACGTGCGCCAGGCCCCCGCATTGCTCGTCGCTCCACTTCAGGAGCTTGAGGTCGTCTTCCACCGGGTGCTCGCGGTACCAGTCGATCCACTTGTAGTCGGTGATGCCGGCCTCGCGGTTGGGCGCCCACAGCTCCACCACCCAGAAGAGCGCGCCCAGGTGCTCGTAGAGCCAGTCCTGCGTGCCGGTGATGACTTCCTTCGGGTGGTACTTGAAGTCGTGCCAGATGCTGATGGCGGGGTAGCCGGTGAGCTTCTCGCCGATGGCGCTGAAACGCTTGTAGGCCCACAGGTCCTCGGGCGTCATGTCGTCGTCGCCGTGCGTGCCCGGCGGGCGCAGGATCACCCCGCTGTGCGTGTGGTAGCTGATGCCCGCGCCGATGTTGGGGTGCCGCAGGATGAACTCGACCATCGCCCGCACCTCGGGCTCGCTGGTCGGGTAGGGTCCGGCGCCCACCTGTTCGTGCTCCTGCCGCCAGCCGGCGGGGAAATTGCGGTTGAGGTCCAGGCCTTCGATGTCCTTGTTGACCGTGACCGTGAGGCCGTCGTAGTTCTTCAGCAGCCCTTCGGGCATCAGCCGGTAGTACTCGCCGCCGAACTCGCCCGGCTCGCGCGGCACCATCAGCCGCGGGTCCTGCGCGCACTTCTTGTAGGGGCCGTGCGGGTCGCGCTGGCGCATGAAGAGGATGCGCCCGTCGCCGTCGATGTCTTCCATCGTCAGGCCGTCGACCGGCTCGTCGTCGAACGGGTAGCGGCGCGTCGACGATCGGATGTGCCGCGGCCGTTCGGCCAGCGCCAGCTCGGCGCCGTCGGGGTTCAGGCGCGGGCAGAGGTAGACCGTGCGGGTGTCGAGCAGGTGGGCGATCTCGCGGTCGGTGTCGAAGCCCTGCACCAGTTGCTGCAGGTAGTACATCACCGCGGTGCTCGCCGTCAGCTCCGCCGCGTGGATGTTGCCGTCGACCCAGAAGCCGGGCTTGTCGTCGGCGTCGCCGGTGTGGCGGTTGGTGACCGTCACCACCCAGATGTCACGGCCTTCGTGGCTCTTGCCGATGCTGTCGACCTGCACCAGCGCCGGGTAGGCCGTGGCGTAGTCGAACAGCAGCTGCGTCAGCGCGTCGTAGGGGTAGAAGCTGTCGAAGCGTTGGGCGGGCGGCTGGGGCATGGTGGGCGATCGGCGCGAGGCGAAGGCCCGATCTTGCCGCAGGGCTTGACATAGAGTGCACTCTAGATCGCCAAATGCGCGGCTCCCTTGTCTTCACCCCAGGAGCTGACCATGAACACCACCCAGACTGCAGACAACACCCGTGTCGCCCGCCGCTTCATCGAGCGCTTCAACGACAACGACATCGCAGGCGTGCTTGACCTTTTCGCCGACGACATCTGCTACCGCCTGATGGGCAAGCCCGACCGGCTGCCCACGGCGGGCCCGAAGGACAAGGCGCAGATCGCCGAGGTCTTCGAGCGCATGAACGCGCGCCTGAACGGCGGCCTGCGCATGTGGGTCAAGAACACCATCGCCGAACGCGACCAGGTGGCGATGGAAGTCGAATCGCGCGGCGAGCTGAAGAACGGCCGCGGCTACAACAACGAGTACCACATGCTCCTCACGCTGCGCGACGGCAAGATCGTCGACCTGAAGGAGTACTACGACACCTTCCACGTGTGGGACACCTGGTTCCGCCGCGACGAACCCACGGATATGGAAAGCCGCTGATGCCCCAGAAGCCCGGCACCCTGAAGATCGGCGAGCTGTCGCGACGCACCCAGCGCAGCGTGCACACCATCCGCTGGTACGAGGCCCAGGGCCTGATGCCGGGCGTGCAGCGCGACGGCGCCGGCCGCCGGCTTTACCAGGAAGAGCACGTGGCCTGGCTCGACCTGATGGAGAGGCTGCGCTGCACCGGCATGACGATCAGCGAGATGCGGCGCTACGCCGCGCTCGTGAAACAGGGCAAGACCAGCATCGCCGAGCGGCATGCGCTCTTCGCGGCGCACCGCGAGCGGGTGTTGGCGACCATCGAAGACTGGAAACTCGGCCTTGCGCTGCTCGATCGCAAGATCGACTACTACGGCGAGTGGCTGTCCACTGGGCGCCGCCCCGTGGTCGGGCCCTATGAGGTCACACCGCCACTGGCGCGCCGTCCACGAACACCTTCAGCTCGCCCGGCGCAAACGGCTGCCAGGTCTCGTCGGCGGTGAGCGGCTCCGTCACGACGACCGCCACGCGGTCGTGCGGCGTGGTCACATCGGCGAAGTCGACGCTCATGTCCTCGTCTTGCAGGCGCGCCGCGCGAAACGGGTGCTGGCGCACGATGTAGTGCAGCTTGGTCGAGCAGTGCGCCCACAGCGCCTGGCCGTTGCTCAGCATGAAGTTGAAGGTGCCGTGCGCGGCGATGCGTGGCACCAGCTCGCCCAGCGTGTGCGTCAGCTCGGCGATGGTCGGCACGCCGGCATGCGCCTTGGCCAGCTCCTGCATCAACCAGCAGAAGGCACGCTCGCTGTCGGTGTCACCCACCGGGCGGAAGGCGCCGTGCAGCGTGGGCGCGTAGCCCTTCAGGTCGCCGTTGTGCGCAAACGCCCAGTAGCGCCCCCACAGCTCGCGCTGGTAGGGGTGGGTGTTCTGCAGCGCCACGCGGCCCTGCGTGGCCTTGCGGATGTGGGCGATGACGTTGGCGCTGCGGATCGGGTAGCGCCGCACCATCTCGGCCACCGGCGACAGTGCGGCGCTCTGCGCGTCGACGAAGAGGCGCACGCCGGCGTCTTCGAAGAAGGCGATGCCGAAGCCGTCCTTGTGCTCCTCGGCGCGTTTCGAAAAACCGGTGAAGCTGAACACCAGGTCGGTGGGGGTGTTGGCGTTCATGCCCAGGAGCTGGCACATCGCGGCTACTCCGTGAAGAGCCTGAACATGCCCTTGGCGCTCAGCAGCTGCGCCGGGTTGCTCGTCTCGTCGAGCACCCCTGCCATGCGCCGCACCAGCCGCTCGCTCTTGCGGGCACGCCAGATCAGCAGGTCGACGAGCCAGGGGTGGGCGTTGACGCGGTTGGCGCGCTCGTAGAGCTGGAAGCGTGGCCGCAGCGCACGCAGGTGGCTGTCGTAGGCGCTGCGCACCTCGGCGTCTGGGCGTTTCGTGGCGAGTACCTCGGCGGCGAGCAGGCCGGTCTCGAGCGCCTTGCCGATGCCTTCGCCGGTGAAGGCATAGGTGCTGCCGGCGGCTTCGCCCGTCACCAGCAGGCCGGGGCGGCTGTAGCGCGCACCATCGAGCGTGCAGCGCAAGGGGGCGCCCTTCAGCGGCCCGAGCAACTCGCCGCCCGCCATCAGCTCGCGGGCGGGTGCGTAGAACTCGCAGAAGCCCTCGAAGAGGCGCTTCAGGTTCACGTCTTCCTTCGCGTGGCCGAAGACGCCCACGCCGATGTTGAACACGCCGTCGGCACACGGGAAGATCCAGCCGTAGCCCGGGCGCAGCTGGCGGTGCCACACCACCTCGAGCATGCGGATGCGCTCGGCCAGGGCCGTGTTCTTCACATAGGCGCGCAGCGCGACGGCGGCCGGCCCCTGGCGCTCGCACACCCCGGCGGCCAGCAGCGCCTGCGGCACCGCGCCGGTGGCGAGCACCACCCAGTCGGCGTACAGCTCGCGTGTCTCGTCGCCGTGCGAGAGCCTCGCGCCGCACACACGGCCGGCAGTGTCGGTGAGCGGGGCGTCGAAATGCACCGGCGCAAACATGCGCGCACCGGCCCGCACGGCGTTGCGGCAGACGATGTCGTCGAGCTCGCGCCGCGGCAGCACCGCCAGGCGGCCGGGCACGTCGACGCGGCCGCCGCGCGGCGCGATGCAGCCCACGTGGGTGGCGCGCTGCGCACGCGCCATCACCTCGTCGAGCACACCCAGACGCGCCAGCGCGGTGTGTGCGTCGGGGATCAGCGCATCGCCGCACACCTTCTCGCGCGGGAAGCTGCGCTGGTCGATCAACACCACGTCTTTGCCGGCGCGTGCAAGCGCGGTGGCGGCGGCACTGCCGGCCGGGCCGGCGCCCACCACCAGCACCTCGCAGCGCTCGGGCAGCTGGGCCAGGTTCAGGTTCATCCAGCAAGCATAGCGGGCCGCCTGTGGCGCCTCGTGTGACAGGCTGGCGCAGGCGGGGCCGGAGCATCACGTGTTTTCGGGGAAAACACCTTGTTGTGACGGGGTGGCGATCTCCTGATGATCCGACGGCAACCTGCCGACTCGACGCAGGGCTGATGGCGACGCAGCAGTGACGCCACGAACCACAGGAGACCTCCCGCATGAAGAAGCACTGGATCGCCATGTTCGCCATGGTGCTGGCTGCCGGCGTGCCGCTCGCCGCACACGCGCAGGCCAAGGGCTCGGAAGAGCACATCCGCGCCGTCACCTCGCGCATCGACGGCCGCGCCATCGCGAACAACGCCACCACCCGCGACTGGCCCAGCTACGGCCTCGACTACACCGAGGCCCGCTTCAGCAAGCTCGACCAGGTCAACGACAAGAACGTCAAGGAGTCGGCCTCGTCTGGAGCTACAACCTCGAATCGACACGGGGTGTGGAGGCCACGCCGCTGGTGGTCGACGGCATCATGTACGTCACCGCCTCGTGGAGCGTGGTGCACGCGATCGACGTGCGCACCGGCAAACGCATCTGGACCTACGACCCCAAGGTGCCGCGCGACCACGGCGTGAAGGGCTGCTGCGACGTGGTCAACCGCGGCGTGGCGCTCTACAAGGGGCGTGTCTACGTCGGCTCGTTCGATGCGCGCTTGATCGCACTTGATGCCGCCACCGGCAAGGTGGTGTGGGAGAAAGACACCTCGATCGACCGCAAGCGCCCCTACACCATCACTGGCGCGCCAAGAGTGTTCAAGGGCATGGTGATCATCGGCAACGGTGGCGCCGAGTATGGCGTGCGCGGCTACATCACCGCGTACGACGCCGAGACCGGCGCCGAGAAGTGGCGCTTCTTCACCGTGCCGGGCGACCCGGCCAAGCCCTACGAACAGGAAGCGCTTGCGCGTGCCGCCAAGACCTGGGACCCGAGCAACAAGTACTGGGAGGCCGGCGGCGGCGGCACGGTGTGGGACAGCATCACCTTCGACCCGCAGTTGAACCTCATCTACATCGGCACCGGCAACGGCTCGCCGTGGGCGCGCCGCCTGCGCAGCCCGGGTGGCGGCGACAACCTCTACCTCGCCTCCATCGTCGCCATCAACCCCGACACCGGCAAGTACGTCTGGCACTACCAGGAAACGCCGGGCGACAACTGGGACTACACCTCCACGCAGCCGATGATCCTGGCCGACCTCAAGATCAAGGGCAAGCCGCGCAAGGTGATCCTGCATGCGCCGAAAAACGGCTTCTTCTTCGTCATCGACCGCACCAACGGCAAGTTCATCTCGGCGAAGAACTTCGTCGACGTGAACTGGGCGAGCGGCTACGACGACAAGGGCTTCCCCATCGAGACGCGCAACGCGCGCAGCGAGCAGTCGACAGAGCAGATCCCCGGGCCGCTCGGCGCGCACAACTGGCACCCGATGTCGCACAGCCCCAAGACCGGCCTCGTGTACCTGCCCGCGCAGAACATTCCCATCTCGATGATGGACAACAAGGCCTGGAAGATGGACCAGATGACGCTGGGCGCGGCCGGCTCCAA
Organism: Rhizobacter sp. J219; assembly: GCF_024700055.1. Classification (GTDB taxonomy): domain Bacteria; phylum Pseudomonadota; class Gammaproteobacteria; order Burkholderiales; family Burkholderiaceae_C; genus Rhizobacter. The sequence continues at coordinate 4,167,281 of NZ_JAJOND010000001.1, forward strand.
CCAGGGCTGGAACACCGCCTTCTTCCTCGGCGCCACGCCCACCGCGAGCAAGCCCTTCGGCCGCCTGATCGCCTGGGACCCGGTGGCGCAGAAGGAAGCCTGGCGCCATGAGCATGTGTCGCCGTGGAACGGCGGCACGCTCGTGACCGCGGGCAACGTCGTCTTCCAGGGCTCGGCCGAGGGCCGCTTCTTCGCCTTCAACGCCAAGACCGGCGAGAAGCTGTGGGAGACGCCCACCGGCACCGGCGTGATCGCCGCGCCCGCGACCTACATGGTCGACGGCAAGCAGTACGTGTCGATCGCCGTCGGCTGGGGCGGCTCGTACGGCGTCTACAAGCGCGCGAGCGAGAAGGTCGGCCCCGGCACGGTCTACACCTTCGCCCTCGGCGGCAAGGCGCCGCTGCCGGAGTTCGCGGCGGTGCAGCTCAATGCGCTGCTCGCCGGCGTGGCCTATGACCCGAAGCAGGTGCCCGAAGGCCAGGGCCTGTATGTCGCGAGCTGCGTGCTCTGCCACGGTGTGCCGGGGGTCGACCGCGGCGGCAACATCCCCAACCTCGGCTACTCGCACCCCGACGTGATCAACAACCTCGAAGCCTGGGTGCTCGGTGGTGCGGCCAAGGACAAGGGCATGCCCGACTTCACCGGCAAGATCAAACCGGAAGACATCCCGAAGCTCAAGGCCTTCATCCAGGGCGTGCCGGATTCGATCCGGCCCAAGAAGTAGACGGCTCGCGTCTTGCGCACAGCGGCCGGTGCCCTGCACCGGCCGTTTTCCATTCGTCGAGGCGAATGGCGTAGCACAGGCCGTCTGCGCCCGCTTGTACGGGAAGGGGGGTCACAAGCACCAATCGCCCTGCCGGGGCGCTTCACCGAGGATCGCGTCCCCAGCGGGGCCAGCCCGGTCCGCTCAGCACGTCCAAGGAGCGCGCCTGTGATCACCTCCCACTTCGTCGTCCGGGCGCTCCGCCGCGCCCTCGTCTGCACCGGCGCCGTCGCGCTGCTCGGGGCGGCTGGCCTCGCGCAGGCCCAGCTCGCCATGGGCAAGCCCAAGTTCCTCGGCAACATCATCGCGGGCAGCGTGCCCTCGAACTTCAGCGCCTACTGGAACCAGGTCACACCCGAGAACGCAGGCAAGTGGGGCTCGGTCGAGGCCACGCGCAACCAGATGAACTGGGGCCCGCTCGACACCGCCTACAACTACGCGCGCGCCAACGGCTTCCCCTTCAAGCAGCACACCTTCGTGTGGGGCGCGCAGGAGCCGGGTTGGATCGGCTCGGTCAGCGCATCGACCCAGGCGTATGAAGTCGAAGAGTTCATGCGCCTGTACTGCCAGCGCTACCCGCAGACGCAGTACATCGACGTGGTCAACGAGCCCATCAGCCAGCCCGCGAGCTACCGCAATGCGCTGGGTGGCGCCGGCTCGACCGGCTGGGACTGGATCGTCTGGTCGTTCCAGAAGGCACGCCAGCACTGCCCCAGCGCCAAGCTGCTGCTCAACGAGTACGGGATCATCAACGACGCCACCAAGCTCAACCGCTACAAGGGCATCGTCAACATCCTGAAGGCGCGCGGGCTGATCGACGGCGTGGGCATCCAGGCCCACCACTTCAGCATGGACAACCTCTCGGCCGCCACGATGAAGGCCAACCTCGACTCGCTGGCGCAGACGGGCGTGCCCATCTTCGTGTCGGAGCTCGACATGACCGGCGACGACTCCACCCAGCTCGCGCGCTACCAGCGCCTCTTCCCCGGCCTGTGGACGCACCCCGGCGTGGCCCACGTGACGCTCTGGGGCTACATCGAGGGCCAGACCTGGGTCAACAACACCCACCTCGTGCGCCGCGACGGCAGCGAGCGCCCGGCGATGGCCTGGCTCAAGAACTACGTGCGCACCACCACCATCGGCGGTGGCGGTGGTGGCGGCACCAGCAAGACCATCGTCGTGCGCGCACGCGGCACCACCGGCCAGGAGAGCGTCACGCTGCGCATCGGTGACACCGCCGTGCGCACCTGGACGCTGAGCACGACGATGACCAGCTACACCATCACCACGACGGCGTCGGGTGGCTCGCTGGTCCAGTTCACCAACGATACGACCGGCCGCGACGTGCAGGTCGACTACCTGAGCGTGAACGGCAGCGTGCGCCAGGCCGAAGCCCAGACCTACAACACGGGCGTCTGGCAGAACAGCGCCTGTGGCGGCGGTTCGGGCCGCAGCGAATGGCTGCACTGCAACGGCGCCATCGGCTTCGGCGACCTCTGAACCGGCCGGCTGCGAAAGGACCCGTCATGAACACTCGCACCCTCCGGGCGCGCCGCACGATCTCGGCGCTCGTCTTCGCCGCCGGCGCGGCGCTGTTGCTGGGCCCGCGCCCGGCCGACGCGGCCATCACCGTCGACACCAACGCCTGGTACGTGCTCGTCAATGCCAACAGCGGCAAGGCGCTCGACCTCTACAACTGGATCACCGCCGACGGCGCCGAATTCCGCCAGTGGACGCGCGGTGACGGCGCCAACCAGCAGTTCCAGTTCGTGAGTTCCGGCAACGGCTACTACCGGCTGCGCAACCGCCACTCCGGCAAGGTGGTGGGCGTGGCCAACGGCTCCACGGCCAACGGCGGCGCGATCAACCAGTACACCGACCAGAACGCGGCCAGCCAGCAGTTCCGCCTGGCCGGCAGCGACAACAACGCGGTGCGCTTCGTCAACGCCAATTCGGGCAAGGCACTCGATGTGGTCGGGGCCTCCACGGCCGACGGCGCCGACATCCAGCAATACACCGACGTCGCCGGCCGCAACCAGACCTGGGCGCTGGTGCCGGTCACCACGACCACGCCACCGCCGCCCACCGGCGGCGTGAGGTTGCCCACGAGCTTCCGCTGGACGTCGAGTGCTGCGCTGATGGTCGCCAAGCCGGCCGCGCAACACCCGGAGGTGGCGATCAAGGACCCGACGGTCGTCTACCACGGCGGCCGCTGGCACGTGTTTTCCACGCAGGCCAAGGGCAACGGCTGGGGGCTCGAATACCGCTCGTTCACCGACTGGGCCAACGCCGGCTCGGCCAACCCGTACTTCCTCGACTCGACCCGCATCGGCGCGGGCTACCGCGCGGCGCCCTTCATCTTCTTCCACACGCCCTCGCAGCTCTGGTACCTCGTGTTCCAGAACGGCAACGCCGCCTACTCCACCAACCCCGACATCAACAACCCGGGCGGCTGGAGCGCGGTGCGCACTTTCTACAGCAGCGTGCCGAGCAACATCCAGGCGGACATCCGCGCCGGCGCCAACTGGCTCGACTTCGCGGTGGCCTGCGACACCGTCAACTGCCACCTCTTCTCGGCTGGCGACAACGGCAAGATCTACCGCTCGCAGACCACGCTTGCCAACTTCCCGAACGGCTTCGGCAGCACGGTGGTCACCTTGCAGGACTCGAACCGCAACAACCTCTTCGAAGCGCCGCAGGTCTACAAGGTGCGCGAGACGGGGCAGTACCTGATGATCATCGAGGCCATCGGCAGCAGCGGGCGCTACTTCCGCTCGTTCACGTCCAGCAGCCTGAGCGGCCCGTGGACGGCCATGGCGAGCGCCACCGAGAGCAACCCCTTCGCGGGCGACGCCAACGTGAGCTTCCCCACCGGCAAATGGAGCCAGGGCATCAGCCACGGCGAGATCCTGCGCACCGGGTACGACCAGAACCTGGAGATCAGCGCCTGCAACATGCGCTTCCTCTACCAGGGCCTCGCGCCCGGGGCGAGCGGCAGCTACGACCGCCTGCCCTACCGGCTGGGCCTGCTGACGCAGACCAACTCGCCCTGCTGAGCCGCACACGGCCCCAGAAATGACGCAGGCGCTCCAAGGAGCGCCTGCGGGTCCGGCTGCGAAGCCGAAGACTATGTTCGGGGAGCCGCCCCGGACCAAGAGGATGTAGACACGATCACCTCCTTTCGCAGTTGATGGAAGGCCGAGGGTAAGCGCTGCGCGGCGGTTGTGGGTGCTTTTCTGTGTGGAGGAATGTCGCTTGGTCCCGTCCAGACGCATTCATTCCACTTGCCACCATGACGACGGCACGGGTGGTCGCGATGGCAAACGGCGGGTGGGATGGCATTGGGCTGCGCGCGGCAGTCAGGAGTCGCCGCCGAGCCATGCCGACAGCCGATGCTCGCAAGTTTTGAAGACGATGTAGGCAATGCAGCTCACAACGCCTTGCGCGACAAGTTCGACCAACTGTTGAAGTGCGCCGTCCATCAATGCCATCAACCCATGGTCGCGCAACAGCTGCAGATTCGCAGCCAGCAAACTGACGAGATTCAACGTGCCCAGCGCACCGACGAGGAAACTCAGGCTGAGGACAACGAACGTGAGCCACAGCCGAGACAGCACCACTCTTCGGAACGATGTGTTGATCATGTTTGCCGGCCAGATGACTACCCGTCAGTCGCTTGGGGCGACGGTCAACTTACAGGGCGTATTTCGCAACGAGGCTGCTTCGTGGCGTTGCTGCAAGTTGATTTCGCTTGGCAAATACAACCCACCAAGGCAGAAGGTGCCGACAGATTGAAGGCCGGATGGCGCTTCTCAATCGGACGACAGGGTGCATCGAGTGACCGCCTGAGACTGGGTGCTGCCGCTCGACTTCGAAGGGCAGCCACTCACTCTCTTCCCGAGCTGTTTCAGCTTGGGACGTCACCCATGATTCGGGGGACCATCCCCTCTTCTTCTGAGCTAGGCTAGCTCGCGAATACGCGACGGAAGTCTTGGCTTCCGGAAGTATTGTCGTCGTCGACTGCTTTCCACCAACCATCAGTTGAGGTCTTCCGTGTCCGCCTTCCATTCCATTTTCGGCATCGTCTTAGGCTCACTGCTGTCCTGCTCCGTCATTGCTGCCCCCATCAACACCCGTCTTGATACAACGCCGTGCACACCGTCGTTTGAAGCGATGCAGGCCGCCAACCTGATGCTCTTTCGGCAGGGCTTGCAGGAAGAGATGGCCCGCAGCGCACCGCGACAGAGCCGGCTCGAGATGCTGAACAAGGCCATCAAGGACGCAACGTCGATGGGGCCCTTGCAATACGCGACGAGACATGAACCGCCAGGGTCTGAGTTCTATCCGGACGCGCCGCTCTCGTCGCTGAACTACATCGCTTCCCGAGAGCGGAAGATGATGCAAGCGCTCTTGGCGAATGACATGGACGCATATCGCGTCGTCAAAGGCGTGACACCGAGCGGGCCTGTACAACTCGCATCCTTTAGCGCCGACGAGTGGATGAATATGTGTGTCGTGCTGGCGCGGATCTCATTCATCACGCGCAAGCCAACGAGCAAAGCAGACCAACAATTGCTTGAGAAGTTCGGCAACTTCGTCACCGGTTCTATCAATGCGGCCGCATCTTCCCAACCTGCACCCGTAGCGCCCAGCCGGCCAAGTCCCGAAGCGCGGCCCAGCCCGCCTCCCGCAGCCCAGGCACAGGTGGTCAACCCGGGTGCCGGCGTGGTGATCCACAACACCCTTCCCGGCGAGCGCCGTCTCACCGGTCCCGACGGTTGCCTGCAGCCGCACATGGGCGAGCCCACCACCAGCAGCGGTCCTGGCGACTGCAAACCCGCACCGACCTACTCCACGCTGCTCAGCCACGGCCAGTGCATCGAGCGCGCCCGCGCCATCCAGCTTGAGTGGAAGCAGGAGAGCGACATGGCCGGCAGCAACGGCGCACGCCTCGTGGCGGCCGAGCGGAAGGCACAGCTCGCGTTGAAGCAGCTGTTCCAGCAACAATGTGCCCACCACCCGGATGCGGCGGCCTGGGTCCGCAAGGCCGATCAGACCCTGCGCGGCGAGACTGGTGCCGCGGCCGCCTTCGGCAGTGGAGGGCAGGGTGGCGACGCAGGCACGTCCACCGACAAGTACTACACCCCCATCATCAACTGCATGGGCATTCGCAGGGCGCAGAACTCGAACTTCACCTTCTGCATCGCAAACGACTGCAACCGTACTCTAGAGGCGCACTTCAGCGGCGGGATGGTGAGCGTGGGCGCAGGGCGCTGCGCGCCCATCTCGGCCGGCCCCAACCCGGTTTTCTATGCGGCCTGCGAGAAGAACGACGGTTTTGATCGTGCGACGCACCGGTGCCGGCGCTAACGGGTCAGTCTGTGGTCGCGAAGTGCGCCAACTGGTCATGATGCGCCCTGGCGAACGACGGTCGCGCCATTGCTCGCCCGAGGCAGGTTCGGCATGCGGAGTGTTGAGTCTGCCCATCGTAGCGATTCACCCTCCGCAGCACATCGGCCCTTACGAATGTCGGCCACTAAAAAGAGCCCGGCCAGCCAAGTGCAAACAGACAACGCCGCCTCCAGGTGCTGTAGGCGCGGGCCGCCAGGAAGGCAGGGTCGTCCGCAAGCTTAAAGGTGGACCACAACCGACTGTCCCTCTCGACCGAGTTGAGCACGGCGATGAGCCATTGCCGGACTTGGCTGCGCGAATGGGGATTTGAGCGTCCGCTACAGCGTCTCCTGGCTGCCGTCTTGCAATGACGGCTCGGGGTCGAGAGTGCCGGTTCTCCGCTGGCGACTGGCGTCGTTTGAGGCGCGGTCCAAGAAACCCTGAGGCTCGTGCTCGTTGCTCAAGACCTTGAGCGGTCTGTGAGCCGGGACACCAGCAACGGGCCAACGACTGCTACCTGCAGACACCGTGCGTAGAGACTGCAGGATCCACCGGCGGCAACCGCTGCATAGCCACCGGTGATCAATTGCTCAGATCAAAATGGGGCCCCGATACCTTCGGCGGTCAGGCCACTAGCGTGAGCCGCGCTCCTGCCGCGCAAGGGTGAGAAGCGCGTCCAGGGCTTCCTCACTCAGCTCATTCAAGGCTCCAAAGTTCGCCTTCGACAGGGGGCTCTGCTCGAATCTGCGCAGCAGCAAAGCGCGCCGCTGGCGCCCCTCGGCCTCGGCAGCCTGCTCGGGTGTCATGTGCGGCGCGCGTGCGTTCTCGGACTCTTGCTCACGTGCACCGATAAGCCGCTCCGGCAGTGGCCCGTGCGGGCGCCGCTGCGCACCCGAAGCCGCATCGCCGGGCTTGTTGCCGGGGCCTCGTGGTGCGCCAGGTCTTGGCGGTCGTGAGCGCGGTGACGCCGGGCCCCGTTGAGATGGCTTCGTCGATCGGTCAGGGCGATCAACGGTGGCGGGCTGCGCCGAGCGCGTGACACGGGTGGCGGGCCGCTCTCCGGTCGCTTGCGAAGTTGCCTGCGACACCTCCACCTGCTCGGAACGGCGTGGCGGGTGGGTCGGCCCATGCGAAGCCCGGGCCGCCTCGCGCTCTGCGCGCTTCCTTGCTTCGACAAGCACACGGCGCCGCTCGAGTTCCACGCCTGCAGCATCTCGGTGTTCGGCAGAAATTTCCCCGGCCGGATGGCCGTCGAGGTCGACGCGTGTCGCACCCTCCACCACAAGGGCACGCAGGTAGGCGGTCCTGGTGGTGTGGCGCTGCAAGAAGAATGAGAGTGCCTTCTTGGTGAACACCCCTGGCGCACGTTGATGGATGTCGGCCTGGATGCGAAGCTTGATCGGCTTGATGACACCCGCACCGAACAGCGCCGGGAAGTGCGTGGCCAGCAGGCGCCCGGTGTCGGCCACGCTGGGTTCGGGCCGGGGTGCCGGTGCCGCAGCCGCCTCGGGAGCAGGGTGCGCCGCCTGGGCCGGCGTGTTCAGCGTCGCATCGGGAGTTGTGCCCAAGAAGGGCTCGGAAATCTTCGGAATGTCAGGCATCGGAACGGAGCGGGTGGGTCACTGAGGCGGCGGTGTAGCCGGGCCACGCATTCTCGGTCCACGGACGCGGTATCTGTACGCGTCGCCGAAGGACAGCACCCGGCACAGCGGCCTATGGCCGCGTAACGCGACACCACCGCACAACGCGCCACTCAGAAAAAAGGCCACCCGAAGGTGGCCTTGGGTCCCGCCATCAACAACCCCCACTCATGCGGTCTGGATCTTCTCCGGCGTGAACGGCATCGAGCGCAGGCGTTTGCCGGTCGCGGCGAAGAGCGCATTGCCGACCGCCGGGCCGATGAGCGCAGTGCCGGGTTCGCCCACGCCGCCGGGTTTCTCGGTGCTGGGCACGAGCACGGTCACCATCTCGGGCGATTCGTTCATGCGCAGCAGCCGGTAGTTGTGGAAGTTGGTCTGCTGCACACGCCCCTTCTCGACGGTGATCTCGCCGTAGAGCGCGGCGGTGAGGCCGAAGACGATGCTCGACTGCACCTGCGCCTCGACCGTGTCGGGGTTGACCATGCGGCCGAGGTCGGCCACCGTCGTCACCTTGTGCACCGTGATCTCGCCGTTCTTCACTGAGATCTCGGCCACCATCGCCATGTAGGTGTCGTAGCCTTCCATCAGCGCGATGCCGCGTGAGCGGCCGGCCGGTGCCGGCGTGCCCCAGCCGGCCTTCTCGGCGCACTGCTTGAGCACGTTGGCAAAACGCGGCTTGTTCGCGAGCAGCGACATGCGGTACTGATACGGGTCCTGCTTCGCGTTCACCGCCAGCTCGTCGATGAAGGTCTCGTTGGCGAACGCATTGAGCGCGTGGCTCACGCTGCGCCAGTAGCCCACCCGCAGGCCGGCGTCGTGCTTCAGGATCTCGTGCTTGGTCGCCGGGATCTCATAGGCCGCCATCGCCGCCTCGGTCATCAGCGGGTCCTGCACCGGCGCGGGCAGGCCGAAGACACGGCCGGTGACTGACTGCGAGGTCATGCGGAAGGTCATGGCCGTCGGCTTGCCGTCGTCGCCGATGGCGGCGGCCAAGTGGTGCACCGACTGCGGCCGGTAGAAGTCGTGCGTCATGTCGTCTTCACGCGTCCACACGAGCTTGACCGGCTTGCCCACGGCCTTGCTGATCTGCGCGGCCTGGATGATGAAGTCGATGTCGATGCGCCGCCCGAAACCACCGCCGAGGAAGGTGGTCTTGAGCGTCACGTTCTCGACCGGCACGCCCACGACCTTCGCGACCGTGCCCGCAGCAGCGTCCTGCCACTGCGTGGGGCCGATGAGGTCGACACGGTTGTTGTGCACGTGGGCGGTGAAGTTCATCGGCTCCAGCGGCGCGTGCGACAAAAGCGGCATCACGTACTCGGCCCGATGCACCTTGGCGGCGGCCTTGATCACCGCATCGGCATCGCCGGTCTTGGGCAGCGGCAGCGGCTTGGCGCCCTCGGCCACCGCGGCTGCCTTGATGCTCGCGAGCATGCTCTTGTCGCTGAGCGCCGCACCCGCGCCTTCGTCCCACTCGATCTTCACGCCCGAGCGGGCCTTGTTGGCGTGCCACCAGGTGTCGGCCACCACGGCCACGCCGTCGGGGATCTGCACCACGTCGATCACGCCGGGCATCTTTTTCGCGGCGCTGGCGTCGAAGCTCTTGACCTTGCCGCCGATCACCGGGCACTGCTCGAGCGCGGCGTAGACCATGCCGGGCAGCTTGACGTCGATGCCGAACTCGGCGGTGCCGTTGGTCTTGGCGGGCGTGTCGAGCCGCTTGGTGGGCTTGCCGACGATGCGGAAGTCCTTCGGGTCCTTCAGCTTCGGGGTCTGCGGCACCGGCAGGCGGGCGGCGTCGGCGGCGAGTTGGCCGTAGGTGGCCTTCTTGCCTTTCGGCCCGAGCACCATGCCGTTCTCGGCGCGCAGCTGGTCTTCCGGGATGTTCCATTTCAGCGCAGCGGCGCTCACGAGCATCATGCGCACCTGGGCGCCGGCCACGCGCAGCTTGTCCCAGCCGTCGCGCACGGAGGTGGAGCCCCCGGTGAGCTGCGGGCCGCCGAGCAGGGCGTTGCCGTAGATCTTGCCGTTGGGCGGCGCCATCGCGACGCGGATGTTCTTGATGTCGACGTTCAGCTCTTCGGCGATGAGCATGGGCATCGAGGTGTAGACGCCCTGGCCCATCTCGGAGCGGGCCGAGATCAGCGTGATGGTGTTGTCGTCGCTGATGTGCACCCAGGCATTGGGCGTGTGCACGGTGCCGGCAGCCAGCGCCTTGCCGAGGCCGCCGACGTCGACGCCGAGCAGGAGGCCGCCCGAGGCGGCGAGGGTTGAGGCTTGCAGGAAGCCGCGGCGGGATGTCGTGATCGTGGTCATGGCATCACCTCCTTCAGGCCTTGTTCATCTCGGCCGCGGCGGTCTTGATCGCGGCCTTGATGCGGGGATAGGTGCCACAGCGACAGATGTTGCCGCTCATCGCGGCGTCGATGTCGGCATCGCTCGGGTTCTTGTTGGCCTTGAGCAGCGCGGCGGCGCTCATCAGCTGGCCGCTCTGGCAGTAGCCGCACTGCGGCACGTCGTGCGCGATCCACGCCTTCTGCAGCGGGTGTGTGTTGTTGCGCGACAGGCTCTCGATGGTGTTGACCGACTTGCCGGCCGCGGCCGACAGCGGGGTCTGGCACGATCGCACGGGCTGGCCGTCGAGGTGCACGGTGCAGGCGCCGCACAGGGCCATGCCGCAACCGAACTTGGTGCCGGTCAGGCCGACCTCGTCACGGATCACCCACAAGAGCGGGGTGTCGGGTTCGGCTTTGACGGTCATCGTCTTGCCGTTGATCTTCAGGCGAGTGCTCACGGTGGTGTCTCCTGTGGTGGCGTGCGCACTTCAGTGGCGGGCGCACTGCTGCGATCAAGCATCGGACAGGAAATGAGCGAAGTCCAACCTGGGCAAACCCCAAGAGTGGGTCGCAAGCCTGGTGTCAGCTCAGGTGATGTCGGTGGGCTGGTGCGAGCTGGCGGGCGGGTCGTCTCGCCGCACCACGCCGGCTCCCGGCGGCTGCATGCGCCAGCCTGCCACGATCGCCAGTGCGCAGATCGCACCGAGCAGCATGAACGTCTGATGAAAGGCCCGCATCGGGTCGTCGGCATGCACCTGCAGCCGCCACTCCAGGAAGATGCCCGCCACCGCCACGCCCACCGCGCCGCCGAGCTGGCGCAGGAAGTTGATCGCGCTCGACCCGTGCGAGATGTTCTCCATCGGCAGGCGGCGGATGGCCCCGAGGTTGAGCGAGGGCAGCACCGTGCCGAGGCCGATGCGCCCGACGATGGCAAACGCGGTGATGACCCACAGCGAGGTCTGGAGCCCCACCAGCGCCATCAACCAGAACGACAGCGTGAGCAGCACGAGGCCGATCGCCACCAGCTTGTTGAAGGGGTAATGGTCGGCCAGGCGCCCGGCGATGGGCAGCATGAAGGCCAGCACGATGCCCGCGGGCAGCAGCACCGCGCCCGCCTGCGAGGGCGGCAGCTTGAGGCCGATCTGCATGAAGACGGGCACCAGGTAGGTCGAGCCGAAGAGCGCCATGCCGTAGATGAAGGCCACGCACGCGCCCATGCGGAAGGCGCGGATGTCGAAGAGCTTGAACTCCATCAGCGGATGCTCGGCACGCCGCTGGCGCCAGATGAAGACCCCGGCAGTGACGGCCGAGACGGCGAGCAGCACGTACGCATGCAGCGTGGGGCTGTGCAGCTCGACCAGGCCGTTCATGCCGGTGACGACGGCGATGGCCAGCAGCACGAGCCCCGGCAGGTCGAGGCGCCGATCGCTCGGGTTGACCGACTCGGCGCCGGGCGAGGTGTGCGGCAGGTAGATGCGCCCCATCGCAAACGCCGCCAGGCAGAACGGCACCACCACGAAGAAGATCGAGCGCCAGCCCCAGGCTTCGACGAGGATGCCGCCGATCGACGGCCCGAGCGCCGGCGCCAGCACCACGCCGAAGCCGAAGAAGCCCATCGCCCGCCCCTGCTCCTGGCGGCCGAACACCTGCAGCACGATCACCGGCGGGATGGGTTGCATCACGCCCGCCGCGAGGCCCTCGACCACGCGCATCGCCAGCACCATCTCGAAGCTCGAACTGAGGCCGCCGGCGATGCCCCCGACGAGCAGCAGCCACACCGCGGCGAAGTAGGTCTGGCGGTAGCCGAAGCGGCCGAGCAGCCAAGGGGTGGTGAGCATGGCCACGGTGACGGCGGCCATGAAGCCGGCCGACAGCCACTGCGCGCGCTCCTGGCCGAGCGTGAAGACGTGGCTCATGTCGGGCAGGGCGACGTTGACGATGGTCGACGCCATGATCGACGCCATCGTGCCCAGCATCACCGTGATCAGCACCCGCCAGCGGTAGCGCGGGCCGTGGCGTTCCTGCAGCAGGGCGAGGCTGTGAGGGTGGGGGGTGCCGGACACCCGGGGATCCTAAGCGCTGAGGTCGGCGCGGCCTGTCATGCAGGTGGCAGGCCAAGCAGGGCGCGGGCCCGCAGCAGTTCGCGGCCGCTGAAGCGGCGGGCGAGTTCGGCGTCTTTCGCGGACGGCGGAAGTGCCTGCAGGGCGGCGCGCGCTGCGTCGAGGCGGCGTGCCCAGTCCCAGCGCGACTGGTCTTGCGCGCGCAGGCGTTCGGCGGCCGCCGCGCCGAGCTGGGCGACCCGCTGGCGGTGCAGGTCCTGGGCCTCGGCGTCGGTGGCAGGGGGGTCGGGCAGGAGCAGTGTGCGTGGCAGCGGCACGGGCCGCGGGGGAGTGCGCGGTGCCGGTTCGGGCGCAGAGCTGTCGGGCGATTGGGCCTGCGGCTCGCCGCGCAGCACGGCGAGGTGTGCGTCCCACGCGGCCAGCGCTTCCTGTGCGGCCGTGGCGCCGTGCTCGCGGGTCACCTCGCGTTCGATGTAGCGGCGCAGTTCGGGCAGGCTGGTTTCGCCGAGCGCGGTGAGCAGGTGGTCGAAGCGGCGCAGCAGCAGCGCTTCGGCCTCGCGGCGCTTGCCGGGCGCGGCCCAGGCGCCATCGAGGTCGGTGCCGCGCAGCGAGCCGCTCGCGCGCACCTCGTCGACGCTGCGCGGCACGCCGGGCGAGGCTGCACACGCCGCCAGCGCGGTCGTGAGCATCCCCATGAGCAGCACGCGTTTCATCGTCACAGCCCCAGCTTGCGCAGGCGGTTGGCGTGCAGGCGATACACCGCCAGCGGGTCGGGCGACAGCGGGGCGCGCAGGCCGAGCGCCTGGTTCACCTGGTCGAGGTGGTTCCACTCGTAGTCGTCTCGCAGCACCATGCCCCAGTGGCTGGAACAGCGGCCGACGAGGCCGTCGTTGGGCTCGTCGCCGAAGTCGCGGCTGGTCAGGGCGAGCACCGCATCGCTCGCGTCGAGCGCGTTGGTGCTGACGCGGGTGCCGCCCATCGAAAAGTAGTGCACGCCGTTGACCACCGCGGCACCCTCGCCGCAGGGCGTGAACGGCATCGCCTGCGGGAAGCGGCGGTTGAAGACGGCGGCGCCGGCGCTGTCGAGCGAGGCCAGGGCCCCCAGGGCGTCTTGCGGCAGACCCGGTTCGCCGGCGAGCCACGACAGCGCGCCCGACACCGTGTTGGCCAGCCAGGCCGGCAGACTGCTGCGGCGCGAGGTCTCCTTCATTGCGTCGGCCGTCTTGCTGCCGGTGTGCGGCGAGCCGACGGAGGTGACCGAGGCCACGAGCTCCGGGCGCGACGGCGGCCACGTAGCGCGCGGTGGGCCCGCCGTGGCTGTGGCCGATGAGGTGGAACTTCTCGTGGCCGTAGGCGGCCTTCAAGGCGAGCAGTTCCAACAGCAGCTGCTCGCCGCGCACCTCGGACAGGTTGGCCGCCGACACCGCCGGCGTGTACACGGTGGCGCCGCCTTCGCGCAGCGCATCGGCGATGCCGTGGAAGTAGTCGAGCGGCCCGATGGTGTGGAAGCCGAAGAGACCGTGCACCAGCACGATGGGGTGGCGCGTGGCGGTGTAGCCCGCGCTCGCATGGGCGTTGGCCGCGCACGCCAGCACCACGGTGAGCAAGAGGCGCAGGAGGCGGGCGGTGAGGCGTGTCGTCACGCCGCGATTGTGGCGTCAGCGCTCTTTCAGCAACAAGGCTCGGGCGCGCTGCAGCTCGGCGCCGCTGAAGTGCTGGGCGAGGTGGTCTTCCTGCGCCTGCAGGCGCTGCGGGGCCGAGAGATGAGGGGCCGCGGCGAAGCCGTTCAGCGCCTGTTGCGCGGCGGCGAGGCGACGCTCCCAGTCGGCCCAGGCCTGGTCTTCGGCGCGCAGGCGCTCGGCGGCGTCGGCGCCGAGCTGTTGCACCCGCTGGGCGTGCAGCTGGTCGGCGTTTGTGTTGGCGTTGGCCACGAGCAGGGTGGCGTGATCGGGCTCCACGCGCACGCCGGCTTTGCGTTGTTCGATGTGCTGCGCAAACGCGGCTTCTTCGTCGGCGTAGAAGGCCTGCGCCCAGTCGCGGCCCAGCAGCTGCTGGCGCACCTGCGTGCGCTCGCTCAAGGCGGCGGCCCAGGTGCTGGGGTCGGCCACGTTCGGCGTGTTGCGGAAGCGGTGCTGCTGCAGCGTGACGTAGCGGTCCCACACCGCGAGCACCTGGCGGGCGGAGGCAGCGTTTTTCTGCGCGGTCACCTCCTGCTCGATCCAGTGGCGCAGGTGCCCGGGGTCGGCTTCGCCGAGTGCGGTGAGCAGGTAGTCGAAGCGTTGGCGCAAGGATCGGCTGGGCTGCAATTGCCCCTCGACCCAGCGGCCCCAGTCGCCGTCGAGTTCCGACTCGCGCAGCGAGCCGCGTTCGAGCACGTTCTGCACATGGGCGCGTGCGGCATCGGCGGTGCGGGCCGCATCGGCGTTGTGCTGCACTGCCGGCAGCGGCTCGCCGCGGGCGTAGGGGCTGAAGTTCCAATCGGTGAAGGCCGGCGCAGGGGCTTGTGGCCCCGGGCCGTCTTCGGATGCGAGCCACCCATACGCGGCCCACACCAGTGCCAGCGCGAGCGGCACCGCGCCGTACAGCCAGCGGTGCCGCGCGAACATCACAGGCCGGCCGACTTGATGCGGTTGGCCTGCGAGCGGTAGAAGGCCACCGGGTCCTGCGAGAAGATGCCGCGCAGGCCGAAGGCCTGGTTCACTTCGTCGAGGTGGTTCCACGCGTAGTTGTCTTTGAGCACGGTGCCCCAGTGGCTGGAACACTGGCTCACGAGACCGTCGTTCTGCTCGAAGCCGAAGACCACGCTGCTAGCCACCAGCAGACCGTCGCTCACGTCGAGAATGTTGGTCGCGACGCTCGTGCCACCGACCGACCAGTAGCGGATGCCGTTGACCGAGGCCGGGCCCTGGCCGCACGAGGACGTGGGCTTGCCCTGCGGGAAGCGCCGGTTGAAATCGGCCGCGCCGCGGGTGCTGAGCGACTTGAGCGAGCCCAGTGCATCCTGTGGCAGCGTGGGCGAGCCGGAGAGGAAGGCGATGGTGGCAGCCAGCCCATTGGCGAGCGTGGCCGCGAAGCCGGTGGTGCCGGTCCACGAGGTCACGGTCTCGATCGCATCGGCGACCTTGCTGCCGGCGTGCGGCGAGCCGACGGTGGTGACCGAGGCCACGAGATCGGGGGCGACCGCGGCCACGTAGCGCGCGGTCGGGCCGCCATGGCTGTGGCCGATGAGGTTGAACTTCTGGTGGCCGTAGGCGGCCTTGTACGAACGCAGCTGGCGCAGCAGCTGTTCGCCGCGGGCCTCCGACGTTTCGGCGCCCGACACGCTCGGCGTGTAGACGGTCGCACCGCCGCTGCGCAGCGCGCTGACGATGCCGTACCAATAGCTCACCGGCCCGATGGCGTCGAAGCCGAAGGCGCCGTGCACGAGCACGACGGGGTAGCGGGTCTGGGTGTAGGTGTCGGCGGCCACGGCGTGCGTGGTGACGCCGGCGGACAAGCCTGCAACGAGCGCGAAACGGCACAGGCCGCGCATCAGGCGATGGCGAAAGGTCATGTTGTCTCCTGCTTGTGGGGTGAGATTCGCCTGCGCCCTCCAGGCGCATGACGATCACCGCTCGGCCTGCTGACGGGTCGATGCGGTGATGGAGAAATTCTTGAACCTCCGCCCGATTGGCGTAAGTGGCAATCCGCGCCAAACGATGGCGGGGTGTGCCAAGGGGGGAGGGAATTTCCCTTGTGTCCTTGTTCGGGGTTCGGAGCGGCGCCAAGGGACTGGGGTGAACAAATCCCTACGTGTCCCCCGCCCGCTCACCACTCCCGTGGTGAGCGGGCTCCTCCTTTACCTCCGAGATTTGCTCACCCCAGCCCCTTGGCGTGGAACGGCCTTGCCCCGTCGACGATTTCTAGCGGGGCAGTGCGTCTCGCGAGGAGGGCTTGGGGATGCGGATTCCTCCATGTCCCCCGGGCTGGGCTTGCAGCCCAGCCTTCCTCCTTTACTTGCGGAATCCGCATCCCCAAGCCCTCCTCGTCGCGCCACTGCCGGCACGCAAAGAAAAACGGCGCCCCGAAGGACGCCGTTTCCAATCAGATGAGAAAGCGCTCAGCGCGAAGCCGCCTTCAACTTCAACCGCCACGCATGCAGCAGTGGCTCGGTGTAGCCGCTCGGCTGTTCCTTGCCCTTGAAGACGAGGTCGAGTGCGGCTTGATAGGCCATCGAGGTCTTCGCGTTGCCGGCGAGCTTCTTGTAGAGCGGGTCACCGGCGTTCTGCTTGTCGACCACCGCGGCCATGCGCTCGAAGGTGTCGCGCACCTGCTTTTCGGTCACCACCTTGTGCTGCAGCCAGTTGGCGATGTGCTGGCTGCTGATGCGCAGCGTGGCGCGGTCTTCCATCAGGCCGACGTTGTGGATGTCGGGCACCTTGGAGCAGCCCACGCCCTGGTCGATCCAGCGCACCACGTAGCCAAGGATGCCCTGCACGTTGTTGTCGAGTTCCTGCTGGCGCTCGGCGGCGCTCCAGGTGGCTTCCTTCACCACCGGCACTTGCAGCAGGCCCTTGAGCAGCTCGTCGCGCATTGCGTCCGCGTCGGTCTTCTCCAGTTCCTTCTGCACGTCGCTCACCTTCACCTGGTGGTAGTGCAGGGCGTGCAGCGTGGCGGCCGTGGGCGAGGGCACCCAGGCGGTGTTGGCACCGGCCTTGGGGTGCACGATCTTCTGCTCGAGCATGCCGGCCATCAGGTCGGGCATGGCCCACATGCCCTTGCCGATCTGCGCGCGGCCGCGCAGGCCCATGCCGAGGCCGACGAGCACGTTGCTCTTCTCGTAGGCCTGGATCCAGGCACTGGTCTTCATGTCGCCCTTGCGCATCATCGGGCCGGCCAGCATGGCGGTGTGCATCTCGTCGCCGGTGCGGTCGAGGAAGCCGGTGTTGATGAAGGCCACACGCGAGGCAGCGGCGGCGATGCAGGCCTTGAGGTTGACGCTGGTGCGGCGCTCCTCGTCCATGATGCCGAGCTTCACGGTGCTGTCGGGCAGGCCCAGCAGCTGTTCGACGCGGCTGAAGAGTTCGGCGGCGAAGGCCACTTCATCGGGGCCGTGCATCTTCGGCTTCACGATGTAGACGCTGCCGGTGCGCGAGTTGCGGATCTTCTTGTTGCCGGTGCGCTTCAAGTCGTGCAGGGCGATCGTGGTCGTGATGACCGCGTCCATGATGCCTTCCGGGATCTCCCGCTCTTTTCCATCCTTGTCGGCGTAGAGGATCGCCGGGTTGGTCATCAGGTGGCCCACGTTGCGCACGAAGAGCAGCGAGCGGCCATGCAGCACGACTTCGCCCTTGCCCTTCGGAGCCGTGTACACACGGTCTTCGTTCAGGCCGCGGGTGAAGGTCTTGCCACCCTTGCTCACCTCTTCGGTCAGCGTGCCCTTCAGGATGCCGAGCCAGTTGCTGTAGGCGAGCAGCTTGTCTTCGGCGTCGACCGCGGCGACCGAGTCTTCGAGGTCGAGGATGGTCGAGAGCGCGGCTTCGAGCACCAGGTCGCTCACGCCGGCGGGGTCGGTCTTGCCGATGGGGGTGTTGCGGTCGATGCGGATGTCGAGGTGCAGGCCGTTGTGGGCGAGCAGCACCGACGAGGGCGACTTGGCGTCACCCTGGTAGCCCACGAACTGGTCTTTCTCGTCCAGGCCGGTGGTCTTGCCGTTCTTGAGCGTGACCACGAGCTTGCCGTCTTCGACCGCGTAGCCCACGGAGTCGATGTGCGAACCCTTCTTCAGCGGCGCGGTGCGGTCCAGCACGTAGCGGGCGTACTCGATGACCTTGGCGCCACGCACGGGGTTGTAGGCACCGGCACGCTCGGCGCCGCCCTTTTCGCTGATGGCGTCGGTGCCGTAGAGCGCGTCGTACAGCGAGCCCCAGCGGGCGTTGGCGGCGTTCAGTGCATAACGTGCATTCAGGATGGGCACCACCAGCTGCGGGCCGGCCTGCGTGGCGAGTTCGGCGTCGACATTCTTCGTCGTCGCCTTGGCCTTCTTGGGCGGCGGCACCAGGTAGCCGATCTTCTCGAGATGGGCGCGGTAGGCCTTCATGTCGGTGATCGGGCCGGGGTTGGCGGTGTGCCACTGGTCCATTTCGGACTGCAGGCGGTCGCGCTCGGCGAGCAGGGCGATGTTCTTCGGCGCGAGGTCGCGCACGATGGCGTCGAAACCCTTCCAGAAATCGGCAGCGGCGACGCCCGTGCCGGGCAGCACCTCGGTTTCGATGAAGCGGTGCAGGTTCGAATCGACCTGCAGGCCGTGGACGGTGGTGCGTGCGGACATGAGCCCTCTCCTTTTATGTGCAGTGCAAAAAGACGAAAGGGGCCAATCTATTCGATCTCACGGCGCAGAGTAAGTAGCCTTGAAGTTTGGGATTCATGACTTGGAAGGGGGTAATCTCCGCCTTCCATGGACAAACTCAAGCAACTCGAATCTTTCGTCGCCGTCGCCGCCAAAGGCAGCCTGACGGCGGCGGCAGCGGCAGAGGGCATCGCCCCGGCGGTGGTGGGCCGGCGCATCGACGCGCTGGAAGAACGCCTCGGCGTGAAGCTGCTCGTGCGCACCACCCGGCGCATCACGCTGACCCACGAGGGCAGCGCCTTCCTCGAAGACTGCCAGCGTTTGCTGGCCGACTTGGCGAATGCCGAGGCCAGCGTCAGCGCCGGCGGCGTGAAAGCCAGTGGCTACTTGCGCATCACCGCGCCGGCCGGCTTCGGGCGTCGCCATGTGGCCCCGCTGGTGCCCGGCTTCGTGGCGCAACACCCCGACGTGAACGTGTCGCTGAACCTGTCGGACCGGCTGGTGGACATCGTCAACGAGGGCTACGACTGCGCGGTGCGGGTGGGCGACCTGCCCGAGAGCAGCCTGGTCAGCGTGCGCCTGGCCGACAACCGGCGCCTCTGTGTGGCCTCGCCGAAGTACCTGGCCCGCGCCGGCACGCCGAAGCATCCCAACGACCTGGCGCAGCACGACTGCCTGACGCTCAGCACCGATGCCACCCAGACCCGCGGCTGGGCCTTCACGCTCGACGGCGAGGTGAACCACTTGCGCCTGACCGGCAGCCTCTCGTGCAACGACGGCCAGGTGCTGCACGACTGGTGCCTCGCCGGCCTGGGCCTCGCGTGGCGCTCGACCTGGGAAGTGGAAAGCCACCTCGCGAGCGGCGATCTCGTCAGCGTGCTCGACGACTACGCCGCGCCGCCCAACGGCATCTACGCCGTCTTCGCGCAACGCAAGCACCTGCCGCTGCGCGTGCGCCTGTGGGTCGACCACCTCAAGCAGACGTATGGCGACGCGGCCTACTGGAAGGCGGCGACGGCGCAATGAAAAACGCCCGGTGGAACCGGGCGTTTGACCAGAGGCCGTCGACTTACTTCGAGAGGCACTCTTTCATGAAGGCCTGGCGCTCGCCAGTGGGCTTGCCCGTCTTCTTGAAGTCGGCGCTGCAGGTTTTCATCTTGTTCTGCTGCGCTGTCTTGCCGTCGCTGTCTTTCTTGAGGCACTCGGACATGAAGGCCTTGCGCTCGTCGCCCTTCTTGTCGCCGGCTTCCTTGTTGCACGTTGTCATCTTGCTTTGCTGCGCCGTCGGTTTCTTGGCATCGTCGGCCGCGTGAGCGGAGGTGGCGAAGCCGGCCACGGCCAGGGCGATCGCGCTGAGAAGAGTCTTCATGGTGTGTCCTTCCCGGAGGGTGTTGACGAGGGGGTTCGCCGGGTCGGATTGAAGCACTGCCCCTTGCGCCCAGCAATGGCTACAACGCAACAGCGCGTTGCGGGGCTGACGCAGATCAGAGGATGCGGCGGGGATGGGCCAGCGCCTCATGCGCGACGTGCAGGCGTCGCACCAGCACACGGATGAACGCTTCGTCGAACAGGTGTCGGCAATTCGGGCTGACCTGCGCGAGCGTCTCGGGCGTGAACGAGATGGTGGTCGCCGGGTCGGTGACGATCACGTTGGTGCTGTGGCGGCGCAACTCAGGGCTGGGTGCGAGGTAGGCCATCTCGCCCACCGAGGTGCCCGAGCCGAGCTGCGCGACCTTGTCGCCGTCGCGGTACACCTCCACCTCGCCCTGCGCAATGATGTGGAAGGTGTTGCCCTCTTCACCCTTGGTGTAGAGCGCATGGCCGAATGGGAAGCGCTGCCACTTCGCACGGTGCACCACCTCCCACAGTTCGACATCGCCGAAGTTGGAGAAAAAGTCGAGCGTGCGCAGGAGGTTGAAGCGCTCGGAGTCGAGCACGCCCTGCAGGTGGCCGCGTGGCACTTGCTGCGTGGTAATGAGGCCCGACAGCGCTTGCGCGAAGTCGTCCCAGCTGCGGTAGCGGTCTTCCGGGCGCTTGGCCACTGCCGAGAGGATCACGCTGTCGACACCGGGGCCGACCCCCGAGCGCAGGCTGCTCAGCAGCGTGGGCTCGGCGCTGTAGATCTGGTTCATCATGGCCGACTGCGAGGTCGAGTCGAAGAGCGGCCGGCCGGCGATCAGGTGGTAGAGCACCGCGCCGAGCGAGTACATGTCGGCGCGGCAGTCGAGCTGGTTGCCGTCGAGCTGCTCGGGCGACATGTAGGCGAGCGACCCCACACGGTAGACCTGCGTCGTCTCGCTCGCCATGTTGAGCGCGCTGCCGAAGTCGCTGATCTTCACGTCGGTGATGTGGCCGTTGTTGATCACGGCCAAGAGGTTCGCTGGCTTCACGTCGCGGTGGATCAGGCCCTGGCGGTACACGTAGCCGAGTGCCATTGCGCACTTGAAGCCGATTTCGACGATCAGCTCCAGCGGCAGCAGCTGGTCGGCGCGGCAGTACGGGCGCAGCGTCGTGCCGTTGACGTACTCCATCACCAGATACGACTCGGCGGGGTCGACCACCGCGTCATAGATCTGCACGACGTTCGGGTGTTTGAGTCGCCCGACGAGCGCGGCCTCGGCGGCGAAGAAGCGCTCGAAGTAGCGGCCGTCCGACGGGTCGTTGGTTGCGCCGGCGCGCACACGCTTGATGGCGACGTCGCGCTGGTGGAAATCGTCGCGTGCGAGAAAGACTTCGCTCGTCGCGCCTTCGCCGAGGCGGCGCAGCACCGGGTACTTGCCGATCTGCGCCGGCAAGGGCAGGCCGCCGAACCCGCTGGGGGTGACGGAAACCGGGGTGAGCGAGGGCGAAAAGGACGACATCGGAGCTGCCATCTTGGCACCGGCCGCATGGCCCTGCTTGCCAAATTGAGCACAAAACGGGGTCCATTTCCCCGGGGTCCATCGGCTTGCCGCGGGCCTCTTGTGCAGTGCAAGACGACAGAGGCGGCCACTTAGAATCCGCCGATGATCCAAGCCAAACAGGAGCTGCTGGCCGCCCTGGCCGAGTCGCTCGCCGAACTCGCCCCCGGCACCTCGGTGCCCGCGGCCTTCGAGTCGCCCAAACAAGCCGCCCATGGCGACCTGGCCTGCACCGCCGCGATGCAGCTCGCCAAGCCGCTCAAAAAGAATCCGCGCGAGTTTGCGCAAGCGCTGATCGCCGCGCTGCAGCAACGTCCCGCGGTGCAGCATTGGGTTGACGCGATGGAGATCGCCGGCCCCGGCTTCATCAACCTGCGCCTGAAAGCCGCCGCCAAGCAGGCCATCGTGCCGCAGGTGCTGCGCGAGGCCGAGGCCTTCGGCCGCAAGCCGGCGAACGGGCAGAAGCTGATGGTCGAGTTCGTCTCGGCCAACCCGACCGGGCCGCTGCATGTGGGGCACGCGCGCCAGGGCGCGCTCGGTGACTCGATCTGTCACCTCTTCGAGACGCAGGGCTGGAAGGTGCAGCGCGAGTTCTATTACAACGACGCCGGCGTGCAGATCGCGACGCTCGCGATGTCGACGCAGGCGCGCATCAAGGGCCTGAAGCCGGGCGATGCGCAGTGGCCCGAGAACGCCTACAACGGCGACTACATCGCCGATGTCGCGGCCGACTACCTCGCGAAGAAAACCATCAAGGCCGACGACCGCGAGTTCACCGCGTCGGGCGACCCCGACGACCTCGACAACATCCGCCAGTTCGCCGTGGCCTACCTGCGCCATGAGCAAGACCTCGATCTGCAGGCCTTCGGCGTCAAGTTCGACCACTACTTCCTCGAGTCGAGCCTCTACACCGAGGGCAAGGTCGAAGCCACGGTGCAGAAGCTCATCGCCGCCGGCAAGACCTATGAGCATGAAGGCGCGCTGTGGTTGAAGACCACCGACGACGGTGACGACAAGGACCGCGTGATGCGCAAGTCCGACGGCACCTACACCTACTTCGTGCCCGACGTGGCCTACCACGTGAGCAAGTGGGAGCGTGGCTTCACCAAGGTCATCAACTGCCAGGGCACCGACCACTACGGCACCATTGCGCGTGTGCGCGCCGGTCTGCAGGGCATGGGCGTGGGCATCCCCAAGGGCTACCCCGACTATGTGCTCAACACCATGGTGCGCGTGGTGCGCGACGGCGCCGAGGTCAAGATCAGCAAGCGTGCCGGCAGCTACGTGACGCTGCGCGACCTGATCGAGTGGACGAGCCGCGACGCGGTGCGCTTCTTCCTCATCAGCCGCAAGGCCGACACCGAGTTCACCTTCGACGTGGACCTTGCGCTCAAGCAGAACGACGAGAACCCGGTGTTCTATGTGCAATATGCGCATGCGCGAATCTGCTCGGTGCTGGCGCAGCGTGCGGGTGAAGCGCTGGCGCAGGCCGATTTCTCGCTGCTCGGCGCGCCCACCGAAATCGCGCTGATGCAAAAGCTCGCCGAGTACCCCGAGATGCTGGAACGGGCCGCCAACGACCTGGCGCCGCACGACGTGGCCTTCTACCTGCGCGACATCGCGGCCAGCTTCCACAGCTACTATGCCGCCGAGCGCTTCCTGCTGGACGACAACGCGGCGCTCACCCGCGCCAGGCTGGCCCTGCTGGCCGCCACCCGGCAGGTGCTGCGCAACGGCCTCACGCTCCTCGGTGTGGGCCACCCCGACAAGATGTGATGGAGACTGAATGAAGAAGCCTTCCAACGCCCGCCCCGCCCGCCAGCGCGGCAGCTTCGTGCTCGGCCTGATCGTCGGCCTGCTGGTGGGCTTGGCGCTCGCGCTCGGCGTGGCGCTCTACATCGCCAAGGTGCCGGTGCCCTTCGTCAACAAGGTGCCGCAGCGCACCGCTGAACAAGACGCCGCCGAGGCCGAGAAGAACAAGAACTGGGACCCGAACAGCTCGCTGTACAGCAAGGTGCCGCCGGGCCGCCCGGCCGCGGTGTCCAGCGGCGTGGTGAGCGGCGCGCCGGCCGGGTCGGCCGTGCTGCCGCCGGGCGGCGTGCCGGGTGCTGCGAGCGCGCCCAAGCCCGACCCTGCGGCCATCCTCGCGGGCAAACTGCCGCCCGACGCGTCCACCAAACCTGGCAGCGATGCGTTGAGCTACTTCGTGCAGGCCGGCGCCTTCGGTCGAGTCGAAGATGCCGAGGCCCAGCGTGCCAAGCTGGCGATGTCGGGCTACCAGGCCAAGGTCACCGAGCGCGAGCAGTCCGGCCGCACGGTGTACCGCGTGCGGCTCGGGCCTTTCGACAAGAAGGAAGAAGCCGCGCAAGTGAAGGAGAAGCTCGAAAGCACCGGCGTCGAGTCGGCGCTGGTGCAGGTTCAGAAATGACCTGCAGCAACGAAGCAGACATGAAGGTTTGAACCAATCGAGGCCCAGCGCACTCACAACGCGGCACGCCAGACCCCCGTTCATTCACCCCAACACACACACCACATGAACCGTCGCGACTTCTCTGCACACCTGATGGGCCTGGGGCTCGGTGCCACGGCCCTGCCGGCGCTGGCCCAGGAAAAGCCGGTCGAAGGCAAGCACTACGTGAAGCTGGGCTCGCCCGCGCCCGTCAACGCCCCGGCCGGCAAGATCGAGGTCATCGAGTTCTTCTGGTACGGCTGCCCGCATTGCAACGCCTTCGAGCCGACGCTCGACGCGTGGCAGAAGAAGTTGCCGGCCGACGTGGCGTTCCGCCGCGTGCCGGTGGCCTTCCGCGAGCAGTACGCGGTCCATCAGCGCATCTACTACGCGCTCGAAGCGCTGGGCAAGGTCGAGGCGCTGCACCGCAAGGTGTTCTACGCATTGCACAGCGAGCGCCAGCGGCTGGAGCAGCCGGCCGAGATCGCCGCCTTCATGGAAAAGAACGGCATCGAGCGCGCCAAGTTCCAGGAAGTCTTCGACTCCTTCGCCGTGCAGACCCGGGCCAAGCAGGCCACCCGCCTGGCCGACGCCTACAAGATCGACGGCGTGCCCGCGATGGGCATCCATGGCAAGTACTTCACCTCGGGCACCATCGCCGGCACGCCCGAGAAGGCGCTGCAGGTCACCGAGTACCTGGTGCAGACGCTGCGCAAAGGCTGATCCGCCCTGCGTGAAAAGGCCGCTTTGGAGCGGCCTTTTTCCCCGCGATCCGGGCTCGCGCTGCGGATCTGTGGCTAGAATGGCCTGCAAGTTTCATGCCGCCATGAGCCACTTTTTCTCCCCCGTTTTGGTCCCCTCCCTGCTTCGCCGCTGGTCCGTGCTGGCCTTGCTGCTGTGCAGCATCGCGCTGCCGGCGCAGGCCGAAAAGGCCGACCGCTACAAGAAGATGGAGGTCGAGTCCGACCAGCCCGGCAAGGTCGACCTGCAGAACCAGGTCGTCGTCTTCAACGGCAACGTGGTGGTGAGCAAGGGCACGATGGTGATCCGTGCCGGCCGCATCGAGGTGCGCGAGACGCCCGACGGCTACCACCTCGCCACCGCCACCGGCGCACCCGGCCAGCTCGCCACCTTCCGCCAGAAGCGCGACGGCGTCGACGAGCACATCGAGGGCGAGGCCGAGCGACTGGAATACGACAGCAAGGCCGACACCATCCGCTTCAGCGGCAAGGCCTCGGTGAAGCGCCTGCGCGGGACCGCCGTCGCCGACGAGGTGACCGGCGCGCAGATCACCTACGACAACACCGCTGAACTCTTCACCGTGGCCGGCGGCGCTGCGGCCGCCACCCCCACCAACCCGACCGGCCGCGTGCGCGCGGTGCTGTCGCCGCGCCAGGACAGCCCGGCCGCCGCCGAGGCTGCGTCGGCCGTGCCCCCGGGAGCACGCCGTTGAACGCTGCCAGCCTGTCCCCGCAAGCCGCCGGCCCGAGCCAGCTGGAAGCGAGCGGGCTGCAAAAGACCTACGGGGCCCGCAAGGTCGTGAAGGACGTGCGACTGGGTGTGCGCAGCGGCGAGGTGGTGGGCCTGCTCGGCCCCAACGGCGCCGGCAAGACCACGAGCTTCTACATGATCGTCGGCCTGGTGCGCGCTGATGCCGGACACATCACCATCGACGGCCAGCGCATCGAGCGCCTGCCCATCCACCAGCGCTCGCGCATGGGGCTGTCGTACCTGCCGCAGGAAGCGTCGATCTTCCGCAAGCTGACGGTGGAAGAGAACATCCGCGCCGTGCTCGAACTGCAGCATGGTCCTGATGGCAAGCCGCTTCCCAGGGCGACCATCGACCAGCTGCTGACCAGCCTGCTGAACGACCTCAGCATCGAGAAGCTGCGCGAGAGCCCGGCACCCGCACTGTCGGGCGGCGAGCGGCGCCGTGTCGAGATCGCGCGGGCGCTGGCCACGCAGCCGCGCTTCATCCTGCTCGACGAGCCCTTCGCCGGCGTCGACCCGATCGCGGTGCTGGAGATCCAGCGCATCATCGGTTTCCTGAAGGCGCGTGGCATCGGCGTGCTGATCACCGACCACAACGTGCGCGAGACGCTGGGCATCTGCGACCGCGCGTACATCATCAGCGAAGGCCGGGTGTTGGCCGAGGGAACACCAACCGAGATCGTCGAGAACGCCGACGTCCGCAAGGTCTACCTCGGAGAACACTTCCGCATGTAGGGCATGAGCATGAAGCCGTCCCTGCAGGTCCGCCTCTCCCAGCATCTCGCGCTGACGCCTCAGCTGCAGCAGTCCATCCGGCTGCTGCAACTCTCGACGCTCGAACTGCACCAGGAAGTCGAGCAGATGCTCGAAGCCAACCCCTTCCTCGAAGTGGAGGAGGACAGCGGCCCCGCCTTCGAGCCGCTGACCGAGCGCCTGAGCGCGTCCGAGCAGGCGGGTGAACGCGAGACCGAGCGTGCCGGCGACGTCGACTCCGGTGGCGGCGACGACACCCCT
The DNA here is from genome assembly GCF_024700055.1 of Rhizobacter sp. J219. Taxonomy (GTDB): domain Bacteria; phylum Pseudomonadota; class Gammaproteobacteria; order Burkholderiales; family Burkholderiaceae_C; genus Rhizobacter. Next base: position 4,193,653 of record NZ_JAJOND010000001.1, read on the forward strand.
GGCGTCGACAGCGTCGAACTTGGCGCCACCGAGCGGGACGACTGGGAAAACGGCACCGAGCGCGACGACTTCGATGGCATCCGCGAGCAGCCCACCAGCAGCTCGTCGAGCAACAACGACAACGACGACTTCGATCCGCACGAGCGCAACAGCGTCGGTGAGAGCCTGCAGGACCACCTGCACCGCCAGCTGCTGGGCATGCGCCTGTCGGGCGAAGACACGGCGGCGGTGAAGGTGCTGATCGAATCGCTCAACGACGACGGCTACCTCGACGATTCGCTGGAAGACATTGCCGCGAGCCTCGCCCCCGGCGACGACAACGAAGCGGAGCGCGAGGAGCTGCTCGAACGCCTGCGCTGCGCGCTCAAGTGGCTGCAGAACATGGAGCCGCTCGGCGTGGGCGCACGCGACCTCTCCGAATGCCTGATGCTGCAGCTGCGCGCCACGCCGCGCTGCGAGGCGCAGATGATCGCCATCCTCATCTGCAAGCAGCACCTGGAGCTGCTCGCCCGCCGCGACATGAAGAAGCTCATGGCCGCGACCGGCGCCGACGAAGAGCTGATCAAGGAAGCGCAGGCGCTGATCGTCGCCTGCGAACCCAAGCCGGGCCGCCAGTTCGCCCGCGCCGAGGCCAACATCATCGTGCCCGACGTGATCGTGCAGAAGGCGGGCCGCAACTGGAAGGTCGTGCTCAACCCCGAGGTGATGCCCAAGCTGCGCATCAACGACCTCTATGCGCAGGCCATTCGCGGAAACCGCGGCGCGGGCGGCGCCAACGGTGCCTTGAAACCGCGACTGCAGGAGGCTCGCTGGTTCATGAAGAACATCCAGCAGCGCTTCGACACCATCCAGCGTGTCTCGCAGGCGATCGTCGAGCGGCAGAAGAGCTTTTTCACGCACGGCGAGATCGCCATGAAGCCGCTGGTGCTGCGCGAGATCGCCGACGAGCTCGGCCTGCACGAGTCGACCATCTCGCGCGTGACCACCGCCAAGTACATGGCGACCATGTTCGGCACCTTCGAGCTGAAGTACTTCTTCGGCTCCTCACTCAACACCGAAGCCGGCGGCAACGCATCGAGCACCGCGGTGCGGGCGCTCATCAAGCAGCTCGTCGCCGCCGAAGACGCTGCGAAGCCGCTGTCGGACAGCCAGCTCTCGAAGATGCTCGAAGAGCAGGGCATCCAGGTGGCGCGCCGCACCGTGGCCAAGTACCGCGAAGCCCTGCGCATCGCACCGGCCAATCTGCGCAAGGCGATGTAATGGCCCTGCCGCTCTTCCTGCCCTGCGCCGCCGGCGTCGAGCCGCTGCTGGCCGACGAGGTCAAGCGCATCCTCCCGGGGCACACGGTGCACGTGGGCCGTGGTGGCGTGGGGGTCGATGGCGACCCCGCCGACGTGATGGCGCTCAACCTGGAAAGCCGCCTCGCCCAGCGGGTGCTGGCCGAAGTGGCCTCGGGCCCGTACCAGCACGAAGACGACATCTATGCGCTGGCCCGAAGCGTCGACTGGACCCAGTGGATCACACCGCAGCACACGCTGCGCGTCGACACCACCGCACACCGCAGCCCGCTGCGCAGCCTGAACTTCGTCGCGCTGCGCGTGAAAGACGCCGTCTGCGACGTGCTGCGCGACGCGACCGGCGAGCGCCCGAGTGTCGACACGCGCCATCCCGACCTGCCCTTGTCGCTGCACCTGGGCGAAACCCACGCCTCGGTCTACGTCGACACCTCCGGCGAGGCGCTCTTCAAGCGCGGCTGGCGTGAAGACAAGGGCGAGGCACCGCTCAAGGAAACGCTCGCCGCCGCCATGCTCGCGGCCGCCGGCTGGCAGGGCACGCCCGACGCCGGTGGCGCCTTGCACGACCCCTGCTGCGGCTCCGGCACGATCGCCATCGAAGCCGCGCAGATCGCCTGCGGCGTCGCGCCGGGGCTCAAGCGCCGCTTCGCCTTCGAACGCCTGCTGCCGTTCGCCGACCCCGACAGCCGGGCGCAGTGGCAGCGGCTCAAGAGCCATGCGAGCTCGCGCATCCACGCCAGCGCCGTGCCGATCTTCGCGAGCGACGTGTCGTTCCGCATGGTCGACTTCGCACGCCGCAATGCGCAGCGCGCCGGTGTTGAACATGCGATCCAGTTCAACGGTGGCGACGCACTGGAGCGGCCGGCACCCACGCTGGCCGAGGGCCTGCACGGCACGCTGATGATCAACCCACCGTACGGCGAGCGCATCGAGGTGGCCGGCAAGGCCGCCCGGCCGTCGATGGCGGAACGGCCCGACGACAACCGCGCCGCGCCCGACGACTTCTTCCCGCGCCTGGCCGCGCACTGGAAGCGCGCCTACACCCAGCACCCGGCCGGCTGGACCGCCTGGGTGCTGAGCCCCGACATGAAGCTGCCGAGCGCGATGCGCCTGAAGGAATCGCGCCGAGTGCCGATGTGGAACGGCCCGATCGAATGCCGCCTGTTCCGCTTCGATCTCGTGGCTGGCTCTGCCCGCTCAGTGGTGTGACGGCAGGCTGAAGAAGAAGGTCGCGCCCTGCTGGCGCTGGGCCTGCGCCCACAGGCGCCCGCCATGCCGCTCGACGATGCGCTTGACGATGCTCAGGCCCACGCCGTGCCCCGGAAAGCGCTGGCCATGCAGGCGATGAAAGGGCTGGAAGAGCCGCTCGGCCTCGGCCGCATCGAAGCCCACGCCGTTGTCGCGCACGAAGCAGACTTGCTGCCCTTCCTGCACGAACGCGCCCACCTCCACCTGCGGCACCTCGCCGTCGCGCGTGAACTTGAGCGCGTTGCCGAGCAGGTTCACGTACACCTGCCGCAGCAGGCCGGGATCGGCCTCGACGGTGGGCAACGGGCCCACACGCACCGGCAAAGGCCTGCCATCGGGTTGGGCGAGGCGGATCTGCTCCAGCGTGTCCTGCACGAAGGTGTGCAGGTCGATGGGCTGCAGCGCGAGGTTGGCATCGTTGACGCGCGCCAGCGCCAGCAGGTCGTTCACCAGTTGGCCGGACGAGTCGGCCTGGGTGGTGATGACCGACAGCATTCGCTCGACCGTCGCAAGGTCGTGGCGGCCGAGCGCCTCGCTGGCCAGGCGCGACACGCCGGCAATGCCGCCGAGAGGCCCGCGCAGGTCGTGCGAGACGCTGCGGTTGAAGCTTTCCAGGCCGGCGATCATCTCGCGCAGCTCGGCGGTGCGCTGCGCCACGCGCTGCTCCAGCGTGTCGTTGAGCGACTGCAGCGCAGCCTCGGCCTGCTGGCGGCGGGCCAGCTCCTCGTCCGCATGCCGCTGTGCGCGCAGCAGGCCAGTGGTGAGCACCGTGGTCCCGCTGATCACCATCGGCACGATCACCGCATAGCGCAAGAGCGCGACGTCGAGCAGCCCCAGCCACGCGATCACCAGCACACCGGGGTACAGCATCATCGCGACGAACACCAGGCCGTGGCCATGGCCCGGCTCGCGCCGCATGGCCCACAGGGCGAGCAGCCCCTGGAACGTGAGAAAGCTCGCGAACCCGGTGAACATGCCGAGCCGACCGACCGTGCCCGAGTGCCCCACTGCCAGCAGCGCGAGCGCGACCCCCAACGCCACGCCGGTGATGAGGCGCGCGGCCTGCCGGGGCACCCCGACATAGCGCACGAAGCCCAGCGTGAAGAGCAGCACCGCCGGCACCGCGATGCTGCGGGCGATCAGGTTGGGCCGGTCGCCCACGGGCTGCAGCTGCTGATCGAAGGCATAGATCACGCAGATCAGCAGGTAGCTGGTGGCGAAGTACGCCGACCAGTGCTCACGCTGGCGGCGCCACACCACGAAGTGCAGCACGGCCAGCATGCCCGTCGTCAGCGAACCCGCCAGGGCGTAGACCTCGTTCGTCTGCATCGCTTCAGTGAACTTCGGAAACGGCCAGCCGGCGCCTAGGGCTAACCAGCAGCCGGGGTGGTGGTTGCGCGCTGCTGCCGGGCCAGCCACACGAGCGTGCCGGCCAGCACCGCCAGCGGCAGCAGGGTGCCCAGGTTCATCCACGTCCAACCGCCGGTGGTGACGAGCGCGCCCGAGCCGAAGGCGGTGAGGGTCATGGTGATGTAGACCCAGAAGTCCATCGCGGCCTGCGCGGTGGTGCGCTCCTCCGGCCGGTAGGCCTCGGTGAAAAGCGTGGTGCCGCCGACGTAGAGGAAATTCCAGCCGACGCCGAGCAGCAACAGGGCGCTCGTGAAGTGCATCAGGTCCACGCCCGAGAGCGCGATCGCCACGCACGCGAGGTTGAGCACCAGGCCCGCCACGAGGATGGGCATCACGCCATAGCGCTTGATCAGGCTGCCGGTGAAGAAGCTCGGCACGAACATGCCGAGCACGTGCCAGTTGAGCACCAGCGCGGCGCTCGAGAACGGGTGCTGGCACTGCGCCATCGCGATCGGCGTGGCCGTCATCAGGAGGCTCATCACGCCATAGCCCAGCGAACAGGCCATCACGGCGGCAATGAACACCGGCTGGCGTGCGATCTCGCGCAAGGGCCGGCCCGGCTGCGCGGCGCTCGGCAGCGGCAAGGGCGGGAAGGGGATGAACGAGATCACCGCCAGCGCCATCAGCGCCACCACCACCAGCGCCGCGTAGGCGCCGGCAAACGGCACCGGCAGCACGTCACGCGTGACGCTGGCGAGCTGCGGCCCGACCACCCCGCCGAGGATGCCGCCCGCCAGCACCCACGAGATCGCACGCTCCTTGAACGCCGGTGTGACGAGTTCGGTCGCCGCGAAGCGATACAGGCCGGCACTCGCGTTGTAGTAGCCGGCGATCACCGTGCCGGCCACCAGCCACCAGAACTCGTGCTGCATGGCCGCCCAGGCGCACAGCGCGGTCGAGGCCATCGCCACCAGCAGGCTCACCTGGAACGCCCGCCGCCGACCCCAGGCGCGATGATGGCGCGCCACCAGGCCGGTGAAGAGTGCGCCCCCGGCCACGTAGCCCATCACCGGCAGCGTGGCCAGCCACACGTTGGGTGCGAGCTGCATGCCGACCAGGCCATTGATCGCGATGAATGTGACGTTGTTGATCAGCAGGAAGCCCTGGCAGAGCGTGAGCCACAGGAGAGAGGCATTCATCGGCAGTGGCGTTCAGAGCGAACGCAAGGACAGGTGGGCAAGCACGGCGAGCGGGGCGGTGTCGGCGCGCAGCACCCGCGGGCCCAGGCCCACCCGGCGGAACCCCGCGGCTTCGGCCAGCTGGACCTCGGTGTCGCTCAGACCGCCCTCGGGCCCGCTCAGGAACAGGGCTGCTTCTGCGGGGGGCAACGCGACGGTGTCGGCGCGCGGGTCGAGCACGCAGGCGGCCACGCCGTCGCGCACCGGCTTCGACGACAACCAGGTCGCGAGGGTGCGCACCGGCGCGACCTCGGGCACCCGGGTGCGACCGCTCTGCTCGCAGGCCGCGATGGCCACCGCCTGCCAATGCGCCTGGCGCTTCTCGGCGCGCTCGCCGGCCAGGCGCAGCACCGAGCGTTCGCACACCAGCGGCTGCAGCGCGGCGACGCCGAGTTCGGTCGCTTTTTCGACCAGCGCATCCATGCGTTCGTTGGCCGGCATGCCGACCGCGAGGGTGACGTGGTGAGGGAAATCGCGCTCGACCGCCTCGTGCGCGAGGAGCTGCACGCTCACCTGGCTGCGTCCCATCTGCTGCACCCGCGCCGACCATTCGCCGCCCTGGCCGTTGAAGAGCGTGAGCGCGTCACCGGGCTGCAGGCGCAGCACCTGCACGTGGCGGGCCGCGCCGGGCGGCAGGTCGATCAGGGTGTCGGGGAGGAGGGCTTGGTCGATGAACACACGGGCGGGCATGCGCCGAGTGTGCCCCAAGCGGCGGGTCGGTCGAGCCGATCGTGGGCCGTGGCTCAGCCGCCGTAGAGCGAGCGCCGCGCCTTCTCGGCCACGGCCTCGCCTTTGCGTTCGCGGATCTGCTCCAGCACCCGCTCGCCCACCGCGCGCAGTTCTTCGATCGTCGAGGCCTTCTCGACGGCCAGCGTGAGCGTGAAGCCGCGCAGGCCGAGTTCGCTCGAGATCAGCTGGGTCAGCGTGGCGGTGAACTGGCCGTAGTCCATCGACAGCGGCTCGTCGAGCGAGGGTGGGAGCGACATCGGCTGGGTCGCTGCGTTGCCCCGGTCGGACGCCGACGACGAAGAAGACGAAGAAGACGAAGAGCGGCTGCTCGACGACGACGGCACCGGCGCGATCAGGTTCAGCGACTCCAGGAACTTGAAGTCTTCGGGCTTGAGGCCGACCACGTTGGCCAGGAGCATCTCTTCGGTCTTGACTCCGTCGATCAACAGCAGCAGATTGCGCTGCAGGCGCTCTTTCACGAGAGCGCGCGCCTGCACTTCAGCTCGTCCTGCTTCGGTCTTGCTCCAGATCACTGACAACCTCCCGTGAATCGCGTGGACGCTCGGTCGCCCGGCCTGGTTGGCCTGACTCCGATGTCGCTATTGGGCGCCCTTGATGGCGCGAGGTTCCGCATTAGAACCTGCGCCACCCCGAAATATTCACGATTTCCCGCCGCGCGCGAAGGTATTGCGCGCGCGGGCGGGACGGTGGCTCAGGCCGCCTTGTCGCGCAACTCGCGACGCAGGATCTTGCCGACCGGAGTCTTGGGCAGCTCGTTGCGGAACTCCACCACCTTGGGCCGCTTGTAGCCCGTCATGTTCGCTTCGCAATAGGCGCGCACGTCGGCCTCGGTCACGGCGGGGTTGCTGCGCACGATGACGAGCTTCACCGCTTCGCCGGCCTTCGCATCGGGCACGCCGACCGCAGCGCATTCGAGGATGCCGGGCATTTGCGTGACCACGTCTTCCACCTCGTTCGGGTAGACGTTGAAGCCGCTCACGAGGATCATGTCCTTCTTGCGGTCGACGATCTTGAAGTAGCCGCGTGCGTCCACGGTGCCGATGTCGCCGGTGCGGAAGAAGCCGTCGGCCGTCATCACCTTGGCGGTCTCGTCGGGGCGCTGCCAGTAGCCGGCCATCACCTGCGGGCCGCGGATGGCGATCTCGCCCGGCGTGCCGGGGGGCACTTCGTTGCCGTCGTCGTCAAGCAGCTTGAGTTCGGTGCCGGGCAGCGGCAGGCCGATGGTGCCGGTGAAGGCGTCGCTGTCGGTCGGGTTGCAGGTGGCGGTGGGCGAGGTCTCCGACAGGCCGTAGCCTTCGACGATCGGGCAGCCGGTCTTCTCGAGCCACAGCTTGGCGGTGGCCTGCTGCACGGCCATGCCGCCGCCGACCGAGATCTTCAGGTGGCTCCAGTCGACGGTGTTGAAGTCGGGGTGGTTGGCCATTGCCATGAAGAGCGTGTTGACCGCTGGCAGGCTGTGCACCTTCTCGCGCGACAGGTCCTTGAACACCGCAGGGATGTCGCGCGGGTTGGGGATCAGGATGTTGCAGCCGCCCATGCGCATGCCCAGCATCATGTTCGAGGTGAAGCCGAAGATGTGGTACAGCGGCAGCGCGGCGACGGTGGTGATCTGTTCGCCCGGAGGCATCTTCTTCAGTGCGGGCTGGTACCAGGCTTCGCACTGCAGGGTGTTGGCGACGAGGTTGCGATGCAGCAGCACCGCGCCCTTGCTCACACCGGTGGTGCCGCCGGTGTACTGCAGCACGGCGATGTCGGTCGGCTTGGTGTCGGGCGCGCGGTAGGCTGCCTTGCGGCCGGCGGCCACGGCGTCCTTGAAGCGCACGGCGCTGGGCAGCGAGAACGCCGGCACCATCTTCTTCACGTTGCGCACGACGTAGTTGACGATGAGGCCCTTGACGCCGAGCAAATCGCCCATCGAGGCGAGGATGACCTTCTTGGTCGGCACGGCGGCGTAGCAGGCCTGCAGCGTGGCGGCGAAGTTCTCGACGATGATGATGGCCTTGGCGCCCGAGTCCTTCAGCTGGTGCTCGAGTTCGCGCGGGGTGTACAGCGGGTTCACGTTCACCACCACCAGGCCGGCGCGGATGATCGCCGCCACGGCGATCGGGTACTGCGGCACGTTCGGCATCATGATGGCCACACGGTCGCCCTTTTCCAGGCCCTGCGACTGCAGGTAGGCGGCCAGCGCACGCGACTGTTCGTCGATCTGGGCGAAGGTGAAGCCCTTGCCCATGAACTTGTACGCCGTTGCCGAGGCGTGCTTCTTGAACGCCTCCTCGATCAGCGCCAGCAACGACGGGTACTCGCCGAAGTTGATCTGTTCAGGCACGCTGGCCGGGTACTGCTTGAGCCAAGTCTTTTCCATTTTTGATTTCTCCAGAGGAGTCGAGAGAGGGCGGTCTGCTTGAAGCGGCGGATTCTGACGTGGAACTGACGTGTACTCCATCAGGGGTTTCGAGCGAACGACCGTTCTTTTCTGGTGCAACGCCTCTAGACGGCGCCCCAAAACAATTCGGCCCAGCCCCCCGTTGGTGGGGACTGGGCCGAGAACTGCGTCACGGACGGCTGTGGCTTATTCGACGGCCTTCACCATGTCTTCCACGACCTTCTTCGCGTCGCCGAAGACCATCATGGTCTTGTCCATGTAGAAGAGTTCGTTGTCGAGGCCCGCATAGCCGGCGGCCATCGAGCGCTTGTTGACGATGATGGTCTTGGCCTTGTAGGCCTCGAGGATGGGCATGCCGTAGATCGGGCTGCCCTTCACGTGGGCCGCCGGGTTCACCACGTCGTTGGCGCCGAGGATGATCGCGACATCCGCCTGGCCGAACTCGCCGTTGATGTCTTCCATCTCGAAGACCTGGTCGTAGGGCACCTCGGCCTCGGCCAGCAGCACGTTCATGTGGCCGGGCATGCGGCCGGCGACCGGGTGGATGGCGTACTTCACCGTCACGCCCTTTTCGGTCAGCTTGGCGGCGAGTTCCTTCACGGCGTGCTGGGCGCGGGCGACGGCCAGGCCGTAGCCCGGCACGATCACCACCGTCTCGGCATTGCCGAGCACGAAGGCCGCGTCGTCGGCGCTGCCGCTCTTCACGTTGCGCTGAGCCTGCGCGCCGCCGGTGGCCGCGGTGGTGTCACCGCCGAAGCCGCCCAGGATCACGTTGAAGAACGAGCGGTTCATCGCCTTGCACATGATGTAGCTCAGGATCGCGCCCGAGCTGCCCACCAGTGAGCCGGCAATGATCAGCATGCTGTTGTTGAGCGAGAAGCCGATGCCCGCCGCCGCCCAGCCGGAGTAGCTGTTGAGCATGGACACCACCACCGGCATGTCGGCGCCGCCGATCGGGATGATGATCAGGACGCCCAGCACGAAGGCGATCGCCAGCAGCAGCCAGAAGTCGATGCGCGCCTCGCTCACCGTGTAGCCCACGATGAAGAAGAGCGCCGCCAGGCCCAGCACCAGGTTCAGGATGTGTTGGCCCTTGAAGACGACCGGCGCGCCCTGGAACAGGCGGAACTTGTACTTGCCCGAGAGCTTGCCGAAGGCGATCACCGAGCCGCTGAAGGTGATGGCGCCGATGGCCGCGCCCAGCGCCAGTTCGAGCCGGTTGCCGTGCGGGATGGCGCCGCCCTTGTCGGTGATGCCGAAGGCCCACGGCTCGACCGCCGCCGCGACCGCGATGAACACCGCCGCCAGGCCGATCATGCTGTGCATGAAGGCCACCAGCTCCGGCATCTTGGTCATCTCGACCCGCTTGGCCATGATGGTGCCGGCGGTGCCGCCGACCAGGAGGCCCAGCAGCACCCAGCCGAGGCCGAGGGCGTTGCCGCCGGCCAACTTGACGATCAGCGCGCCGGTGGTCACCACGGCGATGGCCATGCCGACCATGCCGAAGAGGTTGCCGCGGATCGAGGTGGTGGGGTGGCTCAGGCCCTTCAGGGCCTGGATGAAGCAGATGCTCGCAACGAGGTAGAGCAGCGTGACGACATTCATGCTCATTTCGCGCCCTCCTTCTTGGTGTCACCCGCGGCAGGCGCCTTCTTCTCTTTCTTCTTGAACATCTCGAGCATGCGGCGTGTCACGAGGAAGCCGCCGAAGACGTTGACCGCGGCCAGCGCCACGGCGAGCACACCCATGGTCTTGCCAAGCGGCGTCTCGGTGAGGGCGGCGGCCAGCATGGCGCCCACGATCACGATGGCCGAGATGGCGTTGGTCACGGCCATCAGCGGGGTGTGCAGGGCGGGGGTCACGGTCCAGACCACGTGGTAGCCCACGTAGATGGCGAGCACGAAGATGATGAGGTTGGTGATGGTCGGCGAGATGATGTCCATCCGACGTTCTCCTTGGAATGTGTCTTGCGGATTTAAAGCTTGCGGATTTCTTTGACCTTGTTGCGCTCGTCGAGCAGCACCACGGTGGGCTTGTAGGTGGCGGAGTTGACCTCGCTCATCGTCGCGTAGGTGCAGATGATGAGCAGGTCGCCCACGTGCGCCTTGCGCGCCGCGGCGCCGTTGAGGGAGATCGTCCCCGAGCCTTTGGGCGCCTTGATGATGTAGGTGGAGAAACGCTCGCCGTTGTTGATGTTGTAGAACTCGATGCGCTCGTACTCCACCATGTTGGCGGCGACCATGAGGTCTTCGTCGATGCCGCACGAACCCTCGTAGTGCAGGTCGGCTTCGGTGACGGTGGCGCGGTGCAGCTTGGCCCGCAGCATCACTCGGTTGTTCATGCTGGCCTCTTACTTCCGCTTCACTTCGCCGCCCTGCGTCATCAGGCAGGCGGCCACGATGTCGTCGTCCATTGGCACGTTGAAGCCGCCTTCCTTGGTGAGGACGAGCTTCAGGAAATCGAGCACGTTGCGCGCGTAGAGCGCGCTGGCGTCGGCCGAGACGAGCGCCGGCAGGTTGGTCTCGCCCACCAGCGTGACGCCGTGCTTGACGACCGTCTTGTTGGCCTCGGTCAGCGGGCAGTTGCCGCCCTGTGCCGCCGCGAGGTCGACAATCACCGAGCCCGGCTTCATCGACTTGACCATCTCTTCGGTCACCAGCACCGGCGCGGCGCGGCCGGGGATCAGCGCGGTGGTGATCACCACGTCGGCCTGGGCCACGCGCTTGGCCACTTCAACCTTCTGGCGGTCGAGCCAGCTCTGCGGCATGGGCTTGGCGTAGCCGCCCACGCCTTCGGCGGCTTCTTTCTCTTCCGGCGTGTCGTACGACACGTCGATGAACTTGGCGCCCAGCGACTCGACCTGCTCTTTCACCGAGGGCCGCACGTCGGACGCCTCGATCACCGCGCCCAGCCGCTTGGCGGTGGCGATGGCCTGCAGGCCCGCAACACCCACGCCGAGGATGACCACGCGCGCGGCCTTCACCGTGCCGGCGGCCGTCATCAGCATCGGGAAGAAGCGCTGGTACTTGTCGGCCGCGATCATCACCGCCTTGTAGCCGGCGATGTTGGCCTGGGAGGACAGCACGTCCATGCTCTGGGCGCGGGTGGTGCGCGGCGCGGCTTCGAGCGCGAAGCTCGTGAGGCCGGCCGTGGCCAGGCGCTGCAGGCCGGCCGCGTCGAAGGGGTTGAGCATTCCGACGAGGTTGGCGCCGGACTTCATCAGCGACAACTCGGAATCGACCGGAGCCCTCACCTTGAGCACCAGGTCGGCCCCGAGGGCGCCTGCCTGGTCGGTGATCTCGGCGCCGGCGGCGATGTAGGCCTCGTCGGTGGCGCTGGCGGCCACGCCGGCCCCCGACTGGATGCGCAGGGTGTGCCCCTGTGCCTTGAGTTTCTTCGCGGTTTCAGGCGTGACGGCCACGCGCGTCTCGCCGGCCACCGTCTCGAGCGGTACCCCAATCAACATGGAACTGACTCCTCCGTCGCGGGCGCATCCCGTGAGCTTGCGCCGAACTTACAAAAACACGCGAGCGTAACGCATCGCGCGCACGCCGTCGTCGCGTTGGTGTCACAGCAAAGGCTGGCGGCTACCATGCCGTTCCATGTCAGAGCGTTGGAAACCTAGTGTCACGGTGGCCGCGGTCATCGAGCGTGTGGCCGAGGGCGAAAGCCGCTTCCTGTTGGTGGAAGAAGACACCGCCGAGGGCTTGAAGCTCAACAACCCGGCCGGCCATCTCGAAGAGGGCGAGTCGCCGGAGCAAGGCGTGTGTCGAGAGGTGCTGGAAGAAACCGCCTGTACCTTCACGCCGCAGTGCGTGGTGGGCGTCTACCTGTCGCGCTTCCAGCGGCCGGCCACCGGCGAAGACGTGACCTACGTGCGCCTCGCCTACGGCGGCACGGTCGGCGAGCCCGACCCGGCACGCAGGCTCGACGAGGGCATCGTGCGCACCCTGTGGATGACGCTGCCCGAGCTGCGCGCCAGCCGCGAGCGGCACCGCAGCGCACTGGTGCTGAGCTGCATCGAGGACTACCTCGCCGGCTGCCGCCACCCGCTGTCGCTGGTGCACGCCGATGCCACGGTCTACGCGCCGGAGATCAAGCGCTGAGGCAGGCCTCTCCTGACACGCCGTTGGCAGCAGCCCTCGCCCACGATCGGCCCTTTCGCCATTCACGCACAGGAGCCGACATGCCCTTGCCCGTCGCAGACAACGCGCCGCACGATTTCGATTTCATCCTCGGCGACTGGCGCGTGCAGCACCGCCGGCTGAACGCCCGCCTGGCCGGCTGCACCGACTGGACCGCGTTCGCGGGCTTGTCGTGCACACGCCAGACCCAGGGCGGCTTCGGCAACCTTGAAGACAACCTGCTGCACTTTCCCGATGGCGATGTGCGCGCCGTCGCGATGCGGTCGTACGACCCGCACACGGCAGCGTGGGCCATCTGGTGGCTCGACGGCCGCCACCCGCATCGGCTCGATGTGCCGGTGGTGGGCCGGTTCTTCGACGGCGCGGGCGTGTTCTATTCCGACGACACGCTGGACGGGCGGCCCATCCGGGTGCGCTTCATCTGGCGGCCCAACCCCGGTGCCCGCCCAACGTGGGAGCAGGCCTTCTCGGCCGATGCCGGTGCCAGCTGGGAAACCAACTGGACCATGGAGTTCACCCGCCATGAAGGCTGAGTTCGTTCGGCACGCCTTGCTGTGCGGACTGGGGTGGCTCGCCCTGGCCGGCTCTGCCGTCGGGCAGGCGTCCGGCGGCTGCAACTGCTTCCCACCCGAGGTGCAGGAGAGGACGGCGCGCGAGGCGCTCGACAAGGCGCGGCTGGCGGTCTACGGCCGGGTGGTCGAGATCGACGCCGCCACCGGCCGCACGCGGCTGCTGGTGCTCGAATCGTTCAAGGGGCCAGAGAAGGGCGCGGTGCTGTCGCTGCTGCCGGCGAGCACCGCCTGCCTCACCGCCACCGCAGCGGTGGGCGACGAGCGCCTGCTCCTGGCCTTCGACGAGCCGGCGGGTGCTTGCGACACCCACCCGCCCGATCACTACCTGGTGGCCCGCTTCCGGGCCTTGCGCTGAGCGACGGTCACTTCGCCGCCACGACCTCCAGCAGCTCCACCTCGAAGACGAGCGCCATGCTCGGCTCGATCTTGCCGCCGGGCGCGCCGCGCTTGCCATAGCCCATCTCGGGCGGAATGTAGAGCTTCCACTTGTCGCCGACCTTCATCTTCTGCAGCGCCTGCGTCCATCCCGGGATCACCTGGTCGACCTGGAAGGTGGCCGGCTCGCCGCGCTTGACCGAGCTGTCGAACACCTCGCCGCTGAGCAAGGTGCCGGTGTAGTGCACCTTCACCCGGTCGTTGGCCTTCGGGCTCGCGCCCTTGCCGCTCTTGATCACCTCGTACTGCAGGCCGCTCGGCAGTGCGGTCACGCCGGGCTTCTTGGCGTTGTCGGCCATGAACTTGGCCGCCGCTTCGCTGTTCTTCTTCTCGGCCGCCTCCTGGCGTGCGGCGCGCTGGGCCATCAGCTGCTGCTGGAACTTGCCCATCACCTCGGCCTGCTGCTCCTGCGTGAGCGCGGGCTGCTTCTTCTTCAACGCGTCCTGCACGCCGCGCTGCAGCGCTTCGGTGTCGATGTCGGGCACTTCCTTGCTGACCGACGAGCCGAAGTTGAAGCCGATGGAGTAGGCAGCCTTCTGCGCGTCGGTGGTGAGCTTGGGCGCCGGGTCGGCGGCAAAGGCCGGCAGGGCGAGGCACAGGGCCAGGGCGAGGACGTGTTTCATGTCTCGGGGGTGTTGGAGTAGAGCGGAGGGGCCAGTATCCTTCGTCTGCCGGTCGCGGCCGCGACCCTCGCACAGTGCGAGGCTTGCTAAGGTTGCCGGCATGAAGATTTCCGAACTGGCGCGCCGCACCGGCGTCTCGGTGCACCGATTGCGGCGCTACGAAGACGCCGGGCTGATCCAGGCCGAGCGCCGGCCTTCCGGCTACCGCGAGTTCGGCGAGCGCACGGTGCGCGAGGTGGTGTTCCTCTCGATGGGCCGCGACCTCGGCTTTTCGCTGCAAGACTTGGCCGATGCCGTGCCGCGCTACCGCGCCGGCACGCTCACCTTCGAGCAGATGGTCGAGGCCATGCGGTCGCGCATTGGCGAAGTCGACGCGCTCATCGCCGAGCAGCGCGCGTTGCGCAGGAGGCTGGTGTCGCACATCGGCTGGCTGCAGCAGCGTCAGCGTGAGGCCGAGAAGGCCCGCTCGGCCTCCAAGTCCGCCTGGCCCCGCACTCGAAAGGAACGACCATGACACCCGAAGGCTATGTGCGCCACACCCGGCGCAGCCCGCTCACCGACCCCTGGGAGCCGCTCCACGCACGCGAGACGGCCGAGTCGGTGCAGCTGGCGGTCGAGATCCGCGAGGCGCACTGCAACGCGCGCGGCTTCGCCCACGGCGGACTCATCAGTGCCCTGGCTGACAACGCGATGGGCCTGTCGATCGTGCGCCTCGCGCGCCAGCAGCCGGGGCAGGAGCAGACCAGCGCCGTGACGGTGACGCTGGCCTTGGACTACCTCGACACCGCGCGCATCGGCGAATGGCTGGAGGTGCAGCCGAACGTGCTCAAGCTCGGCCGCACCTTGGCCTTTGCCGAATGCCGCGTGGTCTGTGGCGATCGCCTGATCGCACGCGGCAACGCCAGCTTCAGGATGGTCTGAAGCCTCGCAACAGCAGCACCACCGTCTCGGCGCCGGCTTTGCGGTCGCGTGAGATCTCCTGGTACTCGGGCGACTCGGCCAACGCGCGGTAGGCCGCGTGGTCGGGGAAGGACATGAGCACCACCTTGTCGCGCGGCCACTCGCCTTCCACCACCTGGGGCGCCTCGTCGGCCACGAGCAGCGTGCCCTGGAAGCGCGAGAACACCCCGAAGAAGCGCGACTGGTAGCGGTCGTAGGCGCCGCGGTCGGTGAATTTGAGCTGCGCCATCACATAGACGGTCATCGTGGCACCTCCTCAGGCCAGTGCCGGCTCGCTCTGGCGACGCCAGTGCACGATCTCGGCGATGGTGAGCGTGGGCAGGCCGTGCGCCAGCGCGAATCGGGCTACGTCCTCGCCGCGGGCCATCGTGCCGTCTGGGTTCATCAGCTCGCACAGCACCGCGGCCGGCTTGAGGCCGGCCATGCGCATGAGGTCGACCGAGCCTTCGGTGTGGCCGTCGCGCTCCAGCACGCCCCCAGGGCGTGCGCAGAGCGGGAACACATGGCCGGGCCTCACCAGGTCGCTGGGCTGTGCGCCATCGGCAATCGCCGCACGGATCGTTGTCACCCGGTCGGCCGCGCTCACCCCGGTGGCGACACCGTGGCGGGCCTCGATCGAGACGGTGAAGGCGGTGCCGTAGCGGCTCTCGTTGCACGGCACCATGGGCTGCAGCGCAAGCTGCGCCAGCGTGTCGGGCGGCAGGCACAGGCAGACGATGCCGCTGCCCTCGCGGATGAACATCGCCATCACCTCGGGCGTGATGTGCTCGGCGGCGACGATGAGGTCGGCCTCGTTCTCGCGCTCGTCGTCGTCGAAGAGCAGGATGGGCCGGCCGGCGTAGAGCGCGCGCAGCGCGGTTCGCAGGCGATGGGGGTAGGTGTTGAAGGTCGGTTGAGACATGAAACGCTCCTCGTTGAGTAG
The DNA here is from genome assembly GCF_024700055.1 of Rhizobacter sp. J219. Classification (GTDB taxonomy): domain Bacteria; phylum Pseudomonadota; class Gammaproteobacteria; order Burkholderiales; family Burkholderiaceae_C; genus Rhizobacter. The sequence continues at coordinate 4,209,577 of NZ_JAJOND010000001.1, forward strand.
ACGAAAAACGTTCCAGGGCGCGCAAACGCACGGCGCCCACGCCGGTGGCCCGGCAGGGCAGCCATGCATCAGCACATCTTCTTTCATCCGGACTGTGCCGCCGTAGCGAAGCGCCTATGCAATTGCGCAGCGTAGGCGGCACTGTTTTCCGCCTGCACTGCTCAACGAACGGCACGTCACCGCGGCGGAAAACCGTCGGCCCTGGCTTCGCACCAGGTCTGCTGACCTTCCCCCTGAGAAGGGTGAAGCGCTCGCGGGCTCGCGGCTTGCGCCACATACCGCCGGTGGGGAATTCCGCCCCGCCCTGAAGACGTGTGCCGGCACCAACGCCGGCGCAGCCATCTTGCGCCTGCGATGCGGTGGCGGCTGTCGTGTGCGTGACGCAGCGCATGGCATCGATTTTTTCGATGCCGCGACCGAAAAACTTTCCATCCACGACGCGGGCGGCACGGCTCACCATGCAAGCACCCGACGACAGGAGGCCCCATGCAACGCCGACACCTGCTGTTCACCGCCGCCACGGCCCTCGCGCCCGCGGCCGCCCGCGCCAACATGGTGTGGCTGCTACCCACCGGCTACAAGGCCGACTCCTTCCAGGGCCAGAACGTCGCGCGTTTCGCGCGGTCGGTGGAGGCCGCAACCGCTGGCAGCCTGCGCATCCAGGTGCAGCCCGACAACCAGGGCGTGCCCTTGGCGCAGATCGCCGCTGCGGTGCGCGCCGGCCGTGTGCAGGCCGGCGAGGTCATCATGACCGGGCTCGCGCAGGACATCCCGATCGCCGGCGCCGACGCCGTGCCCTTCGTGGTGTCGAGCTACGAGGACGCACAGCGCCTGTGGCAACACCAGCGCCCGCTGGTCGAGCGCCACTTCGAGGCACGCGGGCTGAAGCCGCTCTTTGCCGTGCCGTGGCCACCGCAGGGCCTCTACACGATCCGCCCGGTGCGCAGCGCCGACGACCTGCGCGGCAGCCGCATGCGCACCTACAACGCCACCACCGTGCGCATCGCACAGCTGCTTGGCGCCGAGCCGGTCGACGTGCCCATGTCCAAGGTTGGCCAGGCGCTCGCCGAGGGCCGCATCGACACCATGATCACCTCCGCCGTGACCGGCGTGGAGAACAAGGTCTGGAGCGCCTTCAAGTTCTTCTACGAGATCAACGCCTGGTTCCCGAAGAACCTCACCTTCGCCAACGCCGCGGCGTATGCGGCGCTGACGGACGCGCAGCGACAGGCGGTGCTCCAGTCCGCCAGCGCCGCCGAAACCAACGGCTGGGCGGCCAGCCGCGTGGCCGCCACCGAGTCGGCGCAGGAGTTGCGGCGCAACGGCATGCGCACTGAGCCGGCGCCGCCGCTGCTGCAGCCGGTCATTCGCCGCTTGGGCGAGCGCTTCTCGCTGGAGTGGCTGCAGAGCGTGGGGCGCGAGGCCAACGAGGTGTTCGTGCCCTTCTACGCAGCGCGCTGAGGCGCGTGCAGTCTCCCCACGCCAGCGCCGCGCAGGAGCGCTTCCTACAATCGCGGCATGGCGAAAGTGCGTGTGGTCGTGGGTTTGAGCGGGGGTGTCGACTCCGCGGTGACCGCCTACCTGCTCAAACAGCAGGGCCACGAGGTCATCGGGATCTTCATGAAGAACTGGGAAGACGATGACGACGACGAGTACTGCTCGTCGCGCCAGGACTTCCTCGACGCCGCCTCGGTAGCCGACGTGCTGGGCATCGAGATCGAGCATGTGAATTTCGCCGCCGAGTACAAGGACCGTGTCTTCGCCGAGTTCCTGCGCGAGTACCAGGCCGGCCGCACGCCCAACCCCGACGTGCTGTGCAACGCCGAGATCAAGTTCAAGGCTTTCCTCGACCACGCGATGCGCCTGGGCGCCGAGAAGATCGCGACCGGGCACTACGCGCGGGTGCGCGAGGTGAAGGGCGAGTTCCAGCTGCTCAAAGGGCTCGATCCGCTGAAGGACCAGAGCTACTTCCTGCACCGCCTGACGCAGGCGCAGCTCTCCAAGACCATGTTCCCGGTCGGCGAGCTGCCCAAGACCGAGGTGCGCCGTATCGCAGCCGAGATCGGCCTGCCCAACGCGAAGAAGAAAGACTCGACCGGCATCTGCTTCATCGGAGAGCGGCCGTTCCGCGACTTCCTCAACCGCTACCTCGCCAACACGCCCGGCCCCATCCTCGACGACCGCGGCCGCCAGGTGGGCGAGCACGTCGGCCTGAGCTTCTACACGCTCGGCCAGCGCAAGGGCATCGGCATCGGCGGCCTGAAGGAGCGTGGCGCGGCCAAGGGGGGTAGCGAGCACGAGCCCTGGTTCGTGGCGCGCAAGGACATGGCGCGCAACACCCTCTCGGTGGTGCAGGGCCACGACCACCCCTGGCTGCTGTCCGATGGTCTGGTCGCCGACGACCTGAGCTGGGTGGCCGGCCACCCACCGCCCGCCGGCCCGGTGGCGGCCAAGACGCGCTACCGGCAGAGCGACGCGCCCTGCACCATCGCCCCCACGGCGGGCGGCTTCACGCTGCACTTCGAGAGCCCGCAATGGGCCGTGACCCCTGGCCAGTCGGCGGTGGTCTACGACGGTGAGGTGTGTCTGGGCGGAGGTGTGATCGCCGCGGCGATCGGCGAACCGGCCTTGGCGGCAGCCAGGTAAGCCAGCGCTCATCAACCCTGTGGCGAGCGCTCGGGAGAGCGCAGACGTGAACTGCTGCACGATGCCCGTCGCGGGTCTTCAAGTCGCCCGGTTGCAAGCCGATACACCGAGGAGCCCGACCAACCGGCCGGGCGCTGCCGTCGACGCGCCACCATGCCCCGAATCCCCCCCGCTTTCCTGCTTGCGCTCAGCGCGCTGGGGCCGGCGCTCGCGCGGGCGGCCGTGGTGGCGGTCACCGTCACCGACGAGGCCGGCCAGCCGCTGCCCGACGCGGTGGTGATGCTGGAGACGACGGCCACGCCCAAGCCGCCGGTCCGACCGATGCCGATGGTCGAGGTGTCGCAGGCCAGGCGCCAGTTCCAGCCGCGCGTCACCGTGGTCACGGTGGGCACGCCGGTGAACTTCCCGAATTTCGACACCGTGCGCCACCACGTGTATTCGTTCTCGCCGATCAAGACCTTCGAGCTGAAGCTCTACGCCGGCGTGCCGGCCCAGCCCGTCGTGTTCGACAAACCCGGCGCGGCGGTGCTCGGCTGCAACATCCATGACCGCATGGCGGCCTGGGTGGTGGTGGTCGACACGCCCTACCACGCCCGCACCGATGCGCGCGGCCAGGTGCAGCTCGATGGCGTGCCGCCCGGTAGCTACCGGCTGCGGGCTTGGCACGCGGGGGTGCCGGCCGGCAAGGAGCCGGCGCCTGTCGCCCTGAACGTGGCCGTCGGCGATGCGCGCGCCCAGCTCACCCTGCCGGCGGTGCCGCTGTGAGCGCCGACACCCTGGTCTCGTCACCGCCGCGCCCCGGCCCGCTCACAGCCGCGCGGCGCTGGGTGCGCAAGTCGCTCAGCGCCCGCATCGTCTTCGTGTTCCTTGGCCTGCTCCTGGTGGTGCAGGGCCTGAGCTTCCTCGCCATCCGCGCCAGCATCGACCACAACGCCCGCGCCGCCATCAGCCGCGACCTAGAGGTCGGCGAACGCCTGCTCAAGCGGCTGCTGCTGCAAAACGCCGACAAGCTCACCGAGGGCGCGTCACTGCTCGCCACCGACTATGGGTTCCGCTCCGCGGTGAGCAGTGGCGACGAGGCCACCATCGGCTCGGTGCTGGCCAACCACGGCGAGCGCATTGGCGCGAGCGTGGCGGCGCTGCTCGACACCGACTTCAAACTGCGTGCCTCGGCGCACGCCGACGCCCAGTCGTTGCAGCCGGTGCTGGCCCGCCTGGCCCAGCGCGAGCGCAAGTTCGCCGGTGACGTGGTGATGGTCGACAACCGCCCGTTCCAATTCGTGCTGGTGCCGCTGCGGGCGCCGGTCACGGTCGGCTGGGTGCTGATGGGGTTTCCGGTCGACCAGCGCCTGGTCGATGAAATGCTCGGCTTCTCGTCGCTGCACGTGAACCTGGAAATGCGCGCCACGCCGCAGGCCGCGTGGACCACGCTGCTGTCGACCCTGCCGCAGGAGTCGCGCCTCGCGTTTTCGCGCCAGGCCGTGCACCTCGCCCGGGGCGAGTCGGGCGGCATCGTGCTGCCGGGCGGCGAGTACCAGACACGCGCCGTCTCGCTCACCGACGGTGATGCCGCCAGCCCCGCGGTGTCGGCCTTGCTGATGCTGTCGGTCGACGAGGCGGTGGCCCCGTACCGCCAGTTGCAGCTCGGCCTGGCCGCGCTCACGCTGCTGGGCGTGCTGGTGTTCGGTATCGGCAGCGTGCTCACCGCGCGCCGCGTGACCACGCCGCTGCGCCGCCTGGCGGCTGCCGCCGAACGCCTGGGTGCCGGCGACTACGCCACGCCGCTCGGTGGCCAGCACCGCACCGACGAGGTCGGCGACCTGGCCCATGCCTTCGAGCGCATGCGCGTCAACGTGGCCAGCCAGCAGGACGAGATCCTGAAGCTCGCGTATTGGGACAGCCTCACCGGACTGCCCAACCGCGTGCAGTTCCGCAACGCGGTGGTTGAAGCGATGACGCTCGCCCAGGCCGACGGCCGTTCGGTCGCGGTGGTGATGCTCGACCTCGACCGCTTCAAGCACGTCAACGACGTGCTCGGCTACCGCTTCGGCGACCTGATGCTGAAGGGTGTGGCCGAGCGCCTGTCGCAGCAGGCGGTGCGCAACGGCGACCTGGTGGCGCGCCTGGGTGGCGACGAGTTTGCGGTGCTGCTGGCCGACATGGAGCCGTCGGACGACCTTGCGCACACCCGCTCGGTGGCGCAGCGCCTGCACGCCGCGTTTGGCGACGTGATGACGCTCGAAGATCACACCGTCGACATGAGCGCGAGTTTCGGCATGGCGGTGTGGCCGCACCATGCGAGCGACGCCGATGGCCTGCTCAACCGCGCCGAGGTGGCGATGTACCAGGCCAAGCGCCGAGGCGACGGCCCGGTGCTCTACGACCCGGCCTTCGACGCCGCCAGCAGCCAGACGCTCACGCTGCTGGGCGAGTTGCGCCATGCGGTCGACCACCGCGAGCTGCGCCTGTACCTGCAGCCCAAGCTCGCGCTCGACACCGGCCACGTGGTCGGCGCCGAAGCGCTGCTGCGCTGGCAGCACCCGCAGCGTGGCCTCGTGCCGCCGATGCAGTTCATCCCCTTTGCCGAGCAGACCGGCTTCATCCGCACGCTGACGCTGTGGGTGTTTGAAGAGGCTGCGCGCAACTGGCGCGTGCTCAACGAGGCCGGCCTGCGCATCACGATTTCGGTCAACCTGTCGACGCGCGACCTGCTCGACGTCGAGCTGCCGCAGAAGTTCGAGGCCCTGCTGGTCAAGCACATCGTGCCGGCCGAGGCCTTCTGCCTGGAGATCACCGAGAGCGCGATCATGGACGACCCGCAGCGTGCGATGGGCACGCTCGACCGGCTGTCCAAGCTGGGCTTTCGCCTGTCGATCGACGACTTCGGCACCGGCTATTCATCGCTCGCCTACCTGAAGCGCCTGCCGGTCGACGAGATCAAGATCGACCGCTCGTTCGTGATGAACATGGAAAAGGACGCCAACGATGCGCGCATCGTGCGCTCGACCATCGACCTCGCGCACGGCCTGGGCCTGACCGTCGTCGCCGAAGGGGTGGAAAACGCCCAGGTCTGGCAGTTGCTGCGCGAGCAGGCCTGCGACGAAGCCCAGGGCTTCCACATGAGCCGGCCGATGCCGAGCAGCGAATTCATCGCCTGGTCCACCGGCTGGGCGACCCGCCTGTCGGCGATGAAGCTCAAGGGCACCGGCAGCGCCAACGTGACCTTGCACTGAGCGGGGTCAGGGCTTCGACTCTGTCTTGGGGTCGGCCGTGGATTCAGCCTTGGGCTCGGCCACGAACCCGATGCGGTTGAGCCCCGCCTTCTGCACCGCGCCGATGAGTTCGGCGACCCGCCCATAGGGCACGGTCTTGTCGGCGCGCAGCTGCACTTCGGTCTGCGGGTTCTTGCGCGCGGCCTGGGCGACACGCTCGGCAAAGGTTTCCGGCGAGACGATCTGGTCGGCAATGTAGAGCCGGCCCTGCGGGTCGATCGAGACGGCGATGAAGTCGGGCTGGTCGCTCGCGGTGGCCGCCTCGCTCTTGGGTAGGTCGAGCTTGAGGCTCGAACTCATCAGCGGCGCGGTGATCATGAAGATCACCAGCAGCACCAGCATCACGTCGATCAGCGGCGTCATGTTGATGTCGCTCATCGGCGGCGGTGCCGAGCTGCGTTCGAGGCGGCCGAAGGCCATCGGTCTAGACCTCGGTGGTGGTGGCCGAGGGCTCGGCCAGCAGTTCGCGCAGGTCGTGCGCGAAGCCTTCGAGGTCGGCTTCGCAGGCGGCCACACGCTTGTTGTAGACGTTGTAGGCCAGCACCGCGGGAATGGCCACCGCAAGGCCGGCCGCCGTCATCACCAAGGCTTCGCCGACCGGGCCCGAGACACGGTCGATCGTCACCGTGCCGGCGACCGAGATGCTGAGCAGCGCGTGGTAGATGCCCCAGACCGTGCCGAAGAGGCCGATGAAGGGGGCGGTGCTGCCGATGGAGGCCAGCACGACCTGGCCGAACTGCAGCTGCGTGAGCACACGGTGCAGCGCATCGCGCAGGCGGCGGGTGAGCTGCGAGGCGAGGTGGCCGCGCGATTCGAGCGTCTGGCCGGAGTGGCTGGCGGTGGCGGCGGCGAGCAGCGGGCGCAACACGCCTTCGCGGTCGAACACGGCCAGCTGCTTCTCGCCTTCGTCGAGCGAAGCCGCGCCCCAGAAGGCCGGCACGGCACGCGCGATGTCGCGCTTCACGCGGCCGAGCACCCAGCCCTTCCAGAAGATCAGCACCCAGGCGCTGATGGACATCAGCAGCAGCAGCGCGGCCACGCCACGCGTGATGGCGTCTCCCTGTTGCCAGAAGCCTGCGAAGCCACCCATGTCAGGCGAGCCCCAGCACGTCGTTCATGGTGAAGAGGCCGCTGGCCTTGTCGCGCAGGAAGCGCGCGGCGCGCACGCTGCCCTGGGCATAGCCGGCGCGGCTGCTGCTCTTGTGCGAGATCTCGATGCGCTCGCCGGTGCCGGCGAAGAGCGCGGTGTGGTCGCCGATGATGTCGCCGCCGCGGATGGTGGCGAAGCCGATGGTCGACGGGTCGCGCTCACCGGTCACGCCTTCGCGGGCGTAGACGGCACAGTCCTTCAGGTTCTTGCCCAGCGCCGCGGCGATGGTCTCGCCCATCGCGAGCGCGGTGCCGCTCGGGGCGTCGACCTTGTGGCGGTGGTGGGCTTCGATGATCTCGATGTCGTAGCCCTGGCTCAGCGCACGGGCAGCCACGTCGAGCAGGCGCATCATCACGTTGACGCCCACGCTCATGTTGGGCGACTGCACGATGGCGATGTGCGCCGCCTGGGCGCCGATCTCGGCCTTTTGCGCATCGGTGAGGCCGGTGGTGCCGATCACGAGCTTCACGCCCAGTTCGCGGCAGACGGCGAGGTGGGCCATCGTGCCTTCAGGGCGGGTGAAGTCGATCAGCACGTCGGCGTTGGCCAGGCCGCTCTTCAGGTCGGCGCTGATGTGCACGCCGCTCATGCGGCCAAGGAAGCCGGCGGCGTCTTGTCCGAGGGCGGCGCTGCCCGGGACGTCGAGCGCGCCAGCGAGCTGGCAGTCGTCGGCGGCGAGCACCGCTTCGATCAGCATGCGGCCCATGCGGCCGGACGCGCCGGCGATGGCGATGCGCAGGGGAGCGACGTTGCTCATGTGCGGGGCTCCAGCGGCGGATAGGTGCGTGCCGGGCCTTCAGGTGCCGAGGCGGCGGCTTCGGGCTTGGGTGGCACGGGCAGGGCCTTGATCTCCTCGGGCGTCAGGGCGAGTTTGGGCACCTTGCGCGGCGTCTTGACGGTGTCGATCGAGGCGACGAAATCGCGCTCCGAAGGCAGGTCGGGGGCGTCGATGCTCTTCAGCTTCTCGCCCTCGAACAGCACCACCACCTTGCGCTGTTGCGGCTCGGCGCCCTGGCGGCGGATCGTGAAGGCGTAGTCCCAGCGGTCGGCGTGGAACAGGTCGGTCAAGAGCGGCGAGCCGAGGATGTCGCGCACCTGCGCGCGCGTCTGGCCGGGTTTGATGAGGGCGACCTGCTCCTGGGTCAGCACGTTGCCCTGCACGACCTCGATGCGGTAGGGGGTGATGAAGCCGAGGAAATGGTCGCTGGATTGCAGCGAACTGCAGCCCGCGAGCAGGATGGCGGCGAGCGGGCCGGCGATCCAGAGTACAGACACGCGAGGAACGGACATGCGGATGGGGCGTTGCAGAAAGGGGCGGAGGCCTGCTGAGAGCAGGCCAACCTCGATATGATCCGCGGATTCTAGGGGTGCGTTGCGCCCTGCTGGACAGCCACCATGTCAAACGCTGAAGACCTCAAGAGCAGCGGCCTCAAGGCCACCCTGCCGCGCATCAAGATCCTGGACGTGTTCCACCACTCCAGCCAGCGTCACATGACGGCGGAAGACGTGTTCAAGTCCTTGCTTGCGGAAGGGGCCGACATTGGTCTCGCGACCGTCTACCGCGTGCTGATGCAGTTCGAGCAGGCGGGCATCCTGTCGCGCAACCATTTCGAGTCGGGCAAGGCGGTGTTCGAGTTCCAACGAGGGCAAGCACCACGACCACCTGGTGTGCATCGACTGCGGCCGCGTGGAAGAGTTCTACGACGCCGAGATCGAGAAGCGGCAGAACGCGGTGGCGGAGTCCAAAGGCTTCCAGCTGCAGGACCACGCGCTGTCGCTGTACGCCGTCTGTACCAAGAAAAACTGCCAGTACAAGACCGGCAAATAAGGAAAAAGAAGGATGCGCCCGCGAAGCGAGGCGCAACATCAAGCCACGCCCAAGGCCCGGGTCTCCCGGGCCAAAGGGTGGCGCCCAGCGGGGCAGGAGCGCAGCGACTGGGGGGCCGATTTACTCGGGTTTTTGCATGGCGCGCTGGTGGCGCTCGATGAATTCCCGATACGTGTCGATGCCGCGCAGCTGCAGGATGGTGTTGCGCACGGCGGCCTCGACCAGCACCGCCAGGTTGCGGCCGGCGTCGACCGCGATCACCACTTTGCGGATGGGGACGCTCAGCACGTCTTCGTTCAGCGGCTCGTAGGGCAGGCGCTCGAAGTCGCGCTCGAGCGTCTCTTTGCGCACCAGGTGCACGATGAGCTTGAGCCTCATCTTGCGGCGCACCGCGGTCTCGCCAAAGATCGATTTGATGTCGAGCAGGCCGATGCCGCGCACTTCGAGCAGGTTCATCAGCAGCTCGGGGCAGCGGCCTTCGATGGCGGTCTGCGAGATGCGGTAGAGGTCGACCGCGTCGTCGGCCACCAGACCATGGCCGCGCGAGATGAGTTCCAGGCCGAGTTCGCTCTTGCCCAGGCCCGATTCGCCGGTGAGCAGGACGCCCACGCCCAGGATGTCCATGAAGACCCCGTGCCGTGTGGTGCGCTCTGCGAAGAGCTGTGCCAGGTAGCCGCGTACCACGTCGATCACATGGCCGGCCGAGCCGTCCGTCACGAAGAGCGGGATGTCGGCGCGATCGCACAGGGCCACCAGCTTGTCGGGCGGCGTCTGGTTGTCGGCGACGATCACCACCGGCGGCTCCAGCGTCACGATGCGCTGGATGCGGCGCTCCTGGTCTTCGGGCGAGGAATCCTGCAGGTACGCCACCTCCCGGCGGCCGACGATCTGCACCCGGTAGGGGTGGATGTAGTTGAGGTAACCCACCAGGTCGGCGGCCGATTGCGCGTTGCGCACCGCCGCTTCATCGAAACGGCGTTCGGGGTGGGCATGGCCGGCAACCCATTCCCAGCGCAGGGCCGGGCGGTGTTCTTCGAACAGCGCTTCTGCGCTGATGACTGATGGCTTCACGCGGCGAGGATAACCGCAGGCAAGCCGGCCGTCAGGCGACCGACTTCAACGGTTCCCAGTTGGAGATCAGTTCGTGCACCTTCGCGGCGCTGGTTTCCGTCTTGAGGCGCTCACGCAGCTCGCGATCGCTCAGCATCTCGGCGATCTCGGAGAGGATTTCCAGGTGCCGCTGCGTTGCCGCCTCGGGCACCAGCAGGAAGATCAAGAGGCTCACCGGCTCGTCGTCGGGGGCATCGAACGGGATCGGCTGCTGCACGCGCACCACGGCGGCCAGCGGGTTCTTCAGGCCCTTGATGCGACCGTGCGGGATGGAGACGCCGTGACCGAGGCCGGTGGAGCCGAGGCGTTCGCGGGCGAAGAGGTTGTCGGTGACCGTCGCACGCGCAATCGAGTGCTGGTTTTCGAACAGCAGGCCAGCGTGCTCGAACGCGCGCTTCTTGCTGGTGGCCTCCACGTCAACGAGTACGTTGGCGAGCGGCAGGATGGCGGACAGTCGGTTCATCGGCAGATCGGTTCGAGCCTCTCCTGAGGCACCCGGTTCCACGAGTGACCGGGGGACCCATCATAGAACCGGGCCTCGTCCCTGCGCACGCTCGTGCATCGGCAATGCGAGGAATTGTGCACTCGCTGCTGCGCAGCAGCAACGACCGCCAGCCCCCACGGGCGGGTGTGTGGCGAACGCGCGAAAGAGCGGGGCGCAAAAAAGCGGCCCGCAGGCCGCTTGGTGCACCGGAACGTGGCGTTCCGCTCAGAGGGTGGCATCCATGCGCTTGGGCGCCAGATGGTGGTGGTCTTGCAGCTTGTCCTTGTGGCGGCAGACCTGGCGGTCGAGCTTGTCCATCAGCTGGTCGATCGCGGCGTAGAGGTCTTCATGCGAATGCTCGACGAAGATGTCCTTGCCCTTCACATGCAGCGTGACCTCGGCCTTCTGCCTTCGTTCCTTTTCCTTCAGCTTCTCTACCGACAGCAGCACGTTGATGTCCACGACTTGATCGAAGTGACGCGTGATCCGGTCCAATTTCGTAAGCACGTACTCACGCAGGGCTGGGCTCACGTCGAGGTGATGGCCGCTGATCGTCAAATTCATCGGGGACTCCTTTCACAAGGCGGGTGGGAAAAGCAGAAGGGGAGAGAAAGGGAGGAGGGGAGAAGAGGGGGAGAAGAAGGGGGGCGGGAATCGCAGAAGTCGAGACCAGTGTGCGCCCGAAACGGGACAGTGACAAGCGGGTGACAACGACGTTGGCAGGCCTGTTGAGGCCGATTCGTGCGTCGGATCAAACCGACGTCCTTTTCCTCACGGAAGCCGCGTCTTTCGGCGCGTTTCGCGGGTTGCCTCGGCTTGATGGCCTCGCAAAACGGGTGTGATAATCCGCCGTTTTCGTACACGGAGTGCGACCCCCGCATATGGACAGCAGTCACCCTCGGTGACCGTCCGCTCTGACGCTCGACAGGCGCCCACCTCCCGGTGATGTGCCCATGGCCAGGGTGAGACGGTTCCCCGCGCAAGCCCTCTCTCCTTTTTTGGCCACCTCCCCACGGCGCCTCCATGCAGCCCGTGCGGACCTGTCGGAGCCCTGCATGCTCAACGTCTTTACGCTGGCCAACGGCCGGCTGTTCCAAGAAGAAATCGAAAGCCCCGGCGCCCTGGCCAACGTGCGTCCGGTGTGGGTCGACCTCGAAGCCCCCACCCCCGAAGAGAAGACCTGGATCGCCGAACGCTTCGGCGTGAACATCCCCGAAGACGTGGTCGACGACGACCTCGAGGAATCGGCCCGTTTCTACGAGGAAGACAACGGCGAGCTGCACATCCGTTCCGACTTCCTCATCGATGACGACGACACCCGCCGCAACGTGCGCGTGGCCTTCATCCTGCACAACAAGGTGCTGTTCTCGATCCACGGCGAAGACCTGCCGGTGTTCCGCCTCCTGCGCCTGCGCGCACGCCGCATCCCGGCGCTGATCGAAGACGCGAAAGACGTGCTGCTCAAGCTCTACGACGCCGATGCCGAGTACAGCGCCGATGCGCTCGAAGGCATCTACGACAACCTCGAAAAAGTCAGCGCGCGGGTGCTGAAGGAAGAGATCAACGACCAGGCCGCCGGCCAGGCGCTCGCCGCCATCGCGAAAGAAGAAGACTTGAACGGCCGCATCCGCCGCAACGTGATGGACACGCGCCGTGCGCTCAGCTTCATGATGCGCAGCCGCATGCTCAACGCCGAGCAGTTCGAGGAAGCCCGCCAGATCCTGCGCGACATCGACTCGCTCGATTCGCACACCGCCTTCCTCTTCGACAAGATCAACTTCCTGATGGACGCCACCGTCGGCTTCATCAACATCAACCAGAACAAGATCATCAAGATCTTCTCGGTGGCGAGCGTGGCCTTGCTGCCGCCGACCTTGATCGCCAGCATCTACGGCATGAACTTCCAGGCCATGCCCGAGCTGAACTGGCGCTTCGGCTATCCGTTCGCCATCGGCCTGATGCTTGTCAGCATCATTTCGCCCTTCTGGTATTTCAACCGCAAGGGATGGCTCAAGTAGGGCTGCACAGCCCAGGAGGAGATCTCGCCATGACCGCTCTGCGTTCCGTCCTTGCCTTGGTGTTGGCCGCCTGCAGTGCCGCGTCGCAGGCCGAGTGCCTGAGCGATGCCCAGGCAGCGGCCCTCGTTGACGCCTTTGCCGCCAAGACGCCGGCGGCGAATCCGGAAGGGCTGAGCGAGGCCGACGGCAGCTGCAGCCGGGCGAAGGTCAATGCGTTGCTCGCCAAGCGCTACGGGGCGGTGGTCGGCTACAAGGCCGGCCTCACCAACCCGGCGGTGCAGAAGCGTTTCAACACCGATCGTCCGGTCTGGGGCGTGCTCTACCAGGGCATGCTGCTGCCCAACGGTGCGACGGTCGACGCCGGCTTCGGCGCCCGCCCGCTGTACGAGGCCGACCTGCTGGTGCGCGTGAAGAGTGCGGCCATCAACCAGGCCAAGACCCCGGCCGAGGTGCTCGACGCGATCGACCAGCTCATCCCCTTCATCGAGCTGCCCGATCTGATGGTGCAGGCCCCGCCCAAACTCAATGGCCCGGCCATCAGCGCCATCAACGTCGGTGCACGCCTGGGTGTGACGGGCACACCGATCGCCATCCCACCCTACCGCGGCGAACGTTTTGCGCTGCTCGACGCCCTGCGCGACATGAGCGTCGTGCTGCGCGACGCGAACGGCGCCGAACTCGCACGCGGCAAAGGCAGCGACATCCTCAACCACCCGCTCAACGCCGTCGTGTGGCTGGCCGAGGCGCTGGCGAAAGAGGGCCAGGCGATGAAGCCGGGCGATGTGATCAGCCTCGGATCGTTCTCGCCGCTGCTGCCCCCCAAGGCCGGCGCCGGCGCGACCGTCGTCTACGAAGGCCTGCCCGACGCCAAGCCGGTGTCGGTGCGCTTCAAGTAGCTCAGCTGCGGGCGCGCTGCTTCAGCCAGCGCATCAGGCTGCCCACCACCGGCAGCTTCTCGTACAGCTCTTCGGCCGCGTCCCAGTAGTCGCGGTGGTGCTGGATGAGGCCGATCGGATCGAGCAGCAGGTGCGTGCTGCCATGCACCGTCTGCGGTTCGCGGCTGTAGCGCTTGAAGCGGAAGAGGAAATCCCAGCTCAGGAAACACTGGTCGCCCTGCACGAGGATGTCGCGCACCACGAAGCGCGGCTCGTCGAGCGCGTCGAACATGTGGCGGTAGACCTGCTGGATCGCGGCCAGCCCCCGCACGTCGTTGAACGGGTCCTTGAAGTGGGCGCGGGTGGCGTAGAACTCGCCGAGCCGGTCGATGTCCTCGCGCGTGAAGTGTTCGAAGAGGGTCACGATGCGGGCCACGCGGGGGTCGCCGGTGCGTTCGTTCACAGGCCGGTGCTCCAGCGGATGGCGCGGAAATACAGCGCATCGCTCACATGCGTCAGCGCCTTCAGGCACAGCGTGAAGCGTTTCGGGAAGTGGATCTCGAAGCGCCCTTGCGCCCAACCCTTGAGGATCTCTTCGGCCGCCTGTTCGGGCGTGAGCAGGGCCGGCATCGCGAACTCGTTCTGCGCGGTGAGCGGCGTTTCGACGAAGCCGGGGTTGATCACCGAGGTGCCGATGCCCAGCGGCTGCAGGTCGAGGTAGAGCGTCTGCGCGAGGTTGATGAGCGCGGCCTTGGTCGGCCCGTAGGCCAGCGAGTTGGGCAGGCCCCGGTAGCCCGCCACGCTCGACACCAGGCTCAGGTGGCCGCTGCCCTGCTTCAGCAGCACCGGCAACACCGCATCGAGCAGGTGCAGCGCACCGACGTAGTTGACCTGCTGGTGCCGCACCGCTTCGTCAAGGTCGAACTGCGTGGCGCGCAGCGCCTTGTAGTAGCCGGCGCAGTAGAGCGCGAGGTCGATGCGGCCGTGGTCCCGCACCAGCTGCCGGGCGGCGTGCGAGACCGCATCGCGGTCGGTCACGTCCAGCGGCAGGCCGACGCTGCCGGGGTGGCTGTGCTCGAAGGCGTTCAGGGCGGCGGCATTGCGTGCCGACACGATGACCTGCGCGCCGCGCGCATGCAGCGCCGCGGCGGTGGCGCGGCCGATGCCGGTCGAGGCGCCGACCAGCCAGACGACGCGGCCGTTCCAGTCGGTGATGCGGGGGTTCAGGGCCATGGGATTTCTGTGTGCCTCAGCTCGTCTTCTGGAACGACAGCGTGACCTCGCCGAGGCGCACGCCGAACTTGCTCATCACTGCCCGGTTGAGCATCACGCGCTCGTCGATGAGGTACATCCAGTCGTCGAACTGCACCTCGTAGACCTTGCCGTCCACCGGCAGCTTGAGGGTGTAGTTCCACTGGAACGCGTTGCCGGCAACCTGGCCGCTCGCCATGCCGACCACGTCGTCGGCGGTGCCGGTGTAGCGGCCGCCCGGCAGCTTCTTGAGGCGCCAGATGCGGCGGTCGGTCTTGCCGTCGCTGTAGGTGAAGGCTTCGTCCAGTACGCCCTCGTCGCCCGTCCACTGGCACTTCATCAGCACCGTGAAGCGGCGCACGACCTTGCCCGAGCGGTCGCTGAAGATGCCGTGGGCCGTGACCTCGCCGTTGAAGTAGCGCTGCAGGTCGAGCGAGGGTTTTTCCGCAGCGTAGTCTTGCGGCGTGGGCGAGGCACAGCCGGCGAGCGTGAGCGCGAAGGCAAGGGCGAAGAAGAGTTTTTTCATCGAAGGTCCTGGTTCCAGTGGCGCCACAACAGCGCGGCGGCAATGAGCTTGAGCACACACGGCAAGACGCAATACGCCAGGGTGAGGGCTTGCAGGGCGGCGGGGTCGGTCGCGCCGGGCGCGTAGCCGAAGGCCTGCAACGCCGGCAACGCCACGCCGGCGGCGAGCGCGAGGTTGAGCTTGGTCGCGAAGTTCCACCAGCCGAAGTACGCGCCCTCGGCGCGCCCCGCGTGCCCGGCCTTCTGCACGACGCCGGCCAGCAGCGCGGCGGGCAGTGCGAGATCGGCCCCGAGCGCCACGCCGCTCAGCGCGCAGATGGCGGTGTACGACACCACGTCGCCCGCCGACAGTGCCGCCGCCCAGGCGAACACCGCGATCGCGAGCGCCATGCCGGCGAGCCAGCTGCGCGCCAAACCGAGACGCGCGACGAGCCGCACCCACAAGGGCACCGACACCGCCGCGGCGGCAAAGTAGCTGGCGAGAAAGAGCGGCTCGTAGGCGGGGGCCTGCAGACGATCGCGGATGAAGAAAAGCACCAGCGTGGCGGGCACCGCGCTCGCGATGCCGTTGAGCAGGTAGACCGCGAGCAGGCGCCGGAACGCCGGCGTGCTGAGCGGCAGGCGCAGCGAGCGCGAGGGCAGCACGGCCAGCCGGTGGGGCGCGGGTGCCCGGCGCAGCAGCGCCAGCGCCAGGCACAAGGCGACCGCAAACACGAGCGTGCTCGCCTGCAGGCCGGCCATCGACGGCAGCACGCTGGCGACCAGCACGCCGCACAGGGCCAGCCCTTCGCGCCAGGCCACCACGCCGGCGCGCGCCTGTTCGTTGCCGCCCAGCCGCGCGCCCCAGGCCTGGTGCACCACGCTCATCACGCTGTAGGCGAGGTAGGTGACGACCAGCAAGGCGCCGCACCACACGAGCAAGGCGGTGGTGTCGGTCGGCGCGACGGCGGGAAAGAAGAGCCCGCGAAAACCGAGTGCGAGCACAACGGCGGCGCCCGTCATCGCAAGCCACGCGGCGTGCGCCGAGCGGTCGAGCAGCGCATCGGCCCAGCGGCCGATCCAGGGGTCGATGAGCGCATCGAGCAGGCGTGCGGCGAGCAGCAGCGCGCCCAGCGCGGCGAGCGGCACGCCGAATTCGGCGGCGTAGTGGTTGGGCAGCGCCACGTAGAGCGGCAGCGCGACGAAGGCGAGCGGAAAACCCGGGGCGCCGTAGCGCAGCCCGTCCCAGCCACGGGTGGCGGGGGCACCGGTCGACGCGGCCACGGCGCTCATGAGAGGCCCAGCAAGGCGCGCCGCAGCGCCGGCTCCGAGCTGCGCGGCGACAGCCAGATTCCGATGAAGAGCCGGGCGAACGCGGCGTCTCGCACCTCGCGCCCGGCCTTGCCGTTGACGAAGAAGCGCATGCCGTCGGTCGGGCGGTAAAGACCCGTGATGCGGTCGCCGGCCTTCACGTCGGGGAAGGCCTGCTCCATCGCGGCGAGCCAGGCCGTGGCCTTGTCGTCGGGCACCTCGCCGACCTTGCGCATCTCGACCAGCGAGCGTTCGGCGATGCGTTTGCCGACGAGTCTCGCGTGCGTATTCAAGCTCGAGCGCTATTGGGTGCTGCGCATAGTCGTCAGGCTTGAAGCCCTCGCCCACCCACAAGCGTGCGTCGTACACCCGCAGGCCGAGGAAGCGCAGCAATCCCTGGCCCTGCAGCTTGGCCCCGGGCAGCTCGGTGCTCACTTCGGCCGGCCGTGCCTGCGCCAGCCACGGAAGGGCCAGCAGGGCGGCGAGAAGCGGGCGGCGTGCGAGCATGTTCAGTCGCGCTGCAGCGTGAACTGCATGACGCCGGTGTTGCCCATCGCGAAGGCCGCCTCGCAATAGCCGAGGTAGAACTCCCAGATGCGCATGAAGCGGGTGTCGAAGCCGAGGCGGCGCACCTTCGTCTCTTCGGCGAGGAACCGCTCGCGCCAGCGCTTGAGCGTCTCGGCGTAGTCGGTGCCGAACGAGAGTTCGTTGACCACGCGCAGGCCCGCCTTGGCCGCCGCCTCGCGAAACGCACTCGGGCTGGGCAGCAGGCCGCCGGGGAAGATGTACTGCTGGATGAAGTCGGTCGACTTCACGTAGCGCTCGAAGAGGTCGTCGCGGATCGTGATGCTCTGGATGCAGGCCTTGCCGCCCGGCTTGAGGTTGCGCTTGAGCGTGTCGAAGTAGCCGTCCCAGTATTCGCGGCCGACGGCTTCGAACATCTCGATCGAGCAGATGGCATCGAAGGGACCGTCGGCGATGTCGCGGTAGTCCTGGAAGCGCAGATCGCCGGGCAGGCCGGCGTCGCGCAGGCGCTGCTGGCCCCAGGCCAGCTGCTCGCGCGACAGCGTCACGCCGGTCACGGTGGCGTTGAAGTCGCGTGCAGCGCTCTCGGCGAGCGCGCCCCAGCCGCAGCCGATCTCGAGCACACGGTCACCGGGCTGTACGTCGCACTCGCTCAGCGCGCGGCGCACCTTGGCCCACTGCGCGGCGACGAGGTCACCACTTGTGTCGCCTTCGAACCAGGCGCTGGAGTAGTTCATCGTCGGGTCGAGCCACAGCCGGTAGAACTCGTTGCCGAGGTCGTAGTGCGCGTGGATGTTCTTCTTGCTGCCGGTGCGCGAATTGCGGTTGAACAGGTGGCGCACGCGGTACAGCAGCGAGCCCCACCAGCTGCCGTAGACCACTGTCTCGATCTCATCGCGGTTGGCAATGAAGAGCTTGAGCAGCGTGGTCAGGTCGGGCGTTGTCCAGTCGCCGGCAATGAAGGTTTCCGCAAATCCGATGTCGCCCGACTTGAGCGCGGCGCCGCACACGTTCCAGTTGCGAAGTCGGATGGCGGCACGCAGCGCGCCGGGTTGACCGAAATGGAGCTGCGTGCCGTCCGGCAACTGCACGTCGAGGCTGCCGTGGCGCAGCTCGGCCATCAGCCGGAAGACCGCGCGGGCAGTGGCCGGGGCGCTGTCGGGCAGGGACAGTCGCAGCGAACTCAGGGAAGCATGGGTGGTGGTGTTCATCGTCGGGTCTCTCGCAGGAGCGCTCAGCGGGTGATGAAGGCCCGAGGCGGCTCGGGCTTGCGAAAGAACGGCACGTGCTTGGTCCACAACCTGAGCGCCTGCCAATGGATGCGCGCAACGACGAACACCGTCATCAGCGGCATGCCGAAGAAGGCACGCAAGGTCGACGACCTCGTCAACTCGACCAGCCGGCCTGCCACGCTGGTCTGCAGCAGCGGGCCGTGCTCGTCGTCGTGGTCGATGCGCACCACCGTTCTTTGCCCGCTGTTACGCGGGCCGTCGGTTTGTGGATGCAGCGCGGTGCGCAGGAAGCGGAAGCGATAGCGCCCGCTGACGCTGCAGAACGGCGACACGTGGAACACCTTGTCGGCCTGCAGCTCCTGGCCGAAGGCGAGCGTCTCGCCGCGCAGCAGGTAGCAGTGGCGTTCGCCAAAGGTGTTGTTGACCTCTACCACGATGGCGGCGAGCGAGTCGTCGCGGCGATGGCAGTACCAGAAGCTCACCGGCTTGAAGGTGTGGCCGAGCACGCGGGGGTAGCAGTGCAGCCAGACCTCGCCGTCGGCGTCGGTGATGCCTTCGCTGTGCAGCAGTTCGTCGACCCACGCCAGGCTGTCGGCGCGGCCGTCGCCGTGGTCGCGGTCGTTGAAGCTGATGAGGCCGAAGCGATTGCGCTTGAGCTGCGGCGAGGGCTGCGCACGCAGGCTGCGCATCGGCAGCATCAGGAAGTAGGTGCGGTAGCTGAAGTCGTTCAGCACCGGCCGCAGGCGGGTGTGGCGCACCTGCCCGGTGCCGATCAGCGGGGCGGCCATCTTCATGCGGCCTCGCGCTCTGGTACGCGCACCGGCAGCGTCTCGCCGACCCAGCGCCGGCGCATGCCGTTGACCACCGCCTGCGCGGACATCAGGCCGTCCTCATGGAAGCCATAACGCGTCCACGCACCGCAGAACCAGGTGTGCTGCAGGCCCTGCAGCGCCGGCACGCGGGACTGCGCGGCGATGGCGGCGCTGTCGAACACCGGATGGGCGTAGTCGAACTCGCCATGGACGCTGGCCGCCGCGGGCTCGCGCACCGGGTTGAGCGACACCAGCACGGGCTGCCGGAAGGGCAGCGGCTGCAGCTTGTTGAGCAGGTAGTGCAGGCACACCGCGGCTTCTTCGCGCGGCGCATCGGTGGCGCGCTCGTAGTTCCACGCGGCCCAGGCGAGCGGTCGCTGGGGCAGCACCGAGGTGTCGGTGTGCAGCACGGCGCGGTTGCGGTGGTAGCGGATGGCGCCCAGCACGGCGCGTTCGTCGGGGGTTGCGTCGGCCAGCAGCGCAAGCGACTGGTCGCTGTGGCAGGCGAGCACGACCTCGTCGAAATGCTCGCTGCCGTGGTCGGTGCTGACGGTCGGCCCTTGCGGGGTGCGGCGCACGCTGCGAACGGGCGTGTTGAGCCGGGCGTCGGCGATGCGAGGAAGCATCTTGCGCACGTATTCGCGGGCACCGCCGGTGACGGTGAACCAGCGCGGGCGATTCGCCACCTGCAGCAAGCCATGGTTGTGGCAGAAGCGGATCATGGTGGCGATGGGGAAGCGCAACATCTGGTCGGTCGGGCACGACCAGATGCAGCCGATCATCGGCAGGAAGTACCAGTCGCGAAATGCCGCCGAGAAGCGGTGCTCGGCGAGGAAGTCGCCGATCGGTTGCTGCAGTTGCGCTTCTTCGCCGCGGGTCGCCAAGGCCGTGGTGAGCCGGTTGAAGCGCAGGATGTCGCGCAACATGCGCAGGAAGGCCGGCCGAACGAGGTTGCGTCGCTGCGCGAAGACGGTGTTGAGGTCGCTGCCGCTCCATTCCAGGCCGAGGTCGGGTACCTGCACCGAGAACGACATGTCGGACGCGCTGGTCGCCACGCCAAGCTCTCCAAACAGGCGGATCAGCTGCGGGTAGGTGCGTTCGTTGAAGACGAGAAAGCCGGTGTCCACGCCATGGGTGACTCCTTCGAGCGTGACGTCGACGGTGTGGGTGTGGCCACCGAAATAGGACCCGGCTTCGAACAGCGTGACCCGGGTGTCGTCGGCCAGCGAATAGGCGGTGGCCAGGCCCGAGATGCCCGAGCCAATGACAGCGACGCGGCGGCTCATGCGGCCGCCCTCGTCAGGCTGTCAGGGGTGTGCGGCGCGCCATGTCGGGCCGACCGCGAAATAAAGATTGCTGCACAGCGCCCCGGGGGGAACAAGGGAGGGAGGAGGGAGGAGGAAAACCACCCCGGGATTCCAGCCCGCGAAGCAGGCCGGCTGTGCAGCATAGAACTGGTCGCTACCGGCCCACACTGTGCGCCGGCAAGGGTTTTGAAGCTCTCCTCGGAGCGAAGTTCCCTGAATCTGATGGTGTCTTGGCCCATGCCCCACTCCGGATTGAACTGAGTGGTATGAAATATAACTCATCAGTCTTCATTTTGCATCCAATAGTTTTTCGACTGTTCCGACAAAGGTGCTGCTGTCGGGGGCGGTCATGCTGCCGAAGCTGTGGACGGTCTTCCCGTCGCGAGCGACCACATACTTATGGAAGTTCCAGCGGGGCGCTTCGCCGCTGATCTGCTTGAGGTCCGTGTACAGCGGGTGCCGTTGGGCGCCGGCCGATTCGGCCACCCGCGCCTTGACGAACATCGGGAACTTGACGCCGTAGGTGTTCTCGCAGAACTCGGCGATGGCCTTGTTGTCGCCTGGCTCCTGCGAGAAGTCGTTGGACGGGAAGCCGAGCACCACCAGGCCGCGGTCCTTGTATTTGGTGTGCAGTGCCTCCAGGCCCTTGTACTGGCCGGTGAAGCCGCAAAAGCTCGCGGTGTTGACGATGACGACCACCTTGCCGGCGTACTGGCAAAGGTTCTGCGGCTTTTCGTCCTGGAGGCGCAGCACCTCGCGCTTGAGCAACGGGGGGCAATCGGCGGCTTGGGCGCTGCCGGCCGTCAGGGCCAGCAAGGCCGTCAACAGGGGTCGAAGGGGCATGGCAAGGTCCTCTCGCGGGCGGATGTGAAGCGGCAATGCTGCGCCCATCCGACACCTTACGCACGTCCGGAAAGCCCGGATGCATGCGCGGTCGGCCCGTGGGTGCACACGCCTGTCACATCCGGCCCCCCTAAAATGCCGGTTCTACCTTTGAAAGCTGACCATGCTTTACCCCGAACTTTTCAAGCAGCTCGAAGCCGTGCGCTGGAACATGGACACGGACATCCCCTGGGATCAGTTCGATGGCAGCCAGCTCAGTGAAGAGCAAGCCCAGACCATCAAGATGAACGCGATCACCGAGTGGTCGGCGTTGCCCGCAACCGAGATGTTCCTGCGCGACAACCGCGACGACAGCGACTTCTCGGCCTTCATGAGCGTGTGGTTCTTCGAAGAGCAAAAGCACTCGCTGGTGCTGATGGAATACCTGCGCCGCTTCCGCCCCGACCTCGTGCCGACCGAACAGGAGCTGCATGAAGTGCGCTTCGAGTTCGACCCGGCCCCGGCCCTCGAGACGCTGATGCTGCACTTCTGCGGCGAGATCCGCCTGAACCACTGGTACCGCCGTGCCGCCGAGTGGCACACCGAGCCGGTCATCAAGGCGATCTACGAAACGCTGGCGCGCGACGAGGCCCGCCACGGCGGCGCGTACCTGCGCTACATGAAGCGCGCGTTGCAGAAGTTCGGCGACGAGGCCCGCGCGGCCTTCGCGAAGGTCGGTGTGCTGATGGCGAGCGCCCGCCGCACCGCCCAGGCGCTGCACCCGACCAACCTGCACGTGAACGAGAAGCTCTTCCCGCGCGACACCATCCAGAGCCGCCTGCCCGATCCGAAGTGGCTCGAACAGTGGCTCGACAAGCAGATCCAGTTCGACGCCGTCTGGGAGACCAAGGTCGTCGAGCGCATCCTGCACAACATGAGCCTGCTCATGGAGCGCAGCTTCGCAAGCGTCCAGGAGCTGAACCGCTTCCGCAAGGAAGTGACGGCTGCGGTGGCAGCCAAGGTCGCGGCCGGCAAGCCTCCCGGCCCGTTGCCGGCCTGAGCGTTGACGCCCTGAGACGACAAGGCCCGCTGATGCGGGCCTTGTTTGTTTTCAGCCTTTGGCTTTTTCCTGGTCGGCCTTGCGGTCGGCCGTCACTTTCTGCGCCGACGGGCGTTCGCCGATGAACTTGGTGTACGCGCGGGTGTCGATGCCGGCGGTGGCGAGCAGGTCCTCGCCGTACACCGCCTTGGTCGCCATGCTGACGAGCGGCAGGCTGGGGTAGGCGGCGCAGTCGGCCAGCGTGAAGCTGTCGCCGGCAACGTAGGGCGAGAACTTCGCCAGGCGCTTGAAGCCGGCGATGTTTTTTTCCAGCTGCTTGCGGATGCGGGCCTGGTTGGCCTCGCTCAGCTCGCCGCCGAAGAAGGCCTTGTAGTGCAGCTCGCGGGCGACGAGTTCGAGGTGCAGCTCGATGAAGGTGCAGAGCTCGCGCACCTTGGCGGCCTGCCATGGGTCGGCGGGCACGAGGGAAGGGGTGGGGTAGGCGGCTTCGAGGTAGTCGGCGATGACCTGGCTCTCGCACATCGCACCCTGCGACGTGCGGATGAAGGGCACCTTGCCGAGCGGGCTGTCTTTCAGCACCTCCTCGTCGGTGCGGCCGGTCTTCACCATTTCTTCGGTGAACGGGATGCCCTTTTCGAGCAGCACCAGCTTCACCTTGTTGTAGTAGTTCGAGATGGTCGAGCCGCAGAGCGTGATCATGGGGGTCTCCTCGTGTGATGTGGGAACAGTCTAGGTGCCTGCCGGGCGCGGCGGCTGCCACGCAAGCGACAATCGCGCACCATGAGTGCCACCTTCTTCGACAAGCTGTGCCCCCGCGCCGAGCTGCCCTCGCGCCTGGCGCAACTGCCGCGGCCGATGGTCTTCACCAACGGCGTGTTCGACATCCTGCACCGCGGGCATGTGACCTACCTCGCGCAGGCACGTGCGCTCGGTGGCAGCCTGGTGCTCGGCCTTAACAGCGACGCGTCGGCCCGCCTGCTCGGCAAGGGGCCCGATCGTCCGCTCAATGCCGAGACCGACCGCGCCTGCGTGCTGGCCGCACTCGAAAGCGTGAGTCTGGTGACGCTCTTTGACGAGCAGACGCCGGTGAAGCTCCTGAAGATCGTCAAGCCCGACCTGTACGTGAAGGGCGGCGACTACGACATCGAGACGCTCGCCGAGACGAAGCTCTTGCGCAGCTGGGGCGGCGATGCGCGGGCGATCTCGTTCGTCGACGGCTACTCGACCACCTCGCTGGTCAAGCGCATCCGCGGCTGATCACCTTCCCCGATCACTTCCGGTTCACGAGCACCATGCCGACGGCGACCCCGGCAAGCGCCAGCAGCAGGCGCAACGTGAGCGGCTCCTCGAGCAGCAACACGCCCAACAGCAGCCCGAACACCGGCGTGAGCAGCGTGAAGGCCGCAAGGCGTGTTGCCGGGTAGTGGCGCACCAGCCAGAACCACAGCAGGTAGCTCGCGAACACCACGACCACCGTCTGGTAGGCGAGGGACGCACCGGCCATCACCGACAGCGTGCGAGGCCAGGGCTCCCCGAGCCACCAGGTGCCGATGGCCAGCAGCACGCCTGACACCCCGAGCTGGTAGGCGAGGGTCTTCTCCGCGGACGCGGAAGCGAGCCGGGTCGCGCGGATCGCCAGCGTGGTGGCGGCCCATAGCACCGCGGCCAGCACGCCGAGCGCGTCACCGATCCATTGCTTCGGCCCGATCGCGGGCTGCGTGAAGCCTTCGGCAAATGCGGCGGCCACGCCGCTGAACGCGAGCACGAGGCCGGCCGTCTGCACCCAGCCCAGCCGCTCCGAATGAGCGATGAAGGGCATGCCGAGTGCGACGATGAACGGCGCAAAGTAGATGAACACGATCATGCGCGAAGCGGTCGTGTACTGCAGGCCGATGAAGATGCAGGCGAACTCGCCCGCGAAGAGCGCGCCGGCGAGCAGGCCGCCGGGCAGCGTGCCGTCGCGCTGGAAGAGCGGGATGCGCCGCCACCACGCCCACAGCAGCACCAGCAGCACGCCGCCCAGGGAGCGGATCGTCGCCTGCACCAGCGGCGCCACTTCGCCGAGCGCCGCTTTCGCCGCCACCTGGTTCAAGCCCCAAAGAAAGCTGCAGCCAATGAGCGACACGACGGCGAGCGTGTCGAGGTGGGTCTTGCGGTCGGTCATGGGAAGCGGCGAGGCGCGGTGAGCCGGCGCAGCGCATGCGCGGCGAGGGCGAGCGTGGTGCCGGCCAGCACACCGGTCACGTGGGCGATGGGGGCGATGGCGATGTCCCAGCCGTCTTGCTGCTGCACCGCGCCGCGCCAGGGGGTCTCGCTGAGGATCTTGGCGACGAGGCCGGCGCACAGCGCGGCGGCGATCCAGCGTTGCCCACGCGTGCCGGTGATGAAGAGGTGCACCAACCCGATCGCGACGCCCGCGTGCACCACGCCCGAGAGGCCCCCGTAGTGGCGCAGCTCCGGTGCGAGCCAGAAGAACGCGAGGTGCGTAAGCGGCCAGGCCAGCGCCCAGCTGATCGTGGCCGAGGTCGGCAGGCGCGAGACCCAGCCGAAGGCGGCGGTGAGTGCCAGCCCGGTGAGGTTGCCGATCAGGTGCAGTCGGCTGTAGTGCACGAAGGCGGCACTCCACGCACGCCACGGGTCGTCGACGAGTGCATCGGGTCGCCACTCCAGCACCGCCCGTGCGGTGGGGCCGTGCGCGATCAGGCTGCCGGCCAGCAGCACCAGGGCCATGGCGCACCACGCGGCGCCGGGCCGATGTCGGTGATGGGGGCTCAAGCGAAGACCGTGCGCCACAACGCCAGCACGGCGTCGCGCTCGGCCGCGGCGCTGGCCGGGTCGACCTGCGTGGGCCGCTCGTCCAGGCGCGCCCGGTGTTGGGCACGGCGCAGCTCGCGGTAGGCATCGGCTGCGGCCGTGCCCACGCCGGCCGGCAGCAGGCCGCAGGCTTCGGCACGCTGCAGCAGGGCGATGTTGCCCACGTTGTCGAGCAGGCCCGGGTGCTGTTTGCCGTGCGCCAGCACCAGGTACTGGACCGCGAACTCGGCGTCGACCATGCCGCCTGGGCTGTGCTTCACGTCGAAGAAGCCTTCCTTCACCGGCCGCGCGGCACGCAGCTTCTCGCGCATCGACTGGATCTCGTCACGCAGCGCCAGCGGGTCGCGCTCGGCGCAGATCACGGCGCGCCGCACGGCCTCGAAGCGCGGGGCCAGGTCGGGTGCGCCGGCGCAGTAGCGGGCACGGGTGATGGCCTGGTGCTCCCAGGTCCAGGCGGTGTTGCTGCCGCGACCTTCCTGGTAGTTCTTGTACGAGCTGAGCGAGGTGACGAGCAGTCCCGAGTTGCCGTTGGGCCTGAGCGCCGTGTCGATGTCGAAGAGTTCGCCGGCGGCGGTGCGCGTGGTGAGCCAGTTGATGAGCTTGCGCACGAAGGCGCCATAGGCTTCGACGGCACGGTCGGTATCGGTCTCGGCGGTGTCGTCGAAGACGAACACGAGGTCGAGATCGCTACCGTAGCCGAGCTCCTTGCCGCCGAGCTTGCCATAGGCGATCACGCCGAACTGCGGCGTGTCGCGGTGGCGCTGCTTCAGGTGCTGCCAGGCCCAGTTGATGCAGCACTCGACGGTGGCGTCGGCCAGCGCCGAAAGGTCGTCGGCCACCTGTTCGACGGTGATGTGGCCTTCGACGTCGCGCACCAGGGTGCGGAAGACTTCGGCGTGGTGGGCGCGGCGCAGCGTGTCGAGCAGCGACTCTTCATCGGCCTGGTTGAAGCGGCCCCAGGCGTTGTGGCGGGCTTCGAGGTCGGCGATGTAGCTGTCGCGCTCGAAGCGGCCATGCAGCAATCGTTCATCGGCCAGCTCGTCGATCACGCCGGGGTGGCGCATCAGGAACTGCGCCGGCCAGCGCGCGAGGCCCAAGAGGCGCAACAACCGGTTCTGCACCTCGGGGCGTTCGACCAGCAGCGCGAGATAACTCTCGCGGCGCAGCAGCGGCTCCAGCCAGTCGATGAAGCGGCCGGCCGCTTCCTGGCTGCAGCCGCCATCGGCCACGGCCTGCGCCGCGCGCATCACGAGCTTCGAGAGGCGCAGCTTGCTCTCTTCGCGCAGCATGCGCACACGCGGGTGGTCGATCCAGCCGCGCACCCGCTCGGCCAGGTCGGGCGGCAGGCGTTCGATGAAGGCGGGGCTGTCGACCGGCTGCGGCGGCAGGCCGCACGAGCGGCAGCCGCCGTTCGCCGACGGGGTGGCCGGCGCTTTGCCGTCGTGCAGCAGGGCGTCGAATTCCATCGCGACGAACTCGCGTGTCTCGCCCAGGTGCTGCAGCAGCTCGCAGGTGTCTTCGGTACAGGTGAAACCCATGCTGCGGGCGATCCAGCCGAGGTCGGCGTCGGACGTGGGCAGCACGTGCGTCTGCTGGTCGTCGAGGAACTGGATGCGGTGCTCGACGCGGCGCAGGAACACATAGGCCTCGGCCAGGCGCTTGGCGCTCTCGGGCTTCATCAGGCCGCCGGCGGCGAGCTTGTCGAGCGCGCGCAGGGTGGAGCGGGTGCGCATCTCGGGGAACTGCCCGCCGCGCACCACCTGCAGCAGCTGCACGATGAACTCGATCTCGCGGATGCCGCCACGCGAGAGCTTCACGTCATTGGCGCGCTCGGGGCGGCCGGCGGCGCGGCGCTGGGCTTCTTCGCGCACCTTGCGGTGCAGTTGCCGCAGGCCGTCGAAGACGCCGTAGTCGAGGTAGCGGCGGTAGACGAAGGGCGTGACGGTCGCGCTCAGTTGCTTGGCGCGGCCGCTCGCGATGCTGGCCGACGGGGCGATCACGCGGCTCTTCAGCCACGCGAAACGCTCCCACTCGCGGCCCTGCACGAGGAAGTATTCCTCCAGCATCGCGAGGCTCACGACCGGCGGCCCGGAGTTGCCGTTGGGTCGCAGCGCCAGGTCGACACGGAAGACGAAGCCGTCGTCGGTGGTGTCGCCGATCAGCGTGTAGAGGCTGCGCGCCACCTGGGCGAAATACTCGTGCGCGGTGATGACCTTGGGGCCGGTGGTCTGGCCGTCTTCCTCGTAGACGTAGATGAGGTCGATGTCGGACGAGACATTCAGCTCGTGCGCCCCCAGCTTGCCCATGCCGACGACCCAGAAGTCGATGCGCTCGCCAAGGGCGTTCAGGGGCGGACCGTGGCGCTCGTCCTGGTCGGCGTAGGCCTGGACGAGCGCGCGGTCGAGCGTGGCTTCGGCCAGCTCGGTCATCGAACGGGTGATGTCCGTCATCGGCGCGGCCTGCTCGATGTCGAGCACGGCCAGGCGTTCGATGACCACGTGGCGCGCCACACGCAGGGCGCTCGGAAGCGCACGGCCTTGGGCGAGCAGGGTGTCGATCAGGGCATCGATGCTCGCGCGCAGCGGCAGGCCCGGCGCGAGCAGCGTCAGTTCGGCTTCGAAACGGCGGCGCACCCGCTGGACGAAGCGGCTGTGGTCTGCGCCGGCGGAGGAAGTCTCGGTGGCCATGGCGCGCGGATTTTGCCGCAGGCGTAACCGCCTTGCGGCAGCGTGGCTACCCTTCGGGCTTAAGCTTTCGCGACGCACATCACAGGAGAGCCGCATGTGGATTGCTGCACTGCAGACGGTGGCGACGCCAAATGTGGAACGCAACCTGGACACTGCCCGTCGCCTGATCGCCGAGGCCGCACGCGATGGCGCCCAGCTGGTGGTCCTGCCCGAGTACTTCTGCTTCATGGGCCACCACGACCGAGACAAGCTGGCATTGGCCGAAGCGCCGGGGGAAGGGCCGATCCAGGCCATGCTCGCCGAAGCCGCCAGGCGCCATGCGGTGTGGGTCGTGGGCGGCACGCTGCCGCTGCGCAGCGGCCAGCCCGATCGTGTCTTCAACGCCAGCTGTGTCTATTCGCCCGAAGGTGTGCTGACTGCCCGATACGACAAGCTGCACCTCTTCCGCTACGACAACGGCCGTGAGAGCTACGACGAAGGCCGTGTGCTGCAAGCCGGCAGCGTGCCCCAGGCCTGCGAGGTGGGCGGGCTGCGCCTGGGCCTGAGCGTCTGCTACGACCTGCGCTTCCCTGAGCTGTACCGTGCATTGATGACGCCGCCCTGCGACCTGATCGCCGTACCCTCGGCCTTCACCCACACCACCGGCCGTGCGCACTGGGAGGTGCTGCTGCGCGCGAGGGCGATCGAAAACCAGTGCTACGTGATCGCGGCCGCACAAGGCGGCCTGCACGAGAACGGCCGCCGCACCTTCGGCCACAGCCTCATCGTCGACCCGTGGGGCGAGGTGCTGGCGGTGGTGGAAGAAGGTGAGGGCATCGCGATGGCCGAGCTGGACCCGAAACGCATCGCCGAAGTGCGGGCACAGCTGCCGGCGTTGACGCACCGGCGCCTTTGATGGGCGGGCCGGCGGTCGGCCGGCGTGCCGATCAGCGCGAGCCGTACATCATCTGGCGCGCCAGTGCGGATTTGACGGGCTTGAGCGCTTGCAGCGCAGCCAAGCCCAGCCCGCGTGCGGCTCCGGCGCCGGGCAACTTCCAGGTGAAGCTGCGCGCGAGGAAATCGGTGGCGGCGATCATCGCCCAGCGGTCGGGGGCGCGTTGCCATTCCAGCTTGCGCAACACGCCGGGCACGTCGTTGGAACGGGCCAGCGCCTGTACCAGCTCGAAAGCGTCGCGCAGGCCGAGGTTCAGGCCTTGGCCGGCGACCGGATGCAACGTCTGCGCGGCGTTGCCGATGCGAACCGTGCGCCCCTGCGTCAGCGTGCGCTCGGCGACCAGGCCGAGTTGAAAGCATTTGAGCGACGAGACCGCGGTCAGCGGACCCACCTCGGGATGGAAGAGGGTGTTAAGCACTGCCAGGCGCTGGGTGTCGTTCAGCTCCAGCACCGGGTCGTCTTCCGCGTCGACACACCAGACGAGCGCGGCGCGCCCGTCTTTCAGCGGCAGCAGCGCCGCCGGGCCGTGGCGGGTGAAACGCTCGTAGGCCACGCCGGGGCGGGCCTGCGCCAACTGCACGGTGCCCACCCAGGCGTGCTGGCGGTAGTCATGGCGCAGCGGGGGTTTCGCAGGCTTGGCCACCGATGTCGCCGCTTCGCTCGTGTAGATGCCGCCCTCGGCCACCACCACGAGGTCGAAGGTGTCGGCGATGCCGGCGTCCACTTCAACACTCGCGGCCAAGGGCTTGAGGGCCCGCACCGTGGCGCCGAAGCATGCCTGCAGGCGTGCCGGCTCGCGTTCGCAGGCCGCGAGCCACGCGGCCTGCAGCGGGGCGACGATCGCACCGTAGCTCAGCACGGCACCCAGCAGTGGCACTCGCTCTTCGGCAGCGCTGATGCGTACCTCGGGCTCGCCGATCACGTCGGCCAACAGTCCTCCGACCGAGGGAGCCTGTTGCGACACATGCACTTCGGAGATGGCCTGGGCACGTTCGGCCTCCCAGGCCCCGAGCCGCTGCAGCAATTGCACGCTGCCCAGCGACAAGGCCAGTGTGCGCGGGTCGGCAGACACGTCTTGCGCGGCTCCTCGGCTGTCGTAGAGGCTCACGCGGGCCTGCGGCAGCGTACGCGCCGCATGCAAGGCGAGGCTCAGGCCGACGGGCCCGGCGCCCACGACAGCAAGCCGCAAGGAAGGGGCGAGTTCAGACATGGGCAGCAGCATACGCGCGTGGGCGGCGTTCGGCCTTAAGACGACAAAACCGGCTTGGTCTGAGAGGTATTTCACGCCTCGTTCCACCTTCGGGAAATTCCACCTTTTCTGCCCACCTGTTCGAGGGGGCGCGCGCAGGTGCCGCGCCCCGTGAACGAGGGGCTGCGTCGCAACACCGTGGGCGCGCTGGCTGGCACATTCGGATACGTATATCCGACATGATCAAAACACCCGGAGGTTCCATGAAGTTCAAGGCGCTGGCTCTGCTGCTGCTGGCAATGGTTGTAGGCACTCCGGCTTCGGCCGCGTGTACCCAGACATTCAACCTTGGCGTGATGGGGCCTCCGGCGCTGCGCATCTTCGGCAACGACTTCGGCTCGACGACGCACTTCGAAGACTGCTACAACTTCACGCTGACCGGCCCGGCCAGCTCGTACGGCGCGACCTTCGAGTTCGACCTGTCCTCGCTGCGCAACATCGACATCAGCTCGCTGAGCCTCACCGGCGGCAACCTGACCAGCGCGATCACCGACACCTCGCCGTCGACCTTCAGCTTCAGCAACCTCGCCGCGGGCGTTTACCAGTTCGTGGTGGCCGGCGACGTCACCGGCCGCAATGGTTTCGACTGGTTCGGCCAGGTCGGCTATGTCGGCGCGATGGTCACCGCAAGCGCCGTGGCGGCCCCGGTGCCCGAGCCCGAGACCTACGCGCTGCTGGCCGCCGGCCTGCTGGCCGTGGGTGCCACGGTGCGCCGCCGCCATCAGCGCTGATCAACGTTTTCTGGGTGTGACACGGCAAAGCGGGCTTCGGCCCGCTTTTGCTTTTGGGGCGCTCGCCGGGTCGCTGTCTGCCCCTATCATCGTTGGCCTCTTCAACGGGAGATCACCATGGGCCTGATGGATTTCATCAAGAAACAGTTCATCGACGTTCTGGAGTGGACGGAATCCGGCGACGGCGTGCTCGCCTGGCGCTACCCCATGGCCGGCAATGAAATTCAGTACGGTGGCTCGCTCACCGTGCGTGAGTCGCAGATGGCGGTCTTCGTGAACGAAGGCAAGGTGGCTGATGTGTTCGGCCCGGGCATGTACAAGCTGACCACGCAGACGCTGCCGGTGCTCACCTACCTGAAGAACTGGGACAAGCTGTTCCAGAGCCCGTTCAAGAGCGACGTCTACTTCTTCAGCACCCGGCAGCAGATCGACCAGCGTTGGGGCACCACGCAGCCGGTGACGATCCGCGACAAGGACTTCGGCGCGGTGCGCCTGCGTGCCTTCGGCAACTACAGCTACCGCATCGTCGACCCGAAGCTCTTCCACACCGAGATCTCCGGCACGCGCGACACCTACACCGTCAGCGACCTCGACGGCCAGCTGCGTGGGCTGATGCTCCAGCACATCTCGGACGCCGTGGCGTCGAGCGGCGTGGCCTTCCTCGACCTCGCCGCCAACCAGGTCGAGTTCGCCAAAGCGCTGCAGGAAGCCACCGCACCTTCATTTGCCGCGCTGGGCTTGAAGCTCGAGGGCGTGACGATGCAGAGCGTCTCGCTGCCCGAGGAGCTGCAGAAGATCCTCGACCAGAAGATCGGCATGGGCATGGTCGGCAACGACATGGGCAAGTTCATGCAGTACCAGACGGCGCAGTCGATCCCGAAGTTCGCCGAAGGCGCGGGCTCGGGCGGCGGTGGCATCGCCGGCGACGCGATGGGTCTCGGCGCCGGGGTGGCGCTCGGCCAGGTGCTCGCGGGCCAATTGGCCAGTGGGCTGCAAGGTGCGCAGGCGGCGCCCGCCGCCGCAGCGGCAGCCGCCGCGGCGATCCGCCCCGACGAGGTGATGGCCACGATCGAGAAGCTGGCCGACCTCAAGTCCAAGGGCATCCTCACGCAGGAGGAGTTCGACGCCAAGAAAGCGGAACTGCTGAAGAAGCTGGTCTGACCGGCCCGCGCACGCTCCGCTCTTGGCCACCGAACCCAGCCCACAGCGCGCCTACCGCGCTGCGTGCCCGAATTGCGGCGCGCCGGTCGATTTCCGCTCGGCCGCGTCGGCGTTCGCCGTCTGCAGTTTCTGTCGCAGCACCATCGTCCGTGAGGGCGAGGCGCTGCGCAAGATCGGCGAAAGCGCCGAACTCTTCGATGACCACTCGCCGCTGCAGTTGGGCGCCGGGGGCAAGTACCAGGGCAGCGGCTTCACCCTCGTGGGCCGTCTGCAGTACCGGTACAAGGACGGCACCTGGAACGAGTGGCATGCGCTCTTCGACAACGGCCGCAGTGGCTGGTTGAGCGAAGACAACGGACGCTACGTCATCGCCTTCGATGCCGAGCTGGGCGGCGCTGCACCACCGGCCGAGCAGTTGCGTCCGGGGGGGCAGAAGATCGTCGCCGGCCAACCCTGGACGGTGGCCTCGGTCACCGCCGCCAAGCTGATCGCGGCGCAAGGCGAGCTGCCGTCCAAGCCCAACACCGAGCGTGGCTTCGTCGTCGCCGACCTGCGCAGCACGCGCGACGAGGTGGGCACGCTCGACTACAGCGACCCGGCCGAGCCCAAGTGGTCGATCGGGCGTTCGGTGGCGATCAGCGAGCTGGCGATGACCGGCCTCGCCGGGGGCGCGGAGAAAACGCTCAAGGCCCGAAGCATCGAATGCCCCAGCTGCGGCACTTCGCTGGAAGTCAAGCTCTCGACCACGCAGAGCATCGTTTGCCACCAGTGCCATGCGGTGGTCGACCTCACGAGCGTCGACGGCGCGGGCAAGGGCATCGGTGGCGACCTCGCCCACTACGCGCAGGACAACGGCGACGAGCCGCAGATCCCGCTCGGCCGTGTGGGCACGCTCAAGCTCGGCAAGATCGCCCGCGCGTGGCAGGTGGTGGGTTACGTCGAGCGCTGCGAAGAAGGCGAGGATGAGCAGAGTTTCTGGCGCGAGTACCTGCTCTACCACCGCGAAGAAGGCTTCGCGTTTCTCGTCGACGCCGAAGACGGCTGGAGCTGGTCGGCCCCCATCACCGGCGTGCCCACGCCCTCGGGCAATGGCGTGCGCTACCAGGGCGCGCAGTACCGCGAGATGTACCGCTACACCGGCCGCATCACCTACGTGCTGGGCGAGTTCTACTGGCAGCTCAAGCGCGGCGAGCGCACGAGCAACGTCGACTACCAGGGCCCCGGCGGCAAGCGGCTGAACCTCGAGATGACCGAGGGCGAGCAGGTCTGGTCGGCCGGCGAGACGCTCAACGCCGCCGATGTGGCCAAGGCCTTTCGGCTGGATGCCGACAAGAGCGCAGCGCTCAAGCGCGATGCCGGCCCGACTTCGGGGAACGCGGCCAGCCTCCTGGCCAAGATCTTCTTCTGGGTGTTCATCGTCGTCGTGCTCTTGATGCTCTTCCGTTGCAGCGACGACGATCGCCGCGACTGCGAGCCGCTGCGCGCCAGCTACGGCGAAGCCTCGCAGGAGTACCAGAGCTGCCTGGCCAGCAACCGCAGCAGCGGTTACCGCACCAGCGGTGGATCCTGGGGCGGCTTCTCCAGCGGCGGGGGGCACAAGTGACCCACCAGCCTCTGCTTCTCAATTTCTCAAGGAGAGTCACATGATGGGATTCGAATGGCTGAGACCGGCCGCCTTCTTCGGCTCCGTCCTCTATGCGCTGATCGGCGTTTTCGTCTTCTGGCTCAGCTTCGTCATCGTCGACAAGCTCACGCCCTATGACCTGTGGGGCGAGATCGTCGAGAAGAAAAACGTGGCGCTCGCGATCGTGGTCGGTGCGATGTGCATTGCCATCGGCCTGATCGTCGCCTCCGCTATCCACTAGCCGCTTGAACGCCACCGAGCCGGCCGCCGCGCGCATCCGCCCGGCCGAAGTCGCGCTGCTGGCGTCGGTCTTCGTCGTCGCCGCCTGCGGACTGGTCTACGAGCTTGCGGCGGGGGCGCTCGCGAGCTACCTGCTGGGCGACTCCGTCCTGCAGTTCTCCACCATCATCGGCGCGTACCTGTTCGCGATGGGCATCGGATCGTGGCTGTCGCGCTACTTCGAGCGCCAACTGGTGGCGCACTTTCTGCGCATCGAGCTGCTGGTGGGTTTCATCGGCGGGTTGATGCCGGCGGCGCTGTTTGCGCTGCAGACGCTCCCGTCGACCAGCTTCCGTTTCGTGCTCTACAGCCTGGTGCTGCTGGTCGGCACCCTGGTGGGGCTGGAGATCCCGCTGGTGATGCGCATCCTGAAGCGCCACTTCAGCGAGCGTTATGCGCTGAAGGACCTCGTGTCGCAGGTGCTGACCTTCGACTACCTCGGCGCGCTCGCGGTGGCGGTGGCGTTCCCGCTGTTGCTGGTGCCGCACCTCGGGCTGGTGCGCACCGGCGCCTTCTTCGGACTGCTCAACGCCGCGGTGGCGGTGTGGGCCTTGTGGCTCTTTCGCGGCGAGCTGCGCCAGCTGTGGGCGCATGTCGTCGCGTGCCTGGGCGTGATCGCGGCGCTGTCGGTGGCGATGGCCTATGCCGATCGCATCAGCACCTGGGCCGAAGACCGCTTCTACGCCGACCGCATCGTCTACAGCGAGACCAGCCGCTACCAGCGCGTGGTCGTCACCTCCGGGCGTGCCGGCGTGCGGCTCTTCCTCAACGGCAACCTGCAGTTCCATTCGCGCGACGAGTACCGCTACCACGAGGCGCTGGTGCACCCGGCGATGGCGGCCCACGGTGCGCCCAAGCGCGTGCTGGTGCTCGGCGGCGGTGACGGCATGGCGGTGCGCGAGGTGCTCAAGCACCCGAGCGTGGAGGCGGTGACGCTGGTCGAGTCTCGACCCGCACATGACCCGGCTCTTCGCCGAGCAGCCGCTGCTGCGCGAACTCAACGGCGATGCCTTGCGCTCGCCCAAGCTCACCATCGTCAACGCCGATGCCTTTGCCTGGCTCGAACAAAACCCGGGCAGCTTCGACGTGATCGTGGTCGACTTCCCCGACCCCACCAACTTCTCGCTCGGCAAGCTCTACACGACGAGCTTCTACACGCTGCTCGACGCGCACCTCGCCGCCTCGGGCTATGCGGTGGTGCAGACCACTTCGCCGCTGATCGCACGCAAGAGCTACTGGACGGTCGCCGCGACGCTCGAAGCCGCCGGCCTGTCGATCACGCCCTACCACGCCCACGTGCCGAGCTTCGGCGAGTGGGGCTTCATCCTCGCAAGCCGCCGGCCCTTCCGCCTGCCGACCGCCTTGCCGCCGGGCCTGCGCTTCCTCACCGTCGAAGGCCTGCCCGGCCTGCTGCAGTTCCCGCCCGACATGGCGCGGGTGCCGGCTGAGCCCAACCGCCTGTCGAACCAAGTGCTGGTGCAGACCTTCGAGCAGGAATGGGGCCGGGTGCATCCGTGACGCTGAGCCGCCGGGGGCTGTTGTCTGCGGCTGCCAGCCTGCCGCTCTTGGCGAGCTGCCGGCGCTCGCCTGAGCCGCCATACGACGGCGGCTGGCTCGGCGCGCAGCACACACGTGGCCACCGCCTGCGTGACCTGAAAAGCGGCAGCCTGCCCGCACCGGCCGCCACACGGCGCGCCAACGTGCTCATCGTCGGCGCCGGTGTGGCCGGTCTCGCCTGCGCACGCGCGTTGGCGCAGCGCCGCGTCGACGATGTACACCTGCTCGACCTGGAAGACGCCCCCCGGCGGCAACAGCCGCAGCCACCAGATCGCCGGCATGGCCTGCCCGCTCGGCGCGCACTACCTGCCGGTGCCCGCCGAGGCCGACGTCGACCTGGTCGCGCTGCTGGAGGCGCTGGGCCTGAGCCGCGTCGTGCACGGCCGGCGCGTCTACGACGAGCGCCACCTCTGCCACAGCCCGCAGGAGCGCCTGTTCATCGACGGCCAGTGGCAGGAGGGCCTCTTGCCCGTGCACGACCAGCCCGAGGCCACGCTCGCGCAGTACCGGCGTTTCAGCGACGAAGTGACACGGGCGGCGGCGCTGGGCTTCAGCCTGCCGACGGCGCGCTCGCCGTGGACGCCGGCGCACCAGGCGCTCGACGCGGTGACCTTCGCCCACTGGCTCGACCAGCAGGGCCTCGATGCGCCGGCCCTGCGCATCTACCTCGACTACTGCTGCCGCGACGACTACGGCGCAACCGCCGCGCAGGTGTCGGCGTGGGCCGGGCTGCATTACTTCGCCAGCCGGCACGGCTTCCATGCCCCGGGCGATGCGGAGGCCGACACCCGCGAGGCGGTGCTCACCTGGCCGCAAGGCAACGGCTGGCTCACCGAGCGCCTGGCCGAACCGCAGCGCGAACGCCTGCACACCGGCCGCGTTGCCTTGCGCGTCGACGAAGGCCGCCACGAGGTGAACGTGGACGTGTGGGACGCGCAGGCCGAACGTGTCGAACGCTGGACCGCCCGGCAGCTGGTGCTCGCCACGCCGCTCTTCATCTCGGCCCGCCTGCTCGCGTCGCCCCCCGCGGCCTTGGTGGCCGCCGTCGCGCAGATGCGTTACGCGCCCTGGCTCGTGGCCAACCTGCACCTCGACACGCCGCTCGTCGACACCGGCGGCGCTCCACCCGCGTGGGACAACGTGCTGCACGGCAGCCCCGCCCTCGGCTATGTCGACGCCATGCACCAGAGCACCCGGCCGCACGCCGGCCCGACGGTGCTCACGAGCTACTGGGCCTTGGGCGGCGACAGCGCGGCGCAGCTGCTCGCGAACCGCAGTCGACTGCTGCAGGACGGCTGGGCCGCGTGGTCACGCACCGTGCTCGACGATCTGGCGAAAGCCCACCCCGACCTGCCGGGCAAGGTCAAGCGCATCGACCTCATGCGCTACGGCCATGCGATGAGCATCCCGCTGCCCGGCCTGCGCGGCAGCGCGGCGCTGCAGGCGCTGTCAGGCCCGGCCGGCCGTGTGCACTTCGCGCACAGCGATCTGTCGGGCTACTCGGTGTTCGAAGAGGCGTTCTTCCACGGCACGCGCCTCGGCCGGCGCCTAGGGAAGCTCTGAGCGCATCAGCGCTTCGATCTCGTCGGCCTGCACCGGCACGCCCCGGCTGATCAGCTCGCAGCCGTGGGCCGTGAGCACCGCGTCGTCTTCGATGCGGATGCCGATGTGCCAGTAGCGCTCGGGCACACCCTCGGCCGGGCGCACGTAGAGGCCGGGTTCGAGCGTCACCACCATGCCCGGCTCGAGCTTGCGCGACGGGTGTTTGACGACACGACCGCCCAGGTAGTCGGGCTGCTCGAAGGGGGCTTCGTCGCGCGCCAGGTAGTCGCCGGTGTCGTGCACGTCGCGGCCCAGCCAGTGGCCGGTGCCGTGCATGAAGAACTGGCGGTAATGGGCCTTCTCGATCACGTCGTCGAGCGAGCCGTGGCGGTCGGGGCTCAGCAGCCCGGTGTCGAGCATGCCTTGCGCCAGCACCCGCACCGCGGCGTGGTGCGCGTCGCGGTGGCGCAGGCCGGGGCGGGTGGCGG
Source organism: Rhizobacter sp. J219 (assembly GCF_024700055.1). Lineage (GTDB taxonomy): Bacteria > Pseudomonadota > Gammaproteobacteria > Burkholderiales > Burkholderiaceae_C > Rhizobacter. The sequence goes on from NZ_JAJOND010000001.1 coordinate 4,246,850, forward strand.
CGACGGCGGCTTCCTGCGCGGCGACCACGATGTCGTACAGCTCGCGTTGCGGCGCGCTGTAGCGGCCGCTGGCGGGGAAGGTGCGGGTGACATCGCTCGCATAACCGTCGAACTCGCAGCCGGCGTCGATCAGGCACAGCTCATCGGCACGCAGGCGGGCGGCGCCGGCGCTGTGGTGCAGCACGCAGGCGTTGCGCCCGGCTGCCACGATGGAGGGATAGGCCGGCCCCGCGGCGCCGTGGCGGCGGAACTCGTGCAGCAGCTCGGCCTCGATCTCGTATTCGGCGACGCTGCCGGCCGGGTCGGCGCGGAAGCGCGCGGCGCAGAAGCGCATCGCGCGCCGGTGCGCGCCGGCCGAGATGCCGGCCGCGCGGCGCATCAGCGCGAGCTCGTCGTCGCGCTTGAAGAGGCGCATCTCGTCGAGCAGCACGCCCAGGTCGCGGTGGGTCGACGGCGGTGCGTGGCCGAAGTGCGACTGCGCGCGCACCTCGGCCAGCCATCCGTCGAGGCGTTGGTCCAGCGGCTCGTCGCCGCTGCCGAACACCGTCCACACCGCAGGCGCCTGGTTCAGCAACTCGGGCAGGCGCCGGTCGAGCTGCGACAGCGGGTAGGCGGCGGCGACGCCGAGCGTCTCGCGCGCCGCGTCGGGCCCGAGGCGCACGCCGGTCCACACCTCCTGCTCGGGGTGCTTCTCGCGGCAGAAGAGTTCGCTGTGACCGTCTGCGCGCAGCACCAGCACGGCTTCCGGTTCGTCGAAGCCGGTGAGGTAGTGGAAGTGGCTGTCGGCGCGGAAGGGGTGCTCGGTGTCGCGGCTGCGGGTGACCTCGGGCGCCGTCATCACGATGGCCACGCCGCCGCCGGCCGCGTGCAGGCGCCGGGCCAGTTCGGCGCGGCGTTCGTGCAAAGGATGCAATGGGTGCAACGGGGACGGCGGGGTTTGCTGCGCCGGGGCAGCCGGGGCATTCATCAGGCTTTGCCGGAGCCTTCGACGTGCTTGACGGCCGGGGGCAGGTCGGGCGACTGGGCCTGCTTGCGCAGGCGGCGCAGCTCGCGCATCAGCTCGCGGTCGACCGACGAGGGCTCGCGCGCCGCACGGGCCGCCGCTTCGCTGCCTTCGTCGGCCGAGCGTTTGACGGCCTCGCGGTCGCCGGCCAGCTGCTGGCGGGTGCGGATGTGGTTGGCCAGTGCTTCCACGGCTTCCACTTCGCTGTGTGCGTCGGTCTTGGGCAGGGCCACCACGCGCTTGTCGTTCATGCGCATGTTGAGCCGGCAGCTGCGGTTGCGGTTGAGGTGGCGCAGGGTGTAGCCGGGCGCGTCGGCCTCGGACACCGACACGTCACGGATGTTCTCGATCGCTACCTGGTGCACCTTGTGGCCGAAGCCGCGCTGGAACCACACGTAGCTCGCGCTGACCGTGACCCGCTCCCAGCGCGCCATGTCGAGCGCCACCGCGCCCAGCAGCATCAGCACACCCACGGCGCTGACCCAGCCCAGCTTCCAGGTCATGCCCACCCACATCACCACGCCCGAGGCGAGCACCAGGGTGACGACTTCGAGCATCGCGCGGTCGGCGGTGCCATAGACGCGCCGCTCGTAGCCCGCGACTTCGGGCTCGCCGCTGGCCAGCGGATAGACCGCCGAGGCCACCGCCTTGGCGCCGCGGCTGAGCAGGATGTGGCCGGCCACCGCGATGGCCAGCAGGAACGGCAGGGCGAGTACATGCGTCACAGGACGAAAGGTAGCGCGAACCTCGCGCCGGCGAAAGGCCCGGGCGTAACCCGGTCAAAAGCGGGCCGACACACGGTTGATTCGGTGGTTCGAGCGGCCACACCGCGTGGCTAAGATGCTTCAGTCCAATCACGGGGAAACCATGCACTACCGGCGTCTGGGCCGCAGCGGCCTCCAGCTGAGCGCGTTGTCGCTCGGCTCCTGGGTCACCTACCACCAGCAGGTGGATGCCCGTGCGGCCGTCGAGCTGATGGCCGCCGCGATGGACGCCGGCATCAACTTCTTCGACAACGCCGAGGCCTACGCCGAAGGCCAGGCCGAGGTGGTGATGGGCGAGGCGCTGAGGGCACTCAAACGACCGCGCCTGAGCTACGTCGTCTCGACCAAGTTCTTCTGGGGCCTCCACCATGGCGGCAACAAGGTCAATCAGCTCAACACGCTCAACCGCAAATACCTGATGCAGGCCATCGACGGTTCGCTCCGGCGCCTGCAGCTGGAGCACGTCGACCTCGTCTACTGCCACCGGCCCGACCCCGAGACGCCCATCGAGGAGACCGTGCAGGCCATGAGCGACATGGTCACGCAGGGCAAGGCCTTGTACTGGGGCACGAGCGAGTGGTCGGCCAAGCAGATCCGCGCCGCCTACGACTTCGCCGAGCGCGAACGGCTGCATCGCCCGCGGATGGAGCAGCCGCAGTACCACCTCTTCAGCCGGGCGCGCGTCGAACGCGAGTACAAGCGCCTGGTCGACGACCTCGGGCTCGGCCTCACCACCTGGAGCCCGCTCGCCAGTGGGCTGCTCACCGGCAAGTACCGCGACGGGGTGCCGCCGGGCAGCCGGGGCGCCCTGCAGGACATGGGCTGGCTGGCCAAGAACCTCACCGACCCGTCGCGCAACGCCGCCGTCGCGCAGCTGGAGCCGATCGCCCGCGAGCTGGGCGGCACCGTGGCGCAACTGGCCATTGCCTGGGCGATGCGCAACCCGCAGGTGAGTACGGTGATCCTCGGCGCCTCGAAACTCGCGCAGTTGCAGGACAACCTGGGTGCGCTGGCGCTGAGCCCGAAACTGACGCCCGAGGTGCTGGCCCGCATCGAGCGCATCACCAAGCCGCACGCAGACTGAATCTCCCATGCAGCACTCCCACGATTTGCGACCCTGGCAGCACCAGCACGTGTTCGACACGGGCAACCGCCTGGGCGAGCGCCGCACGCACTGGGTGCTGGCGATCACGCTGCTGACCATGGTGGTGGAGATCGCCGCCGGCTGGTGGACGGGCTCGATGGCGCTGCTCGCCGACGGCTGGCACATGGGCACGCACGCACTCGCGCTGGCGGTGACGGCCGGCGCCTACTGGCTGGCGCGCCGCCATGCGCAGGACACGCGCTACACCTTCGGCACCTGGAAGATCGAAGTGCTGGGCAGCTTTGCCAGTGCGCTGGTGCTGGGCCTGGTGGGCCTGGGCATCGTCATCGAGTCGGTCGGCCGGCTGTGGCGTGCCGAGCCGCTGGAGGCGCAGTCGGCGCTGGTGGTGGCGGTGATCGGGCTGGTGGTCAATCTGGTGTCGGCGTGGCTGTTGCACGGCGCGCAGGGTGGGCATGACCACCACCATCACGGGCACGGTCACCACGACCATCACCATGGGCATCACGGGCACGACCACGGACATGACCACGGACATGCCCATGCGCACCACGCGCACGATGACCCGCCCCCTGCAAGCGGCGGTCAGGACCTCAACCTGCGCGCCGCCTACGCCCACGTGCTGGCCGATGCGCTGACCTCGGTGTTCGCGATCGGCGCGCTGTCAGCGGCGCTGTGGCTGGGCTGGGCCTGGCTCGACCCGGTGGTCGGCATCCTCGGTGCGGTGGTGATCGGCGTGTGGGCCTGGGGCCTGATGCGCCAATCGGCCGCCGTGCTGCTCGATCGCGAGATGGACCTTCCGCTGGCGCAGCAGGTGCGCGACGCGATCGAATCCGATGGTGACGCCAAGGTGGCCGACCTGCACCTGTGGCGCGTGGGCCGCGACAAGTTCGCTGCCATCGTCTGCATCGTGGCCGATGTGCCGCTCACGCCCTCGGTGTACCGCGAGCGCCTGGTCGTGCATGGCGAGCTGGCCCATGTGTCGATCGAAGTGAACCGCTGCCCGCACGCGGGCTGAGCCGCCGCGGTCAGAGCACCCGCCGCAGCGCCTCTTCCATGCCGGGCAGCGGCGAGGCGCTCGGGTTGCGCCCTTGCAGCAGGTTGTGCAGTCGGTGCTCCACGTGGCTCAGCCACTCGGGGTGCGTGAACACATAGAAGCGCTGTTCTCGGATCGCTGCCAGGACCTGCCGGCCGACGTCCAGCGGGTTCAGGCCCTGCTCCACCTGTTCGTTGAACCACTGCCGCATGGCCGCCGCCAGCGGTGAGGCCGGTTCGGGCGAGGCCTCGGGCAAGCTGCTCGGCCGGTTGCGCTCGGCGCTGAGGATGCGTGTGGCCACGAACCCGGGGCACAGCAGCGAGACGCTGACGTTCGAGCGGTTGCGCTGCAACTCGATGTAGAGGCTTTCCGACAGGCTCACGACTGCTGCCTTGCTCGCGCCATAGACGGGGTTGCCGCCGGCGCTCAGGCCCGCCATCGACGCGGTGTTGACGATGTGCGCCGGCGTGCGCTGCTTGAGCAGGAAGGGCATGAAGCTGCGGATGCCGTGCACCACGCCCATCAGGTTCACGCCCAGCACCCACTGCCAGTCGTCGAGCGTGCTGTGCCAGCTGGGCATCGTGCCGGCGCCGACCCCGGCGTTGTTGCACAGGATGTCGATCCCGCCGTAGCGCTGCAGGGAGGCGTGGGCCAGGGCCTGCACCTGTTCGGCGTCGGACACATCGGCGACCACGGTGTGCACGTCGGCGCCGCTCGCGCGCAGGGCCGCGGCCGCGGCGTCGAGGGCTTCGATCTCGACGTCGCTCAGCACCACCCGGATGCCGGCTTCGGCAAAGGCCTGCGCCATGCCGAGGCCGATGCCGCTGGCCGCGCCGGTGATGACCGCGACCTTGCCCTCGAAGGAGTCCATCAGGGCCTCAGGCTTCGCCGTTGAGCGCGTTCAGCCGCTCGACCGTGCCGACGTCGGTCCACGGGCCGTCGTAGGCGGTGGCCTCGATGCGGCCGGCGTCGGCCCCGGCGCGCAGCAGCGGCGTCAGCGGCAGCTTGTCGCCGACCTTCACGTCCCGGACGATCGTGTTGCGGAAGAGGCCCACGCTGGCCCAGGTGCGTTTCGGGGTGGCAGTGCGCGATGCGAGGCCTTGCGCATCGAGGCCGAAGTCGCCTTCGGGGTGATGCGGTGCATTGGGCACCAGCCATAGGTGGGCCAGCGCCCGGCCTTGTGCGAAGCGTTGCGCGGCGGCGGGGTCGAAGCGAAACCCGGGCAGGAACACGTCGCCCGACACGACCCAGAAGCAGTCGTTGGTCGCATCGGTGAGCAGCGGCAGGGCCTTGGCGATGCCGCCGGCGGTTTCGAGCGCGCCGCCGTGGTCGCGGCCTTCGAGCGAATAGCGGATGGCCACGCCGTGGCGCGAGCCGTCGCCGAGCGCCTCGACGATCCGCTCCTCCAGCCACGCGGTGTTGATCACCACCTCGCGAATTCCGTCGCGCGCCAGCGCCTCCAGGTGCCACACGATCAGCGGTTTGCCGCGCACCTGCAGCAGCGGCTTGGGCGTGTGGTCGGTGAGCGGGCGCATGCGTTCGCCGCGGCCTGCGGCCAGGATCAGGGCTTTCATCGGGGGGCGCCTCGTTCGATCGTGTGCTGCTCGACCTGCTGCGGCGCGAAGTGCGTGACCAGCGTGTCGAGCAGCGCGCGTGCCTTGTGGGAGTTGTCGGCGCCGAAGTTGCAGACGTAGACGTCGAGCGTCACCGCCGCGAGTTCGGGCCAGGTGTGCACCGCGAGATGCGACTCGGCCAGCAGCACCACGCCGGTCACGCCGCCCGCGTCGGGGAAGGTGTGGAAGAGCTCGCCCACGGGTTGCAGCGTGGCATCGGCCACTGCTGCCAAGCACAGGCGCCGCAGTGCATGCGGATCGGTGAAAGCGGGGGTCTCCGTGGAGCATCCCCGCAAATCGGCGGTGAGGTGCAGGCCGTGCATCGGGGGTCATTATCGAGGCCCGTAAAATGCCGGGTTTCCCCCCACCCCACCCCCCAAAGCGAGCCCATGACCGCGATCGCCTCCAACACTTCCTTGATGGCGAACGCCATTCGTGCCCTCTCGATGGACGCGGTCCAGCAAGCGAACTCCGGGCACCCCGGGGCGCCGATGGGCATGGCCGAGATCGCCGTGGCGCTGTGGGGCCGGCACCTCAAGCACAACCCGGCCAACCCGCACTGGGCCGACCGCGACCGCTTCGTGCTGAGCAACGGCCACGGCTCGATGCTCATCTACTCGCTGCTGCACCTCTCGGGCTACGACTTGCCGATGAGCGAGCTGCGCAACTTCCGCCAGCTGCACAGCAAGACCCCGGGCCATCCGGAAGTCGGCATCACCCCGGGCGTCGAGACCACCACCGGCCCGCTCGGCCAGGGCTTCACCAACGCGGTGGGCCTGGCACTCGCCGAGAAGCTCTTGGCCAAGGAATTCAACCGCGACGGCCACGCGATCGTCGACCACCACACCTATGTCTTCCTCGGCGACGGCTGCCTGATGGAAGGTATCAGCCACGAAGCCGCCGGCCTTGCCGCGGCCTGGAGGCTCAACAAGCTGATCGCGATCTACGACGACAACGGCATCTCGATCGACGGCCAGGTCGCGCCCTGGTTCGTCGACAACACCCCGAAGCGTTTCGAGGCCTACGGCTGGAACGTGATCGCCAAGGTCGACGGGCATGACGTCGACGCCGTCGACCGCGCCATCGCCCAAGCGAAGAAGAGCGACAAGCCGACCCTCATCTGCTGCCAGACCACCATCGGCAAAGGCTCGCCCAACCGCGCTGGCACCGCCAAGGCGCACGGCGAAGCGCTCGGCCCCGACGAGATCAAGCTCACCCGCGAGGCGATGGGCTGGACGCACGAGCCCTTCGTCGTGCCCGAAGAAGCGTATGAACAGTGGGACGCGCGCCAGGCCGGCCTGCAGGCCGAGACGACCTGGGTCGATGCCTTCGAGGCCTACGCCAAGGCCCATCCCGAACTCGCGGTGGAACTGGTGCGCCGCCTCGACGGCCAGCTGCCCAAGGGCTGGACGCAGACCGTGAAGGAGGCGGTGGCCGCCACGCACGCCAAGGCCGAAACGGTCGCCAGCCGCAAGGCCAGCCAGCTCGCGCTCGAAGTCTTCACCAAGGCCCTGCCCGAGCTGCTTGGCGGCAGCGCCGACCTGACCGGCTCCAACCTCACCAACACCAGCAGCACGCCGGCCCTGCGCTTCGACGACAAGGGTGAAGCGAACGGCGGGCGCCACATCAACTACGGCGTGCGCGAGTTCGGCATGGCCGCCATCATGAACGGCGTGGCGCTGCACGGCGGCTTCATCCCCTACGGCGGCACCTTCCTCACCTTCAGCGACTACAGCCGCAACGCCATCCGCATGGCCGCGCTGATGAAGCAGCGTGTGGTGCATGTGTTCACGCACGACAGCATCGGCCTCGGCGAAGACGGCCCGACGCACCAGTCGATCGAACACGCCGCCTCGCTGCGCCTGATCCCCGGCCTCGACGTGTGGCGCCCGGCCGACACGACCGAGACGATGGTTGCGTGGGCCTCGGCCATCGAGAGCAAGAGCCGCCCGAGCGCGCTGCTGCTCTCGCGCCAGAACCTCACCTACTCGCCCAAGGCCAGTCTCGACGGCATCGCCCGCGGCGCCTACGTGCTGGCCGAGCCCAGCGAAGTGGGCCTCAAGAAGAAGGCACAGGCGGTCATCATCGCCACCGGCTCCGAGGTGCAGCTTGCGCTGCACGCGCAGATGCAGCTCGCGGTGAGCGGCATCGCGGTGCGCGTGGTGAGCATGCCCTCGACCAGCGTCTTCGATCGCCAGAGCGTCGACTACAAGGCCTCGGTGCTGCCCGCCGGCCTGCCGCGCATCGCGGTGGAGATGGGTGTGACCGACGGCTGGTGGAAGTACGGCTGCGCCGCGGTGGTCGGCATCGACACCTACGGCGAATCGGCCCCGGCCGGCGTGCTCTTCAAGCACTTCGGCTTCACCTCTGAAAACGTCGCCGACACCGTGCGCGCGGTGTTGCAGAACAAGCGTTGAACGGACAACAGGTTTTCTACATAGGAGCGAATGACATGACCATCAAGATCGGCATCAACGGCTTCGGCCGCATCGGGCGCATGGTGCTGCGCGCCGCCGTCGCCAACTTCAAGGACGTCCAGATCGTCGGCATCAACGACCTGCTGGAGCCCGACTACCTCGCGTACATGCTGCAGTACGACTCGGTGCACGGCCGCTTCGACGGTGAGGTCAAGGTCGACGGCAACACGCTGATCGTCAACGGCCAGAAGATCCGCCTCACCGCCGTGAAGGACCCGGCCGAGCTGAAGTGGAACGAGGTCGGTGCCGACATCGTCGTCGAATCGACCGGCCTCTTCCTCACCAAGGAAACCGCGCAGAAGCACATCGACGCCGGCGCCAAGAAGGTGGTGATGTCGGCCCCGTCGAAGGACGACACGCCGATGTTCGTCTTCGGCGTGAACGACAAGTCGTACAAGGGCGAGGCCATCATCTCCAACGCCTCGTGCACCACCAACTGCCTGGCGCCGCTCGCCAAGGTGCTGAACGACAAGTGGGGCATCAAGCGCGGCCTGATGACCACCGTGCACGCCGCCACCGCCACGCAGAAGACCGTCGACGGCCCGTCGAACAAGGACTGGCGCGGCGGCCGCGGCATCCTCGAGAACATCATCCCGTCGTCGACCGGCGCCGCCAAGGCCGTGGGCGTGGTGATCCCCGAGCTGAACAAGAAGCTGACCGGCATGTCGTTCCGCGTGCCGACCTCCGACGTCTCGGTGGTCGACCTGACCGTCGAACTGGTGAAGGAAGCGACCTACAAGGAAATCTGCGCCGAGATGAAGGCGCAGTCCGAAGGCGCGATGAAGGGCGTGCTGGGCTACACCGAAGACAAGGTCGTCGCGACCGACTTCCGTGGCGACCCGCGCACCTCGATCTTCGACGCCGAAGCCGGCATTGCGCTCGACGGCACCTTCGTCAAGCTCGTGTCCTGGTACGACAACGAGTGGGGCTACTCCAACAAGGTGCTGGAGATGGTGCGCGTCATCGCCAAGTGATGGCGGCCCCTTGGCCGACGGGGACGTCGGCCGATCCCCCGAGGGGATGCGGGCCGGCTTGGGAGCGGCCCGGCGCTCGGCCCGCTCTCCGATAACCGCACCGCAGCAAAAAGGCCTCGCAAGAGGCCTTTTTCATGTCCGGCCCGACTTTCTTGAAACCGGGCGTATCCGTCCGGTGATTTGCCGCCTGCGGTGAAACGCAGCCGCGACGGGCCTGCCTACACTTGCCGCCACGCTGGCCGCCGGGGAATCCATGGAGTGGCGCTCAGCGGGCACAAATTCCAACAGGAGTTCTTCATGCGCAAATCCTGGCCCGCCGCGGTCGCCCTCGCCTTGCTGGCACCGCTGGGCCTTCATTCGCCGCCGCTGCAGGCGCAGAGTGCGCCGGCGGCCGCGCCGAACGCGCGGGTGATCGTCCAGTTCAAAGCCGGCTCCGCGCTGCTGAATGAGCGTCCCCAGGCTCAATCCGCCGGTGTCTCGCGTGCACAGGCGCTTGGGCAGCGGATGGGGTTGCGCCTCAGCTCCGGCCGAGCGTTGAGCGAGCGCTCCCAAGTCGTTAGGGCCACCGGCATCAGCTCGGCCGACCTGGCCCGCCGGCTGGCGGCGCAGCCCGATGTCGAATATGCAGAGCCAGATCTGCGACAGCGTCGCATGGCCGCGCCCGACGACCCGCGCTACAACTCGGTTCTGCTGGGCATTGGCGGGCCGGTGTCAGGCCAGTGGTATCTGAAGCCGCCGAGTCCGACGCTGGTTTCGGCAATCAACGCCGAGACCGCGTGGGACACCACCCCCGGCAGCAACACAGTAGTGGTGGCCGTGCTCGACACCGGCGTGCGTTTCGACCACCCTGATCTGCTCGCGGCGGGCGTTGGCAACCTGCTGGCTGGCTACGACATGGTCGGCGGCGACCCTTCCAATATCACTGCCGAGGAGTTGGCGACGGCCAACGACAACAACGGCTACGACGCCAACGCCGAGGATCCGGGGGATTGGGTCAGCAGCGGGGATCTCTCCAGCGGCAATTTCGACCCCAGCGATTGTTTTGTGGAAAACAGCAGCTGGCACGGCACGCAGACCGCCAGCCTGGTCGGAGCCCTGACCAACAACGCCGTCGGCATGGCCAGCGTCGGGCGCAACGTGCGCGTGCTGCCGGTGCGGGTGCTCGGCAAGTGTGGCGGCTACACCTCCGATATCGCGGCGGGGATTCGCTGGGCAGCCGGACTGTCCGTTCCCAACGTGCCGGCCAACGCCAACCCAGCGAAGGTCATCAACATGAGCCTGGGTGGCGGCGGGGCTTGCTCGACGACCTATCAGAACGCGATCACCGCAGCCATCGCCCAAGGTGTCGTGGTCGTGGCGTCCGCCGGCAACAGCGGCGGCCTGGCAGTGTCTTCGCCCGCAAACTGCAGCGGCGTGATCGCCGTCAGCGGCCTGCGCCACGTCGGCACCAAGGTGGGCTTTGCCGATCTCGGGTCGGAGGTCGCCATTTCGGCACCGGGCGGCAATTGCGTGAACACGACCGGCACCTGCCTGTACCCGATCATCACGGCCACCAACAGTGGTACGACCACACCGTCGACCTCGACCTATACCGACGGCGACAACGCCGCCGTCGGCACCAGCTTTTCGGCACCACTGGTAGCCGGCACTGTGGGCCTGATGTTCTCGGTGAACTCGAGCATGACGGTCAGCGAGGTGCGTGCCGCGCTGCAGGGCAGCGCGCGAGTCTTCCCCAACACCGGCGGCGGCTTGACCACCACCACCTGCCGTGCGCCCGACAACACCGCCCAGGACGAGTGCTACTGCACCACCAGCACCTGTGGTGCCGGCATGCTCGACACCAATGCTGCGGTGCTCGCGGCCCAGCGCGGCCTGCAGGCCCGCATCACCCAGAGCGTCGCGACGCCGGCAGCCACGCAGGCGCTGACGCTGAGCGTCGCCAACAGCTACGTCGTGAGCCCGCGCACTCTCACGACGTACCAGTGGACCCTCGTCGACGGCGGCGGCATCGTCACCAGCCTGGGCACGAGCACCACCGGGCCGACCGTGACGGTGACCCCGACGGCCGCAGGGCGTTTCCGTGTCAGCGTCACCGTCACCGACAGCACAGGCGCCCAATCCACCACGGAGCAGGCGATGACCGTCGGGGCCGCGCCGCTCGCCGTCGGAGGCGGGGGGTGGCGGCGGCGGTGGGGGCTTGGGCCTCGTCTGGCTGGCCGGTCTCGCGATGGCGGTGTTGGCCCTGCAGATCCAGCGGAACCGCGCTTGCTCCCTGAAGGTGTCGCGCCGCCGGCGATGAGGTGACACTCCCCCGCGGCGCTCCCGTCTTGAAGGAGAACGCGCCATGGGGGATTGGAGCAAGGCCGGTCGGCAATTTGCGGTGCTGGCGGCGGTAGGACTGACCGCCTGCGTTGCGCACGCCGCGCCGGTCGACGGCCTAATCGTCAAGTTGCGAGACGCGCCTGCGCATGAACGCGCGGCCCGCTTGAGCGCCACCGACCAGGCCGCGCACACCGAGCGCCTGCAGCGGCTGCTGCAGCACGAGCGCATGACCGAAGCGCGCACGCGACCGGCCGGGCGCGATGCGCAGCACCTGCACTTCGGCCGCCGTCTCTCGGACGCAGAGGCCCACACCCTGGCCGCGCGCCTGCGTGCCCACCCCGATGTCGAATGGGTCGAGCCCAACACCCGCGAACGGCTGCTGCAGGCGCTGCCCACGCCCAACGACACCTACTTCCCCTACGTCTCGCCGACCGACCTTGGCCAATGGTGGCTGCGTCCGGCGGGTGAGACGACCGGCGGCCAACTGCCGAGCTTCGGCGCGCCCAGCGTGCAGGCCGCCTGGGCCCGCCAGACCGGCCGCCCGACTGCGGTGGTGGCCGTGCTCGACACCGGCATCACCCCGCATGTCGACCTCGCCGGCCGTGTGCTCGCCGGCCACGATTTCGTGACCGACGTCGAGTACGCCAACGACAGCAATGGCCGCGACACCGACCCGTCCGACCCGGGCGACTGGGTCTCGCAGGCCGACATCACCGGCAACCCCGATGCCTTCGGTGACTGCCCCGAGCAGCCCAGCTCGTGGCACGGCACCATCATCAGCGGCATCGTCGCCGCCGCCACGAACAACACCACCGGCGTGGCCGGCATCAGCTGGAACGGGCGTGTGCTGCCGGTGCGCGTGGCGGGCAAGTGCGGGGCGACGGTGCTCGACATCACCGACGGCATGCGCTGGGCCGCGGGCCTCACGGTGGCGGGGGGCGCCGGTCAACCTCAACCCGGCGCGCATCGTCAACATCAGCTTCGGCGGCAGCGCGCCCTGCGGCAGCCTTTACCAGAGCACGGTCAACGAGCTGGCGAGCCTGGGCGTGGTGGTGGTCGCCGCGGCCGGCAACGAGAGAGGCGCGGTGACACGCCCGGCGAGCTGCAGCGGCGTGGTCGGCGTGGCCGCCTTGGCGCGCGACGGCCTCAAGGCCTCGTATTCCAACTTCGGCCCGCAGGTCACCGTCTCGACCGTCGGCGGCGACCCGGGTGTCGACGACGGCCTGCTCACGCTGCTCAACACCGGCATGCAGTCGCCGGGCGCCGACAGCTACGGCAACGTGTTCGGCACCAGCTTCGCAACGCCGGTGGTGTCGGGCGTGGTCAGCCTGATGCTGAGCGTCAACGAGCAGCTCACGGTGGCCCAGGTCATCGCCGGCCTGCGCGCGACGGCGCTGCCGCATGTGCAGTCGTCGAGCGGCGTGCCGGCATGCTCGTCGGCCAACCCCGACGTGTGCGTGTGCACCACCAGCACCTGCGGTGCCGGCGTGCTCGATGCGCCGGGCGCGCTGGCGTATGCCGCGTCGCCGCCTTCCCCGGGCAGGTCGGGCGACGAAGGGGGCGGCGCGCTCGGGTGGATGTGGCTGCTGGGCCTCGCGCTCGCGGTGGCGGCGCTGGCCGCGCTGCGTCAGCCGATCAGGGCCGGGCGCAGGGGATGAACGCCTTGCCGAGCAGGGCCTCGGCGCGCAGCCCGGCCAGGCGGGACTGCAGGGTTGCGTCAGCCCGCTCCACGCGCAGGCTGTGGGTGACGGCGGGTGCCGACAGCGGCATCACGCGGGCCGTGCGCACGCCGCGCTGGGTGACTTCGGCCAGCGCCTTGTCGGCTGCGGCGCGGTTGTCGTAGCGGCCGAGGGCCAGGCCGTCGGCCAGCTCGGGCGGCCCGTTGCGCAACTCCTCGAAGCCGATCTTCAGGCGTTTCAGTTCGTCGGCCTTCTTCTGCAGCGCTTCGCGGTTCGGGTACTTGCCCATGTAGACGATCCACACGCCGGGCGATTCGGTCTTCAGGCTGGCCCAGCTACCGGCCGGCAGCACGGTTTGCAGCACGCCTTCGGCGGCGGTGATTTGCGCCGGTGTGTAGGGCCCGGCTTCCAGGCAGGCGGGCGGGGTCTCGGCGGCGGCCGCCGCGAGCGCCACGGCCGAGGCCGGGACCACACGGATGGTGTCGGGCTTGACCTGGCGCGTCAGCCGGTCGGGCTCGCGGTCGCCCTGGGCCCGCACGCCGGTCAGGTTGTCGAGCATGCCTTGGGTCCACGCGTAGAACGCGAGGTTGGCCAGCAGCAGCACGACAACCAGCAGGCGCAGCATCAGCGGCTGTCCTCGGCGCTCAGACCGAGCCGCACGCTCACCTCGCCGCTGCTCACCTCGTGCAGCGTCTCGCCTTCACGCACCAGCAGCGCGCCCTTGGGCGAAATGCCGGCGGCCACGCCGGTCGGCACGCCCGCCTGGGTGGTGGTGACAACCTGGCCGCGCAACAGGTCGCGGGCGGCGTAGCGTTCGGCAAACGGGGCGAAGCCGTGCTGCTCGAACGCCTTCAGCGCTCTCACCAGCGGCTCGGCCACCTGCGCCAGAGCGCTCGGGGCGCTGGTCGCGGCGTCGAGTTCCTGCAGGCAGGCGTAGCCGCTGCTCAGGTCTTCCAGCGGCTGCGGCAACACGTTCAGGCCGATGCCGACCACCGCCAGGCGTACCGGCCCGGCCGTCACCGTCTCGATCAGGATGCCGCCCAGCTTGCGCCCCGGTGGAGCGCCAAGCGCCGCTTGCGGGTCCATCAGCCACAGGTCGTTGGGCCACTTGAGGCCCACGCGGGGGGCCGGGCCGGTGGGATCGAGCGCGTCGGCGATCGCCACGCCGACCGCCAGCGACAGGCCCGACCAGTCGGCCGGATTGAGCGGCAGCGACAAAGAAAACGTCAGCGAGGCGCCGACGCTGGATTGCCAGGTGCGCCCTAGACGGCCCCGGCCGCCGGTCTGGTGCTCGGCCACCAGCAAGCAGGGCTGGACGTCAGCGGCGCGGCGGCCGAACGCGCCGCTCTCGACGCTGCGGCGCACCTGCACCAGCTCGTCGGTCGGCGGCTCGGCCCGCACGCGCGCCCGTTCAAGCAGTGCGCTGTTGGTGGAGACGCTGCGCGCCACCACCTCGATGCTCAGGCCGGGCAACAGCGGCTCCAGCCGCTGCCACAGCGACTCGGCACCCCATTGCAATGCGTGGCTCTGGCTCATCGGTCAGCGACCTTCAGCGTTTCGGCGACAGCATGGTGCCGCGGCAATTCTTCGCGCCGCAGCGGCACTCGTATTCTTTCTTCAACTTGGCCGTGTAGGGCTCATCAATCGTGAGGCCGTAGTCGTAAAACAGCTCCTCGCCCGGCTTGATGGCCCGCAAGGCCTTGATGAACACACGGCCATTCTGCTCGTCCGCCTCGCAGTTGGGGTTGCAGGCGTGGTTGATCCAGCGGGCCGAGTTGCCGCCCACGTTGGCATCGATCGCATCGCCGCTGTCGAGCGAGAAATAGAAGGTGTGGTTCGGGTCGTTGGGGTCGTGCGGGTGCCGGCGCAGCGCCTCGGGCCAGGAGATGGTCTCGCCCTTGTATTCGATGATGGTCTCGCCCTTGGCGATGGGGGCGATGGCGTACACGCCCTTGCCGTGCACGCCGCTGCGGCGGACCTGGATGCGCTTGCCGCCAGAAGGCGCCTTCGTGGCGAGGGTGGGGCTGGCGGCGCGGCGGGCTTGCGTCATCGTTCTGTTTGGGTACATTGAATTCATGGGTGCGCGCGTGCGTGTGTGCGCGTACATGTGCGCACGCATGCGCGCGAGAGCCCGGATTGTAGAGAGAGCGCCGGCGACCCCGGCATCCAGAACACAGAAAGAGCCATGAGCAAGTCTTTGATCATTGCGGAGAAGCCGTCGGTCGCGCAGGACATCGTGCGCGCACTGACGCCGGTCGCCGGCAAGTTCGACAAGCACGACGAGTATTTCGAAGGCGAGCACCACATCGTGACCTCGGCGGTGGGCCACCTGCTGGAGATCAAGGCGCCGGAGGAATACGACGTCAAGCGCGGCAAGTGGAGCTTTGCCAACCTGCCGGTGATCCCGCCGCATTTCGAGCTGAACCCGATCGACAAGAGCAAGGGGCGGCTCAACGCGATCGTCAAGCTCGTCAAGCGCAAGGACGTGACCGAACTCATCAACGCCTGCGACGCGGGGCGCGAGGGCGAGCTGATCTTCCGCCTGATCCAGCAGCACGCGAAGAGCAAGCACCCGGTCAGGCGACTGTGGCTGCAGAGCATGACGCCGCAGGCCATCCGCGAGGGCTTCGAGAACCTGCGCTCCGACAAGGAACTGCAGGGCCTGGCCGAAGCCGCGCGCAGCCGCTCGGAAGCCGACTGGCTGGTGGGCATCAACGGCACCCGCGCGATGACCGCCTTCAACTCGCGCGACGGTGGCTTCTTCCTCACCACCGTCGGCCGCGTGCAGACGCCCACGCTCAGCATCGTGGTCGAGCGCGAGGAAAAGATCCGCAAGCACGTGGCGCGCGACTACTGGGAAATCAAGGCAAGCTTCGCCGCCCAGGCCGGCGAGTACGAAGGCAAGTGGTTTGATCCCAAGTGGAAGAAGAACGCCGACGACGCCGAACTGCGTGCCGACCGCGTGTGGGACGCGAAGACCGCGCAGGCGATCGCCGAGGCGGTGCGTGGCCAGCCCGCCACCGTGACGGAAGAGAGCAAGCCCAGCACGCAAAGCTCGCCGGGCTTGTATGACCTGACCACACTGCAGCGCGAGGCCAATTCGCGCTTCGGCTTCTCGGCCAAGACCACGCTCAGCATCGCGCAGGCGCTGTACGAAAAGCACAAGGCGCTGACCTACCCGCGGACCGACAGCAAGCACCTGCCCGAGGACTACGTGGCCGTGGTGAAGAACACCATGGAGATGATTGCAACCGAAGACATGCCCGGCCCGCTCAAGGCGCTGTCGACGCATGCGAAGAAGGCGATCAAGGAGGGTTACGTCAAACCCAACAAACGCATCTTCGACAACACCAAGGTGTCGGACCACTTCGCCATCATCCCGACGCTCGTCGCGCCCAAGAGCCTCACCGAGGTCGAGGCCAAGCTCTACGACATGGTGGTCAAGCGTTTCCTCGCGGTGTTCTTCCCGCCGGCGGAGTTCCAGGTCACGACCCGCATCAGCACGGTCGAGGCCGGTGGCAAGAGCCACAGCTTCCAGACCAACGGCAAGGTGATGGTCAAGCCGGGCTGGCTGGCGGTGTACGGCCGCGAGGCGCAGGAAGACGACGCCAACCTCGTGGCGGTAGCGCCGGGCGAGGTGGTGCGCACCGAGGCGGTCGATGTCAACGCGCTCAAGACCAAGCCGCCCGCGCGCTACACCGAAGCCACCCTGCTCTCGGCGATGGAAGGCGCCGGCAAGCTGATCGACGACGACGAGCTGCGCGAAGCCATGCAGGAGAAGGGCCTGGGCACCCCGGCCACACGCGCGGCCATCATCGAAGGCCTGATCCTCGAGAAGTACATCCACCGCGACGGGCGCGAGCTGGTCCCGACCGCCAAGGCCTTCCAGCTCGCCACGCTGCTGCGCGGCCTGGGCGTGGAAGACCTGACCAAGCCCGAACTCACCGGCAACTGGGAGTTCCAGCTGTCCGAGATGGAGAAGGGCAAGCTGAGCCGCGACAAATTCATGGCCGAGATCGCGGCCATGACGCAGCGCATCGTCGCCAAGGCCAAGGAATACGACCGCGACACCATTCCCGGCGATTACGCCACGCTCAAGGCGCCCTGCCCCAACTGCGGCGGCGTGGTGAAGGAGAACTACCGTCGCTTCACCTGCACCGGCAAGTCGGGTGATGGCGAAGGCTGCGGCTTCTCCATCGGCAAGATCCCCGGTGGACGCAGCTTCGAGCTGCACGAGGTCGAAGACTTCTTGGTGAACAAGAAGATCGGTCCGCTTGAAGGCTTCCGCTCCAAGGCGGGTTGGCCGTTCACCGCCGAGTCTCAAGCTGGTGTTCGACGACGAGATCAAGAACTGGAAGCTCGAGTTCGATTTCGGCGAAGACGCGAAGAAGGAAGGGGAGTCCGGAGAGCCGGTCGACTTCTCCGGTCAGGAGCCGCTCGGCCATTGCCCGAAGGACCAGGGCCGCGTGTACGAACACGGCACGAGCTACGTCTGCGAGCACGCGGTCGGCGCCAACGTCACCTGCGACTTCAAGAGCGGCAAGATCATCCTGCAGCAGCCGGTGGCGCGCGAGCAGATGACCAAGCTGCTCGCCACCGGCAAGACCGACCTGCTGGAGAACTTCGTCTCCAACAAGACGCGGCGCAAGTTCAAGGCCTTCCTCGCCTTCGACAAGAAGGAAGGCAAGGTGAGCTTCGAGTTCCAGCCCCGCGCGGGCAAGGCGCCGCCGGCCAAGACGGCGGCGGCCAAGGCCGCACCCGCCAAGGTGGCCGCAGCGGAGGAGGCGGCTCCGGCGAAAAAGATGGTCGCCAAGAAGGCGCCGGCCAAGAAGGCCGCGCCGAAGAAGGCGGCTTGAGGGCTGCTGCACAATCGACGCGACCTGTTGTCCGATTCATCCAGGAGGTGGTGCATGAAGAAGAATCTCGCGGTCGCCGTGCTGGCCTTGGGCGCTGCCCAGGCGGTGTGGGCTCAGCCGGTGGTGCGTCCGCTCGTCGGCATGGGCTTCACCTTCGGCGGCGACACGGTGGCACGCGTCGTCTATGACAACGGCGACTCCGAGAAGGTGCGCGCCGGCGGCCTGATCGCATTCACCACCGGGCTTGAGATGAGCTTCAGTCCGCTGGTGTCGGCGCAGGCCTTGATCGGCTACCACGTCGACGGCGTCACGGCCTCCAACGGCGACGTGAAGTTCGATCGCTACCCCGCCGAATTCCTCGGCCACTACCGCCTCACCGACACCTTCCGCGTCGGTGGCGGCGCGCGCTACACCGCCAAGGCCCGCACGCGCTCGTCGGGTGCGGCGAGCGGCACGGTGCCGAGCGAAGACTTCAAGCCCGCATGGGGCACGGTGGTCGAAGGCGAGTTCACGATCGGCCGCAACCTGGGCATCAAGCTGCGCTACGTGTCGGAGAAGTTCGACTCCAAGACCTTCCCCGGTGCGCCCGAACTCAAGGGCAACCACGGCGGCATCTACATCGTCGGCTACTTCTTCTGAACCGCTGCTGAGACCTCGCACACGGTGCGCGCCACGTGCACCGCTTCGCCCCCGCGCGCTGACCACGCGCCGCTGACCGCTCCCGATGTATTCCGTCATCCTGCTCAAGCTCGTCGCCATCTTGCTGATGGTGGCCATCGGCTACTGGGCGGGGCGCAAGCGCTGGCTGGGCGAGGACGACCCGGCGCGCGTGCTGGGCTACGCGGCCTTCTACATCTTCGTGCCGGCGCTGCTCTTTCGCACCACGTCGCGCATCGACTTCGCGACGTTGCCCTGGGGCACGCTCGCGGCCTTCTTCGTGCCGATCGTGCTGCTGATGGTCGGCCTCTACCTCTGGCAGCGCCGCCAGCCCGGCCTGCCCACCGCCGGCCCGAGCGTGCGCGCGATCACCGCGAGCTTCGGCAACACGGTGCAGCTGGGCATCCCGATGGCAGCGGCGATGTTCGGCGAGCAGGGGCTGCCCATCCACGTGGCGATCGTGAGCCTGCATGCACTCACGCTGCTGACCGTGCTCACCGCGCTGGTCGAACTCGACCTCGCCCGCGAACGTGCCCGCAGCGGCGATGCCGATGCGCACATCGGCCGCATGCTGCTCGACACCGCCCGCAAGACCATCATCCACCCGGTGGTGCTGCCCATCCTCGCCGGTCTCTTGTGGAATGCGCTCGGGGCGCCCACGCCCGCGCTGCTCGACGAGGTGCTGCTGCAGTTCGGCAATGCGGTGGTGCCGCTGTGCCTGGTGCTGATCGGCCTGTCGCTCGCGCAATACGGCCTGCAAGGCTCACTGGCCGGAGCGCTGCGCCTGTCGCTGTGGAAGCTGGTGCTGCTGCCCGCCGTGGTGCTGGTGGTGGGGCACTGGGGCTTCGGCCTGTCGGGCCTGCCGCTGTCGGTGGTGGTGATGGCCGCGGCGCTCCCCTCCGGAAACAACGCGCTCATCTTCGCGCAGCGCTACGGCACGCTCGAAGGCGAGACCACCGCAACCATCACCGTGTCGACGTTTGCGTTTGCGCTCACCGCGCCGGTGTGGCTGTGGATCGTCACGCAGCTCGGTTGACGGCGCCATGACCGTGCTCGAAACCTCCCATTGCCTCGTCGCCGACGATGGCCACCCGATCGACGTGCACGTCTGGACGGGCGCCTCCCCCGTGTGCGGCATCGTGCAGATCGCGCATGGCATGGGCGAGCATGCGCGCCGCTACCGCGCGCTGGCCGAAGCGCTCGCCGCCCACGGCGTGGCGGTCTATGCGAACGAGCACCGTGGCCACGGCGAAGAGGCGCTGCGCCGCCACGAAAAAGGCGAACTCGGGCCGCGCGGCTTCGCCGGCCTGGTGGCCGACATGGGGCGGGTCAGCGAGTTCGCCCGGGCGCGCCACCCGGGCGTGCCGCTGATCCTCATCGGGCACAGCATGGGTTCGTTCGCGGTCAAGGTGTACCTGCTCGACCATGCGGCGCGGGTCGATGCCGCCGCCTTCACCGGCACCGTGGCGCTCGACCTGGCCGAAGCCGGCAACGCGTCGGCGTGGAAGCTGCAGGACAAGTCGGCCAAGCCCGCAGAGGTGCGGCGCACGCCCTACGACTGGCTGAGCCGCGACGAGGCGCAGGTCGACGCCTACATCGCCGACCCGCTGTGCGGCCACCGCCTCAACGTGAAGTCGCGCCAGTCGATGTATGCGGCGTACGCGCGCACCACGGCGCCGGGCGCCTTCCGCGTGGTGCCGCCGACGATGCCGCTCTTTTTCTTCGTCGGCGCGGAAGACGCGATGCACCGCAAGCTCGCGTACTTCGAGCCGCTGGTCGAACGCTTCCGCTCCGCGGGGGCGACCGACATCACCGTCAAGGTCTACCCCGGTGCGCGCCACGAGGTGCTGCACGAGACCAACCGCGGCGAGGTGATCGCCGACGTTGTGGCCTGGGTGCGGCGGGTGCTGGCAGACGCGGGCTGAGCGCCTGCCCGGGCATCACGGCCCCTGGTACACCACTTCGTTGTCCACGGCGTAGACGAAGCACCGGGCGCGCTTGAGCGCCTCGCATTCCTTCAGCGCGCGCTCTGCCGGCGGGCCGCTCGATCCGCTGCTCGACTTGCCCCACGCCAGGCGCCAGTCGCCGCTTTCCGAGATGACGAACGCCCGCGGCAGGGGGCGGGTCAGGAACTGGCTGTAGCGCTCGCGCATGCGGTCGCTGGCATAGGGCAGCCGGCTGAGGTCGTTGAGCGCCGTGGTGGCGGTCTCGTGCTGGCCGCTCGCCGGGGTGGGTCGCGGTTTGGGTGTCGGCGCTGGTGCCGATGTCGTTGTCGTTGCCGTTGTCGCGCCAGACGCTGCCGCGGTGGCGCCAGAGGCTGCCGTGGCGGGTGGGTTCAGGCGGGCGTGGCGCTCGGGCAGATCGCGCACCCAGTCGACGGGGATGGCGAAGTTGAGGTTCTGCGTGTCGGCACCGACCGAGCCGATGGTGACGAGGCCGATCAGCCGACCCGTGTTGTCGAAGAGCCCACCGCCGCTCGAGCCAGCCGACACGGCGGCCGAGGTCTGGATCAGCACCAGCTGGCTGTTCTCGTTGCGCCGGAAGGACGAGATCAGCCCGGCGCTCATGGTGAGGTCCAGGCCCTTCGGGTGACCGATGGCGTAGACGTCTTGCCCGACGTTCAGGCGGGCGGTGTCGGCAAACGTCACGGTGGGTGCCACCAGGCCCGGGGCCTTGAGCTGGCAGACGTCGCGTTGCACGTCCCAATGCGACAAGGTGGCGGTGATCGTCGTTTTCTCGTGGCGCACTGCCACGCGCTGGGCGCGCCGCAGCACGTGGCAGTTGGTCACCACGGCTTCCGGCCCGGTCACCACGCCGCTGCCCTGTCCAAGCGGCAGGCCATCGCGGTCGTAGGTGGTCACGCGCCAGACGCTGGGCGACACGCGGGCAAACACTTCGGCGGGTGTGAGGGCGTGCGCCGCGCCCACCGTGAGCAACAACCCCGCGGCAGCCAGGTGCACGCGGGCAGGCAGCAGGGTCATGGTTTGATCAGCCCTTTCAGGTCATCGGCGGTGGCGGCGGGGGTGAGCATCGGCTCGTCCCTGCTCGTGGCCACGGGGTTGGCCTCGGTCAGGCGCTTCTTGCGTTCCTGCGCGTCGGCGATGCTCATGCAGAGGGTTGCGCCCGAGTTGCGCTGGATGGCGGTGGACTCGAGCTTCATGTCGTCAGGGTTGGTGGCGTTGTAGATCCGCGCGGCGCAATGCGTGGTGTTGGCCATGCCTGAGACGAGGTAGGTGCGGTCGGCGACCGGCTGGAACGACCAGCGTATGCGGCAGGAAGTGCGGCGCGTGTTGTCGAAGGTCATGAAGTCGAGGGTGACCCACTGGTTGGCGGCAATCTGCACGGACTTGGGCGGCTCGCCATCGCGCCGGCCTCGGCCGGCGAACTGCTGTTGCGTGCAGGTGGTGCTGTCGGCGAAGATGAAAACGCCGTAGACATCGGCGCCATAGCCGCGCATCACAAGCTTGGCCGTCGGGCCGCTGGTGGGCGGGGTGTAGTCGGCGATGGGTGTGCGGGGCGAGGCGCAGCCGGTGAGGATCAGGGCACAGGTGAGGGCGGCGCCGACAACAGTGGCGTGCGGCGAATGCAGGACAGGCATGGTCTGGGCTTGGGCAGTTTCAAGCCAGAGCGTAGCGAATTGGCGGCCTCTCCACCCGGTGCACAGTGTGATTTTTTGGGGGCAGTCCGATCCTGTGGTAGCGGCTGCCTGCACACCGTCATGCCAAGCCGGCCTGCGCGAGCATCGCCTCGCTCACCGCCCATAGCTTGGCCGCCGCCTCGCGGTCGCGCACGTGCGGCACGTAGCCGTAGCGGCGTTCGCCTTCGGGCGAGGGCACGGCCTCGTTGCAGTCTTCGAGGTAGAGCCCGCCGTGGCCCTGCAGCTCGGGCGCGGTGGCGGCCCACACCGTGGTGGCCGCGCCCTGCTCGGGGGTCTTGAAGCCGGGCGGCAGGTAGCCGGGCTCGGCACCGGGCTTGACCCAGCCCATCGCCTCCATCTCTTCGCGCGTGATGTGGCGCGACAGGCCGGTCTGGATGCCGCCGGGGTGCACCGCGTTGGCGGTCAGGCCGTCTTTCGCGTGCAGCGTGTCGAGGTGCAGCGCCATCAGCGCGTTAGCCGTCTTGGCCTGGCCGTAGGCCTTCCACTTGTTGTAGTCGCGGCGCTCGAAATGGATGTCGTCGAACACGATCGGGCTCAGCCGGTGGCCCGACGGTCTCAGGGCCACCACGCGCGGCGCTTCGCTCTTCAGCAGGACCGGCAGCAGCGCGCGGGTGAGCGCGAAGTGGCCGAGGTGGTTGATGGCGAACTGCGACTCCCAACCGTGCGCATTGCGCGTCAGCGGGCAGGCCATGATGCCGGCGTTGTTGATGAGCACGTGCAGCGGCTCGTCGCGGGCGCGCCAGTCGTCGCTGAACTGTTTGACGCTCGCCAGGTCGGCCAGGTCGAGCCGCGCGACGCGGATCTTCGGGTTGCCGGTGTCGCCGCTCAGCGCGGTGGCCGCGGCGTCGCCCTGGGCCATGTCGCGCACCGCGAGGGTGAGGCTCGCACCGGCGCGCGCCAGGGCACGCGAGGTCTCCAGCCCCAGCCCCGCGGCACCGCCGGTCACGAGGATGTGGCGGCCGGCGAGCGAGAGGCCTTCCACCACGTCGAGGGCGGTGCTCTTGCGGTTGAAGCGCGAGGTGATGCGTGAGGTGGGGGCGTCGATGCTCATGGGCCTCTCCTGGTGTGTCGTTTGTGGCGTGAATCGACTCTACCGCTCGCCAGGCGCGCGGGTGTTCCGATAGCCGCACCAGGAACGCGGGGGCGGCATTCAGTTCGGGGGAGGCGGCGCCGATAACGAGCGGATGAACCTGGCCCAGACGGAGGTCCGCATGCGCTCTCGTTTCCTGTCCTGGTGGTGGCGACCCGGCATTGCTGCAATGCAGCGGCTGCGCCTGCCCGGCAAGCTGGCACTGCTCGCCGCGCCGCTGGTCGCGGTGGCGGTGCTGCTGCTGGTCGGTGGTGCCGCCGCGCGGCCGTTCGCCGCGGCGGCGGCCGCACTGTGGGTCTATGTGGCGCTGTGTTTCCACTTCAGCCTGAGCCACGCACTGCGTGCGCTCGACGAGATGGTGAAAGCGCTCTGCGCCGGCGACCTCACGCAGTCGCGTGTGCTGCCTGGTCGCGACGAACTGGCCGACATGGCGCGTGACATGGAGGCGATGACGCGCCGCTTCTCGCAGCTCGTGTCCACCATCCGCAGCGAGGCGCAACTGGTGGCGATGGCCGGCGACCGCCTCTCGCTGAGCGCGCACGAGCTGCACGACCGCACCGAAGCGCAGGCGAAGAGCCTGCACCAGACGTCGGAGAGCATGGCCTCGCTCGTGACCACCGTGCAGGTCAACGCGAGCGATGCGCAAGAGGCCGACGGCCTGGCCGCCAGCGTGCGCCATGCAGCCGAAGGCGGCACGGCGATCGTGGCCTCGGCCGTGCAGTCGATGCAGGGCCTGGAGCAGCGCTCGGGCCAGATGACCGACATCATCGGCGTCATCAACGGCATCGCCTTCCAGACCAACATCCTCGCGCTCAACGCCGCGGTGGAAGCGGCGCGTGCCGGCGAGGCGGGGCGCGGCTTCGCGGTGGTGGCGAGCGAGGTGCGCACGCTCGCGCAGCGCTGCGCGCAGGCGGCCACCGAGGTGAAGGTGCTGATCGAGGGCTCGGCCGCCGAGGTGACGACGAGCATGTCGCGCATCCGCGAGGCCAGCCAGTCGCTGCAGTCGGTGATGCGCGGCATTGCGCAGGTGGCCGACAAGGCGCGCGTGATCTCCGAATCGAGCGCCGCGCAGCAGAGCGGCCTGCAGGGCATGGAGCATTCGGTGCAGAGTCTGGACGGCATCACCCAGAGCAACGCCCGCATGGTCGACAGCTCGGTGAAATCGGCCGAGCGCCTGCGCGAGCAGGCGCGCCAGCTGTCGGCGAGCGTGGGCACGATGAAGCTGCGTCAGGGCTGTGCCGACGAAGCGCGTGCGCTGGTGGAGAAGGCCGCGTCCCTGATCGCCAGCAGCGGCCTGCAGACGGCGGTGGCGCGTTTCCACACCCGCGACGGTGGCTTCGTCGACCGCGACCTCTTCATCATCGTGCTCGACCGCAAGGGCTATTTCCGCGCCTTCGGCATGGACCCGAGCAAGGCCGACAAACCCGCTGTGGCCGCGCCCGGCGTCAACATCGACGAGCTGAACGCCAAGACCTTTGCCGCGGCCGATGCCGGCGGCGGCTGGATCGAGTTCAGGAGCCTGCACCCGCAGACGAAGGTGCCGGTCGAGAAGATGGCCTACGTGATGCCGGTGGGCGCTGAGCTGGTGGTGATGTGCAGCGTCAACAGGACCGACGGGTCGGGTGTCGGCAGTGCCGCCACCGCGGTGCCGGCGGCGGCGCTGGCGCGAGCCTGAAGATTCTCTGGCGACGCGCCGGAACTCGCGGCGCCGATCGGGTCACCAAGCGGGTTTCCACCACGCGAAAGACGACCCGATGAAATGCCCGTCCTGCCCCGATGCAACGCTCGCCATGACCGACCGGCAAGGCGTCGAGATCGACTACTGCCCGCAGTGCCGCGGTGTCTGGCTCGACCGTGGCGAGTTGGACAAGCTGATCGAACGCTCGGCGCGGGAAGCAGCGCCGCCGCAGCCCGCGGCCGTGCAGCCGGTGCGCCGGCCGGAGTTCGAGGACTCCGACTTCCGCAAGCACGGCCACGGCGGCTACCCGCGCCGCAAGTCGTGGCTGTCCGACATCTTCGATTGAGCCGCCTGCCCGGCTGAGCCCGGCCGGCTGCCGCGAGGCGCCGGCCGTGTGCCGTCAGGCGCGTGTCACTGGCAGCTGAAGCTGGCCGCCAGGTTCACATCGCCGGTGCCGTTGTAGCGCGCCACCTTGGGGTAGGGGCACAGCGGCCGGGTGCGGCTGGCACCCCAGGCGGTCGGCACTTCGAGGTTGGCGCCGGCGGCGTTGCCGGTGCCGCGGGCGGTGGCGGTCACCGCTTCGGGCACGGTGCCCTGCTCGACCCACGCCACCAGCGGCGTCAGCATGTCGAACTGGTCGGTGGACGGGCCGCCCGAGCAGTGCGCCATGCCGGGCACGCGGTAGAACTTCGCGAAGTCGCTCGCGTCACCGCCGTTGCGGCCGCGCACGCCGTCGTACCAGGCCTTGGTGTCATCCACCGAGAAGATCGGGTCGGCCACGCCGTGGTAGACCATCACCTTCGCACCACGGTTCTTCAGCGTGGAGAGCTGCGTCGGGTTGGGCGGCGTCATGAAGCTCATCGCCGACTCGGTGTAGGTTGCGTTCGTCGTCTCGATCCACTGCAGTGCGAGGTCGATGTTCAAGTTGAGCGCGAAGGCCGCGCCGTTGAAGCCGGCCACGGGCTCGGGCGGCACCTTCCAGATCTGGGCGACGCCGCCGGTGTCGAGCAGCACCGGGGCGGTGAACTCCCAGAACGGAATGCCGCCACTCGCGATGCCCGGGTCGTAGGGGAAGCTCGCGTAGAACGAACGGCCGGTGCTGGTCGTCGCGCCACTGAAGATCGGCGCGATGGCGACCTTCTGCGAGGTGGTGAGGCAGCTGCCGTCGCGGGCGCCGGTGCAGGTGGGCACGTCGGTCGCGAAGTTGAAGGCGGTGCGGCAGGCTTCCACGTCCTGCACCAGGCCGTCGGTGGCGCCGTCGAGCGCGTCGCAGCGGGCGAGCACCGCGTTGGCGACGGTGGTGCGCTCGGCGGCGGTGAAGGCGTTGGCAAGGTTGGCCGGGTCGATCAACGCATATCGCTGCGCACCGAAGATGTTGGCAATCGCCGCTTTGGGAAGGTTGTAGCCTGGTGCGCCGGCGAGGAAGCCGTCGTACTGCTCGGCGAAGCGGCTCATCGCCACCATGGTGTGGCGCCCACCGTTGGAGCAGCCGCCGATGTAGGAGCGGTCAGGCTGCTTGCCGTAGGCGGTCTGGATCAGGCTCTTGGCCATGGGCGTGAGCTTCTGCACCGCCTGGTAGCCGTAGTCGAGGCGGGCCTGCGGGTCGATGCCGAAGTTGGGGCCGAGCGCGGCGCTGTGGCCGGCGTCGGAGCTGATCACCGCAAAGCCCATGTGCAGCGCATTCGTGAGGCCGGCGCCCCCGTTGACCGCGCCGGTGGCGGTGACGACGTTGCCGTCGATGCCGCCGTTGGCCTGGTAGAAGAATCGGCCGTTCCAGTTGTTCGGCAGGCGCATCTCGAAGCCGATCGCGTAGGCGTTGTTGTCGACGCTGCTGGTGCGCGGGTACATCGAGCCGACCACGCGACAGTGCTGCGCGATCGGCTGGCCGCCCACCGTCAGCGTGCCGGCGGGCACGTCGGTGGTGGAGGTGATGGTCGTGTTGGCGAACGTGAGGCGCGACGCGAGGTCGGCGCAGGTGCCGCTCAGCGTGGCCGGCGTGGCGGCGGCGAGGCGCGGCAAGCCGGCCGGTTCGTCGTCGTTGCCGCCACAGCCGGCGAGTGCGGCGAGCAAGGTGGTGGCCGCCAGCGCGGCTGGTGAAAGTCGTGGTGCGTGCATGCGATGTCTCCTGGCGATGGCCGCTCTGTGTGGCAGCTCGGAAGTCCCTAAGGCGTGCGTTCCGGCGTGGCGACATCTTGCCGAATTGCTTATTGAATTTAAGTAATTGGAGGGTGTGCCGTTTGCGGGCTATCCCGCAGTCGGCGTAGGTCCGTGCGATAACCAGGAGCCCTGCGCGCAGAGCGGAATGTTTTGGATGCCCGCCGCTTTATTGCTTATGGGTCGACAGTGCTTCCGGGCCCCCCGCGTAATACCGGTAGGCCGCCGTCTCCCGTGCGGCTAAGTTCAAAGACCAAACAACCAACAAGGCCCGACCGGGCCGAAGGAGACAGCACCATGAAGACCTGGAAGGTTCAGGCCGTCTCTGCCGCCAGCGTGTTCCTGCTGGCCGCATGTGGTGGCGGCAGTGATGGGGGCCGTGAGGCCAGCGACAGCGATGACGGTGCGCGCGAGACGGCGCAGTCCGCAGGATCGGATGCGCGCGACGGCGAGCGCGGCAACCACGGCAGCGACCGCCACGGGCCGGTCGAGCTGACCGTGCTCTCCAGTCCGCCGCAATACGTGTCGGGCGGCGATGCGCGCATCGCGGTGCGCGCGCCCGCGGGGCTGCGCGACAAGCTGGACCTGTGGGTCAACGGCAAGCGCGTGCGCGGCGTGCTCGCGCCCACCGCCGAGGGCCTGGAAGGCGTGGTCACCGGCCTGGTGGAAGGCCGCAACGTGCTGGAGGTGCGGCACAAGGTGCTGGGCTCGTTGCTGCGCGACCGCCTCGTGCTCACCAACCACCCCATCACCGGCCCCATCTTCTCGGGCCCGCAGCAGGAGCCCTTCGTCTGCACCACCACGCAAGGCGCGGTGGGCCGGCAGCCGCTGGTCGAGTCGGCCACAGGCCCTGGCTTCCCGGTGTTCGACGCGAGCGGCGCACGCATCGGCTACAGCAAGACCTGCTCGATCGAGACCTTCGTCAGCTACGTGTACCGCAGCACCGCCAACCAGTGGCGCCCGCTGCCCACCGACGGCTCCACGCCCGCCGACATGGCGAAGACCACGCTCGCCGACGGACGCGAGGTCGACTTCATCGTGCGCCAGGAGCGCGGCACCATCAACCGCTTCCTCTACAGCTTCGCGATGCTCGCCCTGCGCGGCGAGAACCCCGCCTCGCCCGACCTGAGCCTGTGGAACAAGCGGCTGCAGTACTGGTTCCAGGGCGGCGTGGCGGTGGGCCACACGCAGGGCACGCTGCATGGCGGCGCGATGAACGCCGACATCCTGCGCACCGGCACGGCCATCGTGCATTCGAGCGGCAACAACACCGGCACGCACTACAACCTGCGGCTGGCCGCCGAGACCGCGATGATGACCAAGGAGCGCTTCGTCGAGCGCTACGGCGTGCCGCTCTACACCTACGGCCTGGGCGGCTCGGGCGGTGCGATCCAGCAATACATCCTGCAGCAGAACCAGCCGGGCATCCTCGACGCCGCGCTGCCGGTGCAGTCGTACCCCGACATGGTCACGCAGACCATCCACGTGGGCGACTGCGAGCTGCTCGAGCACTACATGGACGCGACCGACCGCACCAATCCGAAGTGGCGCGTCACGAAGAACCGCAGCTGGCTCGTCGGCTTCAACGCCGAGGAAGGCTTCGCGCGTGTCAACGATGCGCTCGCGCCGCTCAAGACCGCGCTCGGCTACAGCACGGCGCCGGGCACCACCGAGTGCGTGCCGGCCTGGCGCGGCCTCACGCCGCTGGCGATGAACCCCTGGTACGGGCAGGCGCCGAACCAGCAGCTCTACGAGCCGCAGAGCGCCATCGCCGCCATCCGCTGGACGCACTACGACGACCTGCGCAACGTCTACGGCGTCGACGCCACCGGCGCGGCCCGCCCGACCTGGGACAACGTCGGCGTGCAGTACGGCCTGCGCTCGCTGAAGGACGGCAGGATCACGCCCGACGAGTTCCTCGACCTCAACTTCAAGGTCGGAGGCTGGAAGCACCCGAGCGACATGGTGCAGGAGGGCTTCCCCTTCTTCGGCACCTCGCAGGCCGAGATCAACCGTGCGCTCACCGAGCCGGGTTACTTCGACCCGTGGAGCCGCCGCAACATGCGCTTGAGCCCCGCGCCCGACCAGCGGGCGCCGCGCACGAAGGGCGACCCGATCGCCACACGTGCGGCCTACACCTCGGGCCATGTGTTCGATGGCGAGCTCTCGCTGCCCACCATCGACCACCGCCAGTACATGGAGCGCGAAGCCGACATGCACAACTCGCACCAGTCGTTCGCGGTGCGAAAGCGTGTGCTGGAAAAGATGGGCCGCGCCGACCACCTGGTGATCTGGTTCACCGACACCATGCCCGGCCAGCCGAAGGCGAGCCAGTCGATGGAGGCGATTGCGGTGATGGACGAGTGGATGGCCAACATCCGCGCCAACCCGAAGAAGGGCATCGCCCGCAACCGGCCCGCGCGGGCGGTCGACAGCTGCTTCGACGTGCACGGCCAGCTCATCTACGCCGGTGACGACGCGTGGAACGGCATCCTCGACAGCTTGCCCCCGGGCCCGTGCACGCAGCGCTTCCCGCTCTACGGCACCTCACGCACCGTGGCCGGCGCGCCGATCGAAGGCGGGATCTACCAGTGCGCGCTCAAGCCGGTCGAGCGTGCGTTGGTCGACGGCACCTATGCGCCGTGGATGCCCAACGCGGAGGCGGTGGCGAAGCTCAAGCAGATCTTCCCGGAGGGGGTGTGCGACTACAGCCGGCCCGACCAAGCCCGGCCCCGCAAGCACCACCACTGAGCGCGCGTCACTTCAGCGGCCTGGCATGCCGCATCGCATCCGCCAGGCCGCCCCATGTTTCCTGGAAGATCCCCGGGTCCATGGTGCGCACGTTCTTCATCACCGGCTTGAAGTCCATGTGCGCGAGTACGTCGCGCTCGAGGTCGATGCCGGGCGCAACCTCGGTCAGCTCCAGGCCGTCGGCGGTGAGGTGGAACACCGCGCGCTCGGTGATGAAGAGCACCGTCTGATCGCGCTGCACCGAGCCCGGGCCGCTGAAGGTGATCTGCTCGACCTGCGAGATGAACTTGCGGTGCGCGCCTTCCTTCGTCACCTTGAGCAGGCCGCCGCCGATCTGAAGCTCCAGCCCGTCGGCGGTGAAGGTGCCGCAGAAGACGAGCTTTTTCGCACTCTGCGTGATGTTGATGAAGCCGCCGCAGCCCACCGGCCGGCCGCTGAACTTGCTGACGTTGACGTTGCCGCTCGCATCGGCCTGCGCGAGGCCCAGGCAGCTCACGTCGATGCCGCCGCCGTCGTAGAAGTTGAACTGCAGCGGCTGCTCGATGATCGACTCGGCGTTGAGCGAGAGCGCGAAGTCGCCGCCCATCTGCGGCACGCCGCCGTTGACGCCGGACTCGACTGACAGCTCGAAGGCATCGCCCAGGCCTTCTTCATGGGCCACCGCCGGCACGCCCGCCGGCACGCCAATCCCGAGGTTCACCACTGCGCCCTCGATCAGCTCGGCGGCGGCGCGGCGGGCGATCACCTTGCGCGCATCGAGCGGCATCGGCTTCATGGCGCTCACCGGCACGCGGATGTCACCGGCCAGCGCCGGGTTGTACTGCGTGCTGATGGTCTGCATGTGGTTCTCGGGCTTGCCGATCACCACGTGGTCGACGACGAGGCCCGGCACCTTCACCGACTTCGGGTGCAGCGAGCCCGCCTTCACGATGCGCTCGACCTGTGCGATCACGATGCCGCCGTTGGCCTTCACCGCCTGCGCGACCGAGAGGGTTTCGAGCAGCACGCCTTCCTTGTCCATCGAGAGGTTGCCCTTCTCGTCGGCGAGCGTGGCGCGGATCAGTGCCACGTCGACCTTGGGCGACGGGTAGAAGAGCCACTCTTCACCGGCGAACTGCACCACTTCGTTCAGGCTCAC